>NZ_JBFULS010000001.1:0-374567 GCF_054049775.1 Methylobacterium sp. P5_C11 | reverse complement strand
CTCGCCCGCCAGATGGTGGTCCATCTCGGCGTTGAGCGCCCGCTCGGCCAGGGCCTTCTTCAGCTCATCCAGCAGGCCGTCGGCCTCGAACGCCGTCTTCGGATCGGCCTCGGCCAGGAGCTGATCCGGGAGCGCGTCAGGGATACGGGGTGCCTTGCGTCGTGCCATCGGGAACCTCCTTCGGATCCACTATGGCCGCCCCCACACGAAATTCCTGACAGTCCCGATGATCCTGACAGTCCCTCCTGACAGCGTTCGCGCTCCGCACGATCCGCTTCGGCGCGATCGTTCCGGATAGCACCTTCCGGGTCAATTGGCAGGTCGCGAAGCTGCCGGCACCGTATGACGCGATGGAGAATGCCAACGTGCTCTCGGTGATCGGCGTCGCCGGCATCGCGCCGTCGGCGCGGCGGATCTTCGGCAAGTAGCTGCTCAGCTCGAGGCTAGCCGCCATGTCCCACGAGAAGCCCCGCCGCGTCCGTCGGCCGTTGGTCCCGCGCAAGGTGCACGACCTCATCGCTGAAGGCGTCGCCGAGCGCGTGCCACCACCCGTCCCGCCCGGCCTCGGTGAAGACCTTCTCTGCCGCGCTCGAACCTCGAGAAATCCCCTTGCCATGTCTGCCGGTTACGAGGAGGGCGCCGACGCTAACTCCGAAACGCGCGCCCTGATCGCCCTCGCCCGCATCGAGGAGCAGCAGAACTCGCTCGTGGATGCGAAAAAGTCGGCTCAGACTGCGGCCGAAGCCCGGCACACTAATATCATGCAGGGGATCGATGATCTCCGTCCCGCGCTCCGAAATCGAAAAAGACAACGAAGCGCTGCAAGAGCGGATCGACGGCGTCGAGAAGCGCTTGGACACGATGGACAAACGGATCAAATGCGAGCTCGTCAGTGCCAGCGACGCGTTCGGCACCATGGTCCTAACTATAAGGCCGCCTGCTGCACTGATCGGCAGTATCAACATCGTGCATACGTCTTGGGCGCCCTGACTTTGGCCGCCGATCCCCCCGAGCCCGGATCTGGGAAGGCCCGCCCGGTCCGCCGGCGCGGCCCTTTTTTTGCTTCCCGTTGAAACGCTCAGCTATTTCGCGCGCAAAGCTCGACGCGGCAAATCTCTAATCCGTCATTAGATCTCTGAACGATAAAAGTTTTATCAGAAACTGATTTGAGCAGAGGATTAAAATCATAACGAAAATCGTGGTCGCCATTGCCAATATTATCGCGCAACAAGTCTGGTCGAAAGTCCTTCGCTGTCGCTCGCCCATTTAACCGCCCCTTGACCAGAATGATTAAGGTCGCCGAAGTCATACTCGACGTGCCATTCAACGCCACCCCCGGATGAAGGTGTGGTCGACCTCATCAATGAAGTCTTGAAGCGAGATCGGTTCATGAATTGTTGGAGGATGCAGCATCTTGAGGGGATCTATCGATGCGTTCGGTCTCGGCGCCAGCGGATTCAGCTCTTTACCAAAGCCGCTTCTACTTTCTGCAAACCCTAGGTGTTTGATCCCGCGGTGTGGTGGTACGGTTGATCACCATGCGGCGAGGGATGCGCTATGGGCCAAATTCTCCACGGCAGCGCCCGCACGACGGAGGCGGTCCGTCGCGCAATACAGCTACATCAAGAAAGCGTGAGAGTTGCGGCCAAGCGCTACGGCGTCAGCCCGACGACGATCCAGAAGTGGCGAGCTCGGCAGACGACAGGCGATGCCGCCATGGGGCCGAAGCAGCCCCGTTCGACGGTTCTGACCCCAAAGGAGGAGGCCATCATCGTCGCCTTCCGCCGGCATACCCTGTTGCCGCTGGACGACTGCCTCTACGGCCTGCAGCCCACGATCCCGCACCTGACCCGCTCGTCGCTGCACCGTTGCCTTGAGCGGCACGGTATCAGCCGCCTGCCCGAGATGGAAGGCGACAAGCCCAAGAAGAAGCGCTTCGCCGATTACCCCATCGGCTACGTGCACATCGATATCGCCGAGGTCAGGACAGAACAGGGCAAGCTCTACCTGTTTGTGGCCATCGACCGAACCTCGAAGCTGGCTTTCGTCAAGCTGGAAGCTGAAGCGAACCGCTACACAGCATCGGACTTCCTTCGCGCGCTGGTCGTGTTCGTGCCGTACAAGATCCACACCGTGCTGACCGACAATGGGGTGCAGTTCTGCCATGCCCCGCGCAACCGCTCAGGCCCGACAGCTCTCTACAGCCGGCACATGTTCGATCGCGTCTGCCACGAGCACGGCATCGAGCATCGCCTGACCAAACCCAACCATCCCTGGACCAACGGTCAGGTCGAGCGGATGAACCGCACCATCAAGGACGCCACGGTCAAGCGCTACCACTACGAGACCCACGCACAGCTCCGGGCGCACCTGCAGCTGTTCGTCGACGCCTACAACCATGCCCGTCGGCTGAAGACCCTGCGTGGCCTCACGCCCTACGAGCATGTCCTCCAGATCTGGACCAAAGAGCCCGAAYGCTTCAGGCTCGATCCGTCACACAACATCCCGGGACCATACACCTAAATTAAGGAAATGCAGAAGCGGGTTCTGATCAGCCAACGCAACATCTTGATTGGCAGCAAGATAGCCCGCCGTGCTGAATCAGTCACTCTGATCTCGTCCCACTTTCCTTCCGATATTAACACAATGTTTTTGCATATCTGCCCCAGAATTGCGCATGTCTGGATATCAATATTGATAATATATCGGATCGAAGCCCGGCAATATGTCTCTCCAGGCACTACGCCTTTGATTGAAGGGGTGGAGTGCGGCTGGATTCATGGTCGAACCGCACAAAATAAGGCTCACAAGCGATCCAGTGTCGCGCCCTGTTTCGCAGGCCAAATCTGAACGGATGATCTACGCCGAATTTCTGGTCGGGTAGTTTCAGATCTAAGATCGTCGAGCCGCGCCGGCCAGAACAACGTCTGAGTTGTCGAACCAAAAAATTCATATACCAAAATTTTTATGACATTTTCTCAAATCGAAAGATCCGTCATGAACTCACTTTAAAGCGGTAATATGCAAAATTTCCCGCTTTTGACCGTCGGCGCGGCAAAAATGAATCAAGCTATACGCAGATTATCTTCGCATAAAGGAAAATATACCCTGATCTGGGTGGCTTGAAAAAAGTACGAATTCACACATTTTCTATTCCAATATTTGCTCATCGCACTTCGGATGTGCTAATTGCCGCGCAACTCGATTTGCTGGCGGATAGGCTCTATCGATAATGAGTGGAACGGGCGAAAAGATCACGCATCCGACGATCGAAATGTTCGCTGGCGCCCACGCTATGGTGCCCTATTACACTAATGGAAGGGTGCTCATGCCGGGATATCAAAATCCCGGTCTGGCTGTGCCTCTAGACGGCGACTACGTCGTAAAAACTGAGTTGAATCGCTCGCCATATGTTTGGCTACGTGAGCGCATGGCGCGTAAAATCCGGCAGTTCGCGACATTTGCCGACGACATGAAGCAATTCGCCGACTTCTCCGACGTGCAGGATCGCGACGTTGATAGCCGGACCCCGTACCTGCCGAATGGCTACTTCAGTTACGGCGACGCGTTGGCCCTCACGACCATCCTTGCCACTCGAAAGCCTGCCCGATATATCGAGATCGGCAGCGGGAATAGTACAAAATTTGCCCGCCGCGCCATCAGCAAGTACGGGCTTAATACTAAGATTGAGTGCATCGATCCGAATCCGCGTTCTAGCGTCCGCCAAATCGCTGACAAGTGGGTTTCAGATGGCCTTCTCGATGTTGACCCGTTATACTTCCAGTCTCTGGAAGACGGTGATGTTCTGATGCTTGACGGCAGCCACCTCCTGTTTCACGGTAGCGATACGACGCATTTCTTTCTTAGGATTTATCCGCTTCTCAAGTCCGGCGTGATCGTGCACGTGCACGACATACATCTGCCGTATGAGTACCCTGAAGTTTGCGATAGATTATTTTGGAACGAACAATACATCCTTGCTATGATGTTTTATTATAAGCCTGTATCCGACATCATCGCCCCCATCAAGTACATGCATCGAGAGGGCATGTGCGAGGAAGGCGCCAGCTTCTGGTTCGAGGTTTAGAGGGATCGGAGACTGAAACCGCTCGCCGTCGTCTTCTGACGCGGCCAGATCGAACGCCTATGCGGACACGCCTCGCGGTGCCGATATCTCCTGTCGGCGAAGGGGGCGGCAATGCGGGCGAACGCGCTGGCCTTCATCGATTATCACGGTGCCGAGGCGCACCGGCTGGGCTGGACCGCGCCGCAGTTCTTCGGCGTCCATCCCGAGCACGGCTTCCTGCGCGTCGAGCACGCCGGCGCCCTGATGGTCAACGACCGGCCGGTGGTCACCGTCGAGTCCGACCAAATCGTGTTCGACCGCTTCTCCGGTTGTGTGCGTCAGTTCCTTCGCATTGCAGGCAGCACGGCCCGCCCGATGTCCTGACCGTCTGCGCTGCGACGAACCACGATTGTCTGTTGGATGTCGGTGCTGAGGGGCGGAAAGAATGTGTAAGTAAATCCRTGATGTGCGTTTCCGATACTTGCCTCGCGCAGATCAGGACGAAATTTTCCCGCTATCACTGTATTGACAGGGGATTGATTGACAATGATGGTGATGATGGTCGGGGAATTAGGTGACGCTGGATTGAATGCCCAACCACGGATGCGAGCATGGTTGGCCTCATCAATGAAGCCCTGAAGAGCAATTGTAACTTCAGGATTCGATGAGGCCGGCGCCCAATGGTGCGGACTCGGCTCCAGTGCAGGCACGGAAGTGCTTCCGGCCGTGAAACCGGTTCGGCCCTCGGCAAGGCCGTTCTCCAGGAAATGAAGCAGGGGATTTTGGTCTGAGGCTGCGACATCTGGATTTGCCGCGAGATAGCCCGACGTACTGAAACCTGCGCTCGGATCACGTCCCTCCCTCCATCCGTGAGCAAGAAAGTGCTGAAGCGGGTTCAAGCCAGCCTCACGTACATCGGGATTACGATTCAGATAATAAGTCGGATCGAACCCCGGAAGCGCATTGCCGAATAACGGACCATGCCGGCGGGACAGGATTGGCATTCGGAGTTTCATAGGCAATCCAAGGATGTCAGGGCTGTGCTCGGTCTACCATTGTGAGCGCCGCTGCAAGCCCGGGAAATCCATGCCGGGTGCATCAATCGTTCTTCGAAGCGTGGCGGCACCGCAGCTCTTATCTCAATCCAAGGCGGTACGGGCGCCACGTTCCGGCTTCCGCCACAGCGTTCAACGGTCGAGCACAACACCGCGAGATCAAACATCCTGGACAAGCGTAGGCCCGCCACGAAGGTCGTGGTCTTCCAGTGGCCATGCGGCACTGGCGAGCGCAGCCGCTCGCCGCGCGGTGAACGCCCGCGGGTGCGGGCCATGTTGGTCGAGATTCAGGTCTCGTCGAGGGATACGAGGCGGGGTTGGATCGAGATCGGACAGACCCTCAAACCACGCCTCGCGCCCCGCCCTCTCGTCCGGTCCCTTCTGCTCGGCGGCGCGCAGATGATCGCTGCTCGTCCCCTGCGCCTCGCCGCCTTCTTCGGCTTCGGCGCACTCTTCCGTTTCGGCAGGCGTCCGGCCGTGTCACAGACGGCCGCAGCAGCGCGACTACCGGCATCGACTGGCGCACGCTCAGCGCAATCTGGAGAAGAATGCCCAGGTGTCGGCCGCCCAGTTCGCGCCAGGAGCATGACCGATGTTCTTAAAGGCGCATTCGACCAAATCTTGCCTGCATCCCTGGTAGGCAACGCAATTCGGCCCGTCCGGTTTGGGCGCCTTGGCTGGACAGGCATTAAGGGTCTGAAATAGCCGGCTCGTGGCAGCGAAAATCGGTGCCGGGTAGAGCGGGTCACTCGTCTCCTGATGGGTGAACTGGATGGCTGCCTTCGAAGTGACGGGGCATGAACCGTTGAAATAGATTGCAGAATTGGTGGGGTCCTTGAACTCGTCGCTGCAGGCCGCCGCAATGCCTCAGATCACATTGCCTCTGCAGCACGCCAGCGCTGCAGCGTAATCGCAGCCCCACGATAAGCCGGCGACGAAGACGCGTCTCTCATCGATGCGATATCGGGATTTGATCGACCGGATAATGCTGTCGAAGAACGCCATGTCGTAGCCGTGGCAGCTGTCATTCCATCCTCGCTCGAAGGACGCAAGGTTGCGGGTCTCGGGATAAGCGAAGGAAGCGGCCTGAGCGGCGCCGGGGACGTCCTCCAAGCCGTAGGGGACGTCATTCCTCGCATGCCCGCCCCCGCCATGGAACGGGGACTGTCAGGAATTTCGTGTGGGGGCGGCCATAGTGGATCCGAAGGAGGTTCCCGATGGCACGACGCAAGGCACCCCGTATCCCTGACGCGCTCCCGGATCAGCTCCTGGCCGAGGCCGATCCGAAGACGGCGTTCGAGGCCGACGGCCTGCTGGATGAGCTGAAGAAGGCCCTGGCCGAGCGGGCGCTCAACGCCGAGATGGACCACCATCTGGCGGGCGAGGAGGCCGGCAACATGTGCAACGGCTACGGTCGCAAGACGGTCACGACCGAGACAGGCCGGATCGAGCGGGCGATCCCGCGCGACCGGCAGGCGACGTTCGATCCGTAGCTGATCGCCCGCTATCAGCGCCGCTTCCCGGGTTTCGACGACAAGATCATGTCGATGTACGCCCGCGGCATGAGCACCCGGGAGATCGTCGGGCACCTGCGCGAGCTCTACGGCATCGAGGTCTCCCCCGACCGGATCAGCGCGGTGACCGACGCGGTCCTGGAGGAGGTCGCCGCTTGGCAGGCCCGGCCGCTGGAGCCGGTCTATCCGATCGTGTTCTTCGACGCTCTGCGGATCAAGGTGCGTGACGAGGGCGTCGTCCGCAACAAGGCGGTCCACATCGCGCTGGGCGTGCGCGCCGACGGCTCCAAGGAGGTCCTCGGCTTGTGGCTGGAGCAGAACGAGGGCGCCACGTTCTGGTTGCGGGTCATGAACGAGCTCAGGAACCGCGGCGTCGAGGACGTGCTGCTGGCCGTAGTCGACGGCTTGAAGGGCTTCCCCGACGCGATCCGGGCGGTGTTTCTCGAGGCGCTGGTCCAGACCTGCATCGTCCACGGCCTCGCGCCACAGCCTCGACTTCGTCTCCTACAAGGACCGCAAGCTCGTGGCCGCCGCGCTGAAGGACATCTACCGCGCGCTCGATGCCGCGGCTTTCGAGGCGGCCTTGACGGCCTTCGAGGCGGGCGCGTGGGGTCAGCGCTACCCGGCCATCGCCCAGAGCTGGCGGCGAGCCTGGGGCGAGGTGATCCCGTTCTACGCCTTCCCCGGCGAGGTTCGTCGGATCCTGTACACGACGAACGCCATCGAGGCCCTGAACGCCACCCTGCGCCGGGCCGTGCGCGCCCGCGGTCACTTCCCGACCGACGAGGCCGACCTGAAGCTGCTCTACCTGGTCTTGAACCGCTCCGAGAAGGCGTGGACGATGGCCTCGCCTGAGGTGGTCATGGCCAAGGCGCAGTTCGCCGTCATCTTCGGCGAGCGCTTCACAAGGGCCATGGCGGCCTGATGTTCAACACGCCGCCCCCACACGAAATTCCTGACACTCCCCATTCATCAAGCCGCGGCGCAGGGCAAGCGCCAGCAGGTCGCCTGGTGTCATCCACTCCCCGCCGTCCACCTGCCAGTGCTCGTAATCATCGTCGGGCACGACGGTGTGGCCCAAGCCCCCAAAATGCCTCGACCGCCTCAGTCACCGGGTCGAACTCGACCAGCACGGCTAAGCCCACGCTGCCGCTAGCAGGCATCCGCGAGCGGTCTCCAGCCGCTTCTCGTCCGATCGCTCAGGCATGTCAGCTGCGATCTGTTCGACGATCTCCCGCGTGGCCGCCTCGTCCAGGCCGAACCTGCGCCCGAATCCGTCCAGGCGCCGCATCATATGCTGGAACCATTGCGCGCTCGTGCGACGTCTTGGAGGGGGCGCTCACGGATCGTCCTGCCACCGCCGCGCCGCTTCGGCCATCTCGGCATCCTCGCGCGCGGCCATAGTCTCAAGCACCTTGGCCAAAGCCTTGGCCGCTTCGCCATGCTGCTGAGCGCCAGTTCCGACGGTCCGGCAAAAGCGGGCAGCATGCCTCAACCCCTCGGCATGTGCCGTGTCGAGCGCGATCAGCACCACATTGTGCGCACTGTCCCGCTCGGCGTCGTTACCCTTGAGGCGCGGAAGCAGGAAGGCCACGAGGCGGACCTTCCGCCTGCCCCGGCTTCTGGCGTGTCCTCGCTCATGTCTTCACCGCGTGCACCAGCAGGATCGCAGTCCGGACCATGGTCCGCTTCCAGGCGCGCTCGTGGGACTTCAGTGCCTCGGCCAAATGCAGGGCGGTGCGCGTTATCCCTGCGACGTCGAACCTGCGATCGCTCGATAACGGGTTAGGCTCAGTCCCCAAATGTACGCGTATCGCATCGACTGCGGCGTCGATCTACTGATCGGCCCACCCGGCGGCCTTGCGCAGCGCGGAGACGGTAGGGTTATTCGCCATGCTGCTCACTATGTGCTTGCCGTGCCCATATTCCGGTAAGCAAGCACAGAGGTAATTAGTGGTGCCGCAAGAGGGATTCGAACCCCCGACCCCCTCATTACGAATGAGGTGCTCTACCAGCTGAGCTATTGCGGCCCGGACCCCGGAGGCGTCCTGCCCGGTGCGCGACAAGCGGCGCCGGACGTGGCAGGCTCATAGCGGCCCAGCCGGCGTTAGGCAAGGCCGCAGCCGGCCCCCGGACCCTGTCAGAGAGGCCGGTCCGACGCCAATTCATCCCGCAGGAAAGCCGCGACTTCCGCACGGTCCACGCCCGGGGCAATGAAGCTCTGACCGATCCCGCGGGCGAGGATGAAGGTCAGCGCCCCGTCGCGCACCTTCTTGTCCTGCGCCATCGCGTCGAGGATTGCCTCGGCATCTCCGCACCCACCGGGAACCGCCTGCAGACGGGTCGGCAGACCGGCGAGGGCCAGGTGGTTGGCGACCCGGCCCGCATCCTGGCCGGCGCAGAGGCCGAGCCGGGCTGAGAACCGGAAGGCGAGCGCCGTGCCGATCGCCACACCCTCCCCGTGGACCAGTCGCGCCGCGTCGTAGCCGGTCAGTCGCTCCAGGGCGTGGCCGAACGTATGGCCGAGGTTGAGCAGCGCCCGCTCCCCGTCCTCCCGCTCGTCCCGGGTGACCACGGCCGCCTTTGCCCGGCAGCAGGAGGCGACCGCCTCCTCGCGCTCCGGGCCACCGGCGAAGATCCCGCGCCAGTGCGCCTCGCACCAATCGAAGAACGCGGGATCGGCGATCAGCCCGTACTTGGCGACCTCGGCGTAGCCGGCCCGCATCTCGCGCTCGGACAGGGTGTCGAGGGCGGCCGTATCCGCGAGGACGAGGCGCGGCTGGTGGAAGGCGCCGATCAGGTTCTTGCCCAGCGGGGCGTTGATTCCGGTCTTGCCGCCCACCGAGGAATCGACCTGTGCCAGAAGGCTGGTCGGAACCTGCACGAAGCGCACGCCCCGCCGCAGGGTCGCGGCCGCGAAGCCGGCGAGATCGCCCACCACGCCGCCGCCCAGGGCCACGACGAGGTCGCCGCGCTCGACCTTGAGGGCCAGCAGGCCGTCGCAGACCTCCGCGTAGCCCGCGTAGGATTTCGAGGCTTCGCCCGGCGCCACCTTCACCACGCCGGTCCGGAGGCCGGCGCGCTCCAGGCTCGATTGCAGGCGCTCGGCATAGAGCGCGCCGACGGTCGTGTCCGTCACGATGGCCGCACGGCGCGCCCCGAGGGCCGCGACGGCGGCGCCCGCCGTGTCGATCAGCCCGCGCCCGATCAGGATGTCGTAGGCGCGGCCGGCATCGAGCGGCACGTGGACGGTCAGTGGATCTAGACGGGGCGTCGGCTCGGTCATCGCTCGGCTCGCTGGGGTCTCACTGTGCAGCAACGGGAATCGATCCTTCGCCGCTGAGATGCGCGTCCAGCGCCTCCAGAACGTCTTGGACGACCCGGTCGTGCGAGACCTCGCGGGAGATGACCATCACGTCGGCGGCCGCGTAGACCGGGTGCCGCACGGCCATCAGGTCCCGCATCGTCGCCTCGGGGTCCTCGGTCTGGAGCAGCGGACGGTTCCCGCGCTTGCGGACGCGCCGCATCAGCACGTCCAGATCGGCCTTCAGCCAGACCGAGACCGCCGATTCCGCGATGCGCGCCCGGGTTGCCTCGCGCAGATAGGCGCCTCCGCCGGTCGCCAGGACGAGCGGTCCGGCCCGGAGTAGCCGCGAGATCACTCGTTCCTCGCCATCCCGAAAGCTCGACTCGCCGTAGATGGCGAAGATGTCGGGGATCGTCAGGCCCGCCGCCGCCTCGATCTCGATGTCGGCATCCTTGAAGATCAGCCCGAGGCGGCTCGCCAGACGCCGGCCGACGGTGCTCTTGCCTGCCCCCATGAGGCCGACGAGAACGATCGAGCGCGGGCCGAGCGCGCGGCGCAGACGCGCCTCGATCGGTTCCCCGGCCTCCTCCCCGCTCATGGCCTCCTGCATCGACTCCTGCATCGCATCCGTGTGGCGTCCCCGCCTCCTCATCCGCTGCCGTGCGCCCGTCGCCCGGCAGCTCCGCATCCTGCGGCAGGCTCTTAGCGCGATTCAAGCGGGCTGCGAAACGCATCGCTGTGTCGTTGTGGGCCTTGTCAGCGCCGCGTTCGCGTGGTCGAACCCGGGCACCCGCGGCGGCTCGAAGAAGGCCTTCGCCCGCCCTCATTCCCGCCGCCTGCGCCGTCTGCCCGAGGTTCGACCGACGTGCCGACCCTGTTCCGTTTCTTTGCCACCCTCGCGATCCTGGCGGGTCTCGTGTTCGCGGCGATGTTCGCGCTGGCGAACTTCGTCCAGCCGACGCCGCGGGAGATGACTGTCACGATCCCGGCCTCGAAGCTCCAGCCGGGCAGTCGTTGAGCGCGTCCGAGGACCGCGGCGCCGTCCCGGCGCCCCGTCCCGAGGTGGCCGACTATCTCGACATGCTGGCCGCCGAGCGCGGCGCCGGCCTCAACACGCTGACCGCCTACAGGCGCGACCTCGACGACTATCTCGGCTATCTCGCCCGGTCCGGGATCGAACTCCAGGACGTGGACGCCGGCATCCTTCGGGCTTTCCTGATCGATCTCGAAACGCGCGGGCTCAAGGCATCCTCGGCGGCGCGGCGCCTGTCCTGTGTGCGCGGTTTCCACAAGTTCCTCTACGCCGAAGGCGGCGCCGAGACCGATCCCAGCGTCGCGGTCTCCGGTCCCCGCCGCGGGCGGAGCCTGCCGAAAGTGCTGTCCGTCGCGGAGGTCGACCGGCTGCTGGGGGCCGCGCAGGCGGCGGCCTCCGCCGACCAAACACCGGGGCCGGCCCGTCGGGCACGCCGGATGGTGTGCCTGCTCGAGCTGCTCTATGCGACGGGTCTGCGTGTCTCCGAGCTGGTTGCCCTGCCGCGTGCCGCCGGCGCGACCCGCGAACGCTACCTCATCGTCAAGGGCAAGGGCGGCCGCGAGCGGCTCGTCCCCCTGACCGAGGCGGCCCGCGCTGCCATGACGGCCCATCTCGCGGCAGTCCCGGAGGAGTCACCCTGGCTGTTTCCGGCCGACAGCGACAGCGGCCATCTCACGCGGCAGGCCTTCGCCCGCGACCTCAAGACCCTGGCCTCGGCGGCGGAGTTGCATCCGGACCGCGTGAGCCCCCACGTCCTCCGCCACGCCTTCGCCAGCCATCTTCTTCAGAACGGCGCCGATCTGCGCATCGTTCAGGAGCTCCTCGGCCACGCCGACATCTCCACGACGCAGATCTACACCCATGTTCTGGACGAGCGCCTCAAGGCGATGGTCCGCGATCTGCATCCGCTCATGGATCGCTGAGCGTTCCCGCACAGCTGGTGTGGCCAACCGTGGTTGAACGCCCCAATTGTATACGCTCAGCGAACTGCCTAAGAGTGACCTCACGCCGTACCGGTACGCGAGCCTGTCTTTACCAGAGAGAGTTTTCCTATGCCAGGCCCCACTGCTTCGCAGAGCGGCGCCGAGCCGAGTCGGGCGGCGCACGCGCGTGCCGACGAGCCGTCGCAGAGGGAGCGGCAGCGCCTCGACAACCAGCTCTGCTTCGCGGTCTACGCCGCCGCGCACGCCTTTGGCCGCGCCTACCGCAACCTGCTTGGCCGCCACGAACTGACGTATCCGCAATACCTGGTCCTGCTGGTGCTCTGGGAGCAGGATGGCCTGTCGGTCAAGGAGATCGGGAACCGTCTGTTCCTGGACTCCGGGACGCTGACGCCGCTTCTGAAGCGGCTCGAAGCCTCGGGTCGGGTGCGGCGCGCCCGCGATCGCGTCGACGAACGCCAGGTCAGCATCTTCCTGACCCCGGCCGGCGCGGCGTTGCGTGACCAGCTGGCCTGCATCCCCGATGATGCGGGCGGCTTGACCGGTCTCGACATCGAGGGTCGCAAGAACCTGCTGCACGATCTCGTGACGCTCAGGCTCGGCCTGCAGACCGGGATGCTCCCGGACTAGGACCCGCCCGGACAGATCCGGAAGCGGCCGGTCGGCCACCTCCGGATCCGGCTCGCGCGGATCAGCCGCTCAGGACTGGGTCTTGAGGTAGGCGATCACGTCGTTGATCTTCTTGTCGTCAGGGTAGCCCTGGAAGATCATCTTGGTGCCCGGCACCTTCGCCTTCGGGTTTTTCAACCACTCGTGCAGGTTGGCCTCGTCCCAGGTGATCCCGGAGTTCTTCAGCGCGGCCGAGTAGCTGTAGCCCTCGTAGGTGCCAGCCTTGCGGCCGACCACGCCCTTCAGGTCGGGACCGACGCCGTTCTTCTGAAAATTGTGACACGCCTTGCAGGGGGCGAACGCCTTCTCGCCGGCGGCCGCGTCTCCGGCCTCCTGGGCCTGCGCCGAGAGCGGGATCAGGACTGCAAGGACGGCGCCGAGAACGAGTGAACGCATGGATTTCCTCCTGTTGGCCGCCGCCGCGGCAGCGTTGCGGGCAGAGCTTGCCTGCCTGGAACAGCTCTAAATGAATCTGCCCGCCGCGTGCAACGGCCTAGTCTGGTAAAGCCGTCGTCGGCGTGCAGATCCGTGGCTGCGCCAGGTTGCCGCCTCCCTCAACACCGAGCGCCCGGATTGGCTCCCTGCACGGTCGCCCGTCCTGCCCGGCGCTTCGTTCCTTCGGCGCGATCGCTGCGCAAATCTCAGACCCCGTGGTAGCTGCGGTACCACGCGACGAAGCGGTCGATCCCCGTGCGCAACGGCGTCGAGGGCCGGAAGCCGACGGCGCGCACGAGATCGTCGATGTCGGCGCAGGTTGCCGGCACGTCACCCGGCTGCATCGGCAGAAGGATCTTCTCCGCCCTGCGCCCCAGGGCCGCCTCGAGGAGCGCGATCATGTCGAGGAGCGCCACCGGCTCGGTGTTGCCGATATTGTAGATCCGATAGGGGGCCGCACTGGTCCCCGGATCCGGGGCGCCGCCGCTCCAGGCGGGATCGGGCGTGGCCGGCCGCCCTGCCAGCGCCTGGATCCCCGCGACGATGTCGTCGATGTAGGTGAAGTCCCGGAGCATCCGCCCTTCGTTGAACACGCGGATCGGCTCGCCCGCCAGGATGGCCCGGGTGAACAGGGACAGGGCCATGTCGGGACGGCCCCACGGGCCGTAGACGGTGAAGAAGCGCAGCCCCGTGGTCGGCAGCCCGTAAAGATGGCTGTAGCTGTGCGCCATCAGCTCGTTCGCCTTCTTGGTCGCGGCGTAGAGGCTGAGCGGATGGTCGACGTTCTGATGGACCGAGAACGGCATCGCCGTGACGCCGCCGTAGACGGAACTCGATGACGCGTAGAGCAGGTGCTCGACGCCGCCGTGACGGCAGGCCTCCAGGATGTTGAGGAAGCCGACGAGGTTGCTCTCCGCGTAGGCGTGCGGATCGGTCAGCGAATGACGTACGCCGGCCTGCGCCGCGAGGTGGATCACCGTCCGGAAGCCGTGCCGGCGGAACAGCGCGTCGAGCCCGCCACGGTCGGCGAGATCGAGGCGGGCGAAGCTGTGCCCTTCGAAGCCCGCGAGGCGGTGCAGCCGCGCTTCCTTCAGCCGCACATCGTAATAGGCATTGACGTTGTCGAGACCGACGACCTGGCGGCCGGCTTCGAGGAGACGCAGAGCGAGCTGATTCCCGATGAAGCCGGCGACGCCGGTGATCAGGACGGGGGGCTGGGACATGCGCGCACCGATGGGCGGAGCGGCCCGCCGGCCGCAGCTGTAGCATGGGCTTGGAACGCCACAAGCCGGAGGGGGCGCTCCCGGTCCGAGCCGCGAAGAGCCGACCGGATCAGACTTGCCGCTCGAGACCCGAGCCCTGTAGGCTCGACGTCGCCGTGCAGCCCGACCGACGACCGCTTCCGGACAGCCTGACGCGCCTGCTGGCCATGCCGCAGCGGCGCCCGGCCCAGGTGCGGCCGCAGCCGTCTCGAGTGGACGGCGCCCCGCCGGAATGGGATCGGCGACCCGCGCACACGGCGCTGGAGACCGCGATCCTCCGCGGGTTCGTGGCCGGGCTTTCGGGGTTCGTCTGGCTCGTCATCCTGGTGCTGACCGTCCGACACTTCGTGCGCTGAGCGCTCGCTGGCGACGCGCTGTGGATATCGGTGGCCTGCCCATCCTTCGGCTTCGTCCACCGGTACGCGAGCCGCGTCGTCCGCTATGGACGCGTCCGATGCCGGGATCGGTTCGGCGGCGAGGGTGGACGATGTCGCTGACGGGGCGTTTCTGGTTCCGGAAATCCTGGACGGGCCGGCTCGTGCTGCTGGTCGAAGAAGAGCGGTCCCGCTGGTTCGGCCGCGGATCGGGCAAGCCGCACTGGCGCAACGCCAAGCTCCTCGACTTCGCCGAGCCCGAGCTGCGGCCGCTCCTCGCGATGGAGAAGCACCACCGCGCGGGTGGACCCTCCGGACAGGTGCGGACCCTCCGCGCCGTCCCGCCCGCCCCGGTGGCCCGATCGACCAACGGCTGAGCGGCGCGCGGCTCCGCGAACCGGTTCTGGTTCGGCGGACGGCGATCCCCACCTTGAGAGGATCGCCCCGCCCCGGGCGGCACCCCTGAACCGGTGAAGCCGATGCCGCGCTACTTTTTCCACACGCAGATCGGCGGCGATGTCGTCACCGACCCGATCGGGTTCGAACTGCGGGATCCGGACGCGGCCTGGCAGACGGCCCGCGAGACGATCCGCGCCGCCCTGCGCGGTTCCGGCGACCAGGCCCGGCTGATGACCGCGTGCCTCGTCGTCACCGACGAAAGCGGCGAGGTCGTGCTGGAATTCCCGTTCAGCGAGGCCGTCGAGCTGCCGGCCACGGAGGATCCGACGCTTCACTGAGAGCGGCGACGCGCGCGCTCCGCGCCCTACATCGCGGCGCAGACCCCTGACCCGGAGCCGCGCCTGCATGGATACGCCACCCAACGATCTCGACGCTCGCGCGCTGGGCCGGGCCGCGCCCGGCAAGGGCCTCGCCCGAGAGGCCTGCCCGTACGCGGAGGGTACCGAGGCGCGGACGTTGTGGCTCGCCGGCTACGATGCGGCGCTGTCCGACGGCGTCGCGCCCGTGACCGGCGGCCTCGCCAAGCACCCGATCGACGGGTCGGCGCGCTGATGGATGCCCGGACCGCACCGCATCCCGGCGCGCAGCATCCGACCCTCGACCGCAAGTCGGTCGGGGCGGTGGTCCTCGGCAACGCCCTCGAATTCTACGATTTCACGGTCTACGCGTTCTTCGCCAAGCCGATCGGCGAGGCCTTCTTCCCGGCCAACGACCCGACCCACAGCCTCCTTGCGTCCCTGGCCTTGTTCGGCATCGGCTACGTCATGCGGCCCATCGGCGGCGTGCTGATCGGCGCCTTCGCGGACCGCGCAGGGCGCAAGCCCGCGATGCTGATCACCATCGCGCTGATGGCCCTGGGCATGCTGATGCTGGCCGCCTGCCCGTCCTACGCCACGATCGGTGGATGGGCGCAGGTGATCGTCATCGCCGGGCGCCTCGTCCAGGGGCTCGCCCTCGGTGGCGAGGTCGGCCCGTCGACCGCCTTCCTTCTGGAGGCCGCGCCCCCGGACCGGCGCGGCTTCGTGACGAGCTGGCAGATCGCCAGCCAGGGCTGCGCCGCCCTGTTCGCCGGCATCATCGCGACCATCCTGGCGCTGGTCGTCGGCGATCAGGCGATGGCGCGGTGGGGCTGGCGGCTGATGTTCGCCCTCGGCCTCTGCGTCGTACCGGTCGGACTCGTCATCCGCAGCCACCTGCCGGAGACGGCCGGGGCCGCGGAGGATCCGGACGCGGCAGCCTCGACCCTGGCGGTGGTGGGACGGTTGCTGCGCGAGCACGGCCGCCTCCTCGGCCTGACCTTCCTGGTCATCGCCGCTTCGACCGTGTCGAACGCGGTCGGCACCAACATGCCGGTCTTCGCCGGCGCGACGCTCGGCCTCAGCGAGACGGCCGCCACGGCGGTGCCGATCGCCCTCGGGCTCGCCTCCGTGATCTTCCCGCTGCTCGGCGGCTGGCTGGCCGATCGGGTCGGGCGGCGCCCGGTGATGATCTGGCCGCGGGCGCTGATCCTGATCCTCGCGGTCCCGGCCTTCGCCTGGGTCGTGCAGGCGCCGAGCGCCGCCAGCGTCTACGCGGTCACCTTCCTGCTCTCGGCCCTGTCCTCGATCAATGCCGCCGCGGTGATCGTCGGGATCCCGGAGGCGCTGCCGCGGGCGGTGCGCAGCGCCGGCCTGTCGATCGTGTACGCGGTCTCGGTCTCGGTGTTCGGCGGCAGCACCAACTACGTGGTGAACTGGCTGATCGCCACGACCGGCGACCGTCTCGCGCCGGCCTACTACCTGGCCGCCTTCAGCCTCGTCGGGACCATCGCGGCTTTCCTGCTGCCGGAGACCCGCGGCCGCGATCTCGACGCCGACCGCGAGGCCTGAGCCCCCGACCGCCTGCGCCCGCGGCGTCGCGCCCCTGCAGGCGCCGCGAACCCGCAAGCGGACGGATGTGCGCTCGCGCACGGCGCTCGCGCCGGAGGGGTCGGCGGCTCGTTACGCCACTAGGTCGGCCGGCGCGCCGGGCCTAGTTGGGTGGCATGCCAACGCCTCAAGAGACGCGCCGCCCGCTGGTCCTCGCCGCGGTGATGGCGGCGATGTTCATGATCGCCATTGAGGCGACGATCGTCTCGACGGCGATGCCGCAGATCGCCGGGGAGCTCGGTGACCTCCATCTCTACGCATGGGTGTTCGCGTCCTTCCTGCTGACCCAGACCGCCACCACGGTGGTGTTCGGCAAGCTCTCGGACCTCTACGGGCGCCGGCCGGTCCTGCTCTTCGGCATCGCGGTGTTCCTAGCGGGCTCCCTGCTGTGTGGGCTGGCGTGGTCGATGCCCTCGCTGATCCTGTTCCGCCTCGTGCAGGGCGTCGGCGCGGGGGCGATCCAGCCGGTGACCCTGACGGTCGTGGGCGACCTCTATTCGGCCCGCGAGCGCGGCCGGATCCAGGGCTTTCTCGCCAGCGTCTGGGGCATCTCCTCGGTGGCCGGACCGCTGGTCGGCGGCCTGATCATCGGCCATCTGAGCTGGCCGTGGATCTTCTGGATGAACCTGCCGATCGGCGTGATCGCGGCCGGCCTGTTCCTGCGCTTCCTCCACGAGGGCGTCGAGCGGCGCAGCCGCCGGATCGACGCGATCGGCGCGGCCCTGTTCACGGCGGCCATCGCCGCCCTGATGATCGCGCTGACCGAGGCGGGCGAGTCGGCCGAGGCGGCGCTGTGGCCGGCGCTGGCCTTCGTGGTGGCCGCGAGCCTGTTCGTGGTCCAGGAGCGGCGCGCCCCGGACCCGATGCTCGACATCCGCCTGTGGATGCAGCGCCCGATCGCCACGGCCAACACCGCGACGCTGCTCTCCGGCATGACGGTGATCGGGCTCACGGCCTTCCTGCCGATGTACGTCCAGGGCGTGCTCCGGCAATCGCCCCTGATCGCCGGCCTGACGCTGACCCTGATGGTGCTCGGCTGGCCGATCGGCGCCACCGCGGCGGCGCGCAGCTTCGTGCGGTTCGGCCTGCGTCCGATCCTGCTGGTGGGCGCGACGCTGCTGCCGACGGGCGCGGTCGCCTTCGTGTCCCTCGGGCCGGAGACCTCCCCCGTCTGGGCGGCCTGCGGCTCGGTGGTGATGGGGCTCGGCATGGGCTTCCTGTCCACCGCCGCCATCGTGATCATCCAGGACAGCGTCGCCTGGGCGCAACGCGGCGCGGCCACAGCGTCGAACATCTTCGCGCGCAACCTCGGCTCGACGCTCGGCGCCACGGTGCTGGGTGCCGTACTGAACTATCGGCTGGCGCATCCGTCGAGCGGTCCGGCCGTCGACTCCGACCAGCTCCGGCGCCTGCTCGACGATCCCGGCAGCCTCGGGGCCGCCGGCGACGCGATCCGCGACGGGTTGCAGCACGCGCTGCACGGGACGTTCTGGACGGTCTTCGCCGTGGCGGTGCTGACTCTGCTCTTCTCGCTGCTCGTGCCCCCGGTCGTGATCTCCGACCGGCCGCGTGAGCTGGCGGTGGAATAGGCCCTCGGCGCCTCGGAAACTTCGGGGAATGGAACGAGCGATGCTGCACGGCGCCGCCGGTCGCACCGGCCGGTCTCCGCGTCGGACCTTTGACTGTCCCGCCGGAGCCCCCTAGCGTCCCGACATGCCCCTCGTGCCGCCCCCGCGTCCCGCCGCCCCGCCCGCGGCGGACATCCCGCCGACCCGCGTGCTCACGGCCAATCAGCCCGAATGGTCGGTGGGCGAGCTTGCGGGCGCCCTGAAGCGCACCCTCGAGGATGCCTTCGGCCATGTGCGCCTGCGCGGCGAGATCTCGGGCTATCGCGGGCAGCACGGCTCGGGCCACGCCTACTTTTCCCTGAAGGACGGGCAGGCACGGATCGACGCCGTGGTCTGGAAGGGCGTGTTCGGACGCCTGCGCCAGCGTCCCCAGGAAGGACTGGAGGTCGTGGCCACCGGCCGCATCACGACCTTCGCGGGCAAATCCTCGTACCAGATCGTGGTCGAGAGCCTGGAGCCGGCCGGGCTCGGCGCCTGGATGGCCCTCTTGGAGGAGCGCAAGAAGCAGCTCGCCGCCGAGGGGCTGTTCGCCCCCGAGCACAAGCGGGCGATCCCCTACCTGCCGCGGGTCGTCGGCGTCGTCACGTCGCCCACCGGTGCGGTGATCCGCGACATCCTCCACCGGCTGGAGGACCGGTTCCCGCGTCCGGTCCTGGTCTGGCCGGTGCGGGTCCAGGGCGATGGTGCGGCCGAGGAGGTCGCGGCCGCGATCCGGGGCTTCAACGCCCTCCCGGCGGGCGGCCCGATCCCGCGTCCAGACGTGCTGATCGTCGCCCGTGGCGGCGGATCCATCGAGGATCTCTGGGCCTTCAACGAGGAATGCGTCGTCCGGGCCGCCTTCGAGAGCGCGATCCCGCTGATCTCGGCGGTCGGGCACGAGACCGACACCACGCTGATCGACTACGTGTCCGACCGACGGGCGCCGACCCCGACGGGGGCGGCCGAGATTGCGGTGCCGGTCCGCGCCGACCTGATTGCGACGGTCGCCGATCTCGCGAGCCGGGCCGTCGGTGCCGTCGGGCGCCGGATCGAGCGCGACCGTTCGGACCTGCGCGCCCTCGGCCGCGCCCTGCCCGGCGCCGACGCTCTGCTGGCGGCCAAGCGCCAGCGGCTCGACCTCGCCGAGGCGCGCCTTGCCCCTGCCCTGGCAGCGGGGGCGAGCCGCCACCGCGCCCGGCTCCAGCTCCTCCTCGACCGGATGGCCCGGCGCTCCCCCGACGTCGCCCTCGCCAACGCCCATGCGCGGCTGGCGCGGATTGACCAGCGGCCGCTCCAGGCACTGCGCAACGACGTCCAGCGCAAGGGTGAGGCCCTAATCCAGCTCGGCCGCCGCCTCGTCGTGGCCCGGGAGGCAAGCCTGGAACGGGCGCGGGCGCTGCAGGCGCGCCGTGCCGACCGGCTGCTCGCCCTCTCGGACCGGCTCGCTCAGGCGGGTGCACGCAGCGTCGAGCGGCGGCGCGATCGTCTGGACGGGCTCGCGGGCCTGCTCGGCTCGCTCAGCTATCGCGCGGTGCTGGAGCGCGGCTACGTGCTGGTGCGCGATGCCACCGGGCTGCCGGTCCGCCGCGCCGCAGATGCGGCGGCCGCCCTTCGTCTCACTCTGCAATTCGCCGACGGCACCGTGTCGGCCGTGCCCGATGGGACGTCCGATCCGTCCCTGTCGGCGAAACCCGGGCGGCGTGGTGGGGGGGCATCGGCCACGACACCCGGCAAGCGCGCCGGCAGTGCCGCGCCGGCGCGACAGCGGTCGCTGTTCGATGCCTGAGGGCGGCTCCCGTCGCGCAGCACGAGCGCGCCGCCGCCGTCGTCTCGGGCGGGGCGCGGCGAGCCGGCTGCGCTGAGCCGGTCGGCCGCGTGCCGACCCGGGTCCTTGCGCCGAGCCCGCACGAGCGGTTCGGATGGGTTCGGCCACGCGTCCCGGGAAAGCGGTCCGCCGCGACGGTTCACTGTGCCTCGAGCGCGACGCGGTAATGATAGCGGTACACTTCCCGCGCGAAGCCGAGGCTGCGGTAGAGCGCGCGCGCCGGTGCATTCGCCGCGACGACCTGCAGGCAGGCCGCACGGGCGCCCTGCCTCCGGCCCCAGCGCAGCAGCGCGCCCACGGCGCGGCGCGCATGGCCGCGGCCGCGCAACGCCTCGCGCGTCGCAACGGACTCGATCACCAGCAGGTCGCGGTCCAGCACCCCGAAAGCGATCGCGCCGATGCCGCCCTCCGCCTGCGCCGCCGCGAAGACCGTCGGCAGGACCAGGGCGGCGACCGTGTCGCGGAACACCCGGGCGGCCGCGCCGTCGGCGCGATTCACCGCGTCGCGGAGCGCCAGCCAGTCGGCACCCGGCGCCGCCGCGACCGTCACGGTGGGATCGGCCTCCGGCGACAGATCGTCGAGAACGCGAAACAGGGTGCAAGTCTCGTCCACGACGGCGAAGTCGAGGCCCTTCAGCAGGGGCTCCATCTGCGGCGCGATCGCCGGCACCCGGAAGATCGCGCGCTGCCCGAGGCGAGCGTAGAGCGCCCGCGCAGCCTCGATTGCCGGTTCGGGCGCACCGCTGCCGCGCATCGGGGTCATGGAATTCTGACGCTTTGAGGAGCCGCCCGCCGCGCGCAGCAAGTAGCCGTGGACCAGGAGCGCACGCGGACTTGGCCATGCGTTGAGGCAGGCTTCCTCGATGCGCCAAGCCTGTTCGCGATCCGACATCATGCGATCCTCCGGACCGCCTGATCGCACGCCACCCGACTTGGTCCAATCAAAGGGCCAATCACCGGGCCACGGTTCCGGCCATGCGGCGTCGCGTACGCTTGAAGCCCCCGGGCGCCGCGCGATGTCCCCGCGATGTCCGAACCTGATGTCCTGTTCTGCCTGCACTTCCTGGGCGGCAGTGCCCGTAGCTGGGATCGTCTCGCGCGCGACCTCGACGGGACGCCGACCTGCGTGCCTGTCGACCTGCCCGGCTTCGGCGACGCCGCGAGCCTGTCGGGGTATTCCGTCGTCGCGATGGCCGATCACGTGGCCGCCGCGATCCGCGCGCGGGCACCGGCACGCTTCGCGATCGCCGGCCACAGCATGGGCGCCAAGGTGGCGCTGGTCCTGGCGCGGCGGTCCGAGAACGGCGAGCCGGGACTGACCGGCCTCACCGATCTCATCCTGATCTCCGGGTCGCCGCCGAGCCCGGAGCCGATCCCGGAGGAGCGGCGCACCCAGATGCTCGCCTGGATCGACGCGGATCCCGAGACCCGGAGCCGGGAGGCTCAGGCTTTCGTGCGCGCGAATGCCGGGACGCGGCTGGACCCGGAGATCGAGGACCGGGCGGTGGCCGACGTTCTGCGCGCCGCACCTGCGGCCTGGACGGCGTGGCTCGAATCCGGCGCCCGGGAGGATTGGTGCGGCCGCGTCGGAATCCTGCGGACCCCGGCCCTGATCCTGGCGGGCTCGATGGATGCCGATCTCGGGGCGGATGCGCAGCAGGCCCTGATGGCGCCGCACTTGGCGCATCACCGGCTGCTGATGGTCGACGGCGTCGGTCATCTGCTGCCGCTGGAACAGCCCCTGACCTTGGCCGACCGGCTGCGTACGCATCTGGGCGACCGTCCCGGCCATCCCGTCGCGGCGTCTACCGCGGTCCCCGAACCCTATGCGACCTTGATCGCTTCCGAGCGCGTCAACGGCCGCCTGCGCGCTGCGCTCGCCGAGCGCGCAGAGCCGGACGATCCGGGCTACCAGCCGAAGGCCCTCGATCCGGTGGAACTCGCGATCCTGCGCGCCGCCCTCGGCCGGGTGATGTCGGTGCCGCAACCGGACCTGGCCGCGCGCCTCGACCGGCGGCTGGCCTCAGGCGCGGGCGACGGATGGCGCTTCTCTGCCCTGCCGGCCGATCCGGAGGCTTATCGCGCCGGCCTGCGCACCCTGGATGCCGCGGCCCGGGCGGCGCAGGGCCGCCCTTTCGTGAGCCTCGATGCCGCGAATCAGGACGCCCTGTTGACGCTCTGTCAGCGCGCACAGCTGACCGTTCCGGACGCGCTCGGCGGCCGGCTCGACGCCGTCCGGATGCGGTACTGGTTCGAGGACCTTCGCGCGGATGCGGTGCGGCTCTGGCTCGGCCATCCGGCGGCTCTGGCGCGGATCGGTTTTTCCGGCATCGGCGCCGGCGGCGATCGACCGGGGGAGATCGCCGACGGGCTGCCGGGCTTCCACGCGGTCGGTCTCGACGACCCCGAGCCGTGGGAGCCCGGGGCGCAGCGGATGGAGTTCGGACGATGAACCTCGGGGGGATGCGGACCTACCGCGCCGAGGACGCCGTCGACGCGATCGTGGTGGGAACCGGCGCGGGCGGGGCGCCGCTTCTGGCGCGCCTCGCCGCCGCAGGTCTTAGGGTCGTGGCCCTGGAGGCGGGTCCGAATTTCACGCCGGAGCGCTTTGCCTTCGACGAGACGCTGGCCGACGAGATCTACTGGACCGAGGAGCGCCTGAGCGGCGGCGCGACGCCGGAGGCCTTCGGGGCGAACAACAGTGGGACCGGCGTCGGCGGCTCGACGCTGCACTGGGGCGCCTTCGTGCCAAGGGCGGATGCCCGGGACCTCCGACTCCGCACGGAGACCGGCGAAGGCGCGGACTGGCCGCTGACCTATGCGGACCTTCTCCCGTTCTACGAGCGGGTGGAGCGGTTCCTCGGTGTCTCGGGGGCGCAGAGCTATCCGTGGGATTCCGGCCGGCGCTATCCCCTCCCCCCGGTCCCGCGGAATGGCCCGGCGCAAATCATGGCGCGGGCCTGCGAGGCGCGCGGGATCCGGTGGGCGGATGCGCCCGCCGCCGTGGTCTCGCGGGACTTCCAGTCCGAGGACGGACCCGGCCGCAACGCCTGTATCAATTGCGGCTTCTGCCACCAGGGCTGCCGCACGGGCGCCAAGGCCAGCATGGACGTGACCTACCTGCCCTACGCGGTGGCCCGCGGCGCCGAGATCCGGGCCGAGGCCTTCGTGCACAGCCTGGAGCGGGGACCGGACGGTCGGGTCACCGGCGTGGTCTATCGCCAGGACGGCGAGGACCGGCGGCAGCGCTGTGGCGCGGTCTTCCTGTGTGCCGGGGCGGTCGAGACGCCGCGGCTTCTGCTCCATCTCGGGCTCGCCAATTCGAGCGGCCAGATCGGGCGGAACTACATGGGCCACGTGGCGACCCAGGTCTGGGGCACCTTCGACCATGAGGTCCGGATGAATCGGGGCTATCCGTCATCGCTCATCACAGAGGATTTCATCCGCGCCGGAGCCGATTTCGCGGGCGGCTACCTCATCCAGAGCCTCGGCGTGGTGCCGGTGACCTTCGGCAATGCGGTGGCACGGGGGCGCGGGCTGTGGGGTCAGCCGCTCCTCGACTACCTCGACCACTACAACCACCTCGCCGGCATCGGCATCAACGGCGAGACCCTGCCCTGCGACGCCAACGTGCTGACGCTCTCCGATGAGACCGACGCACGCGGGATGCGCAAGGCGCGGATCGACTTCGGCTACAGCACCAACGAGGACCGCCTCAACGTCCATGCCACGCAGGTGATGCGCGGCCTGTGGGAAGAGGCCGGCGCGGAGGACATCTGGGTGCTGGAGCGGGTCGCCCACACCCTCGGGACCTGCCGGATGGGCCGCGACGGCGCGAGCGCCGTTGTCGATCCGCATGGCCGCAGCTTCGACATCGACAACCTGTGGATCTGCGACGGCTCGACCTTTCCGAGTTCCCTGGCCGCGAACCCGGCGCTGACCATCATGGCGCTCAGCCTGCGCAGCGCGGAGGCTTTCCTCACGACCGGAGCGTCCGGACGACGCTGATACGCGCGCCGAATCCGGTTCCGGTCGATCGCAGGCATCGCACTTGGCGCGAGCGCGCGCTCAGTCGGGCAGGCGCACCACGAGCGACAATAGGCAGCCCGGCCGCGCCGTATGGATGTTCACGAAGCGCGTGCGCGGATTCTCGAGGGCAGATCGCAGCGGATCCTCGACGTCCTCGCCCGCACAGACGTGGCCGAGGTCGTAGAGACACTGGTCGTCCAAATCGTAGGCTCGAACCGATACGAGCGGGTTTGCCCGCACGATGGGGGCAATCTCGTCGACGGTCTCCCTGCGCGGGCAGTCTCCGGCATGCAGGAAAATCGGGCTCGGTGTCCAGTAGATGCCGAGGGGCCGGGGCAGATCGTAGGATCCCAGCAGCATGGCCTCTCCGGGCCGCGCCAGCTGCAGACAATGCCGGCAGGGAAAGCGGCCGCCTCCCGTGGCCACGACCTCTCGGACCGCGTTGCCGCGGTCGTCCAGTCTCGTGCGACGAAAATGGTCGGCCGTCCTGCTCGGGACCGCAACACAGAGAAAGCGGGTCATTCGGGCACCTCCTGACGGTGCCGTAAGCCCCGTCCCGAAGCGTCGCATCCCGGTTCTTGCCCTCCAATCCCGAGGGCCGTGCTCGGTCGGCGCGGCGGGCGGGCCGCGCGTCGGGAGCCCAGGCGGCGGCGTTGCGCAGGGAAGCCGCTACCCCGCTGCGGCGCGCAGCGTCGCGAGCCCCTGCCGCTGCCGGCCCGCCTCGTCGAAATTCGACGGCTCCAGCCACGCGTCGAACCCGGCCCGGACCTCCGGCCACTCGGCATCGGTGATCGAGAACCACGCGGTGTCGCGGGAGCGGCCCTTCACCACGACGGCGTTCCGGAAGATGCCTTCGAAGGTGAATCCCAGGCGCAAGGCCGCCGCGCGGGACGGGGCGTTGAGGCTGTCGCACTTCCACTCGTAGCGCCGGTATCCGAGGTCGAACGCCCGGGCCATCATCAGCGCCATCGCCTCCGTGGCGGCCGGCGTCCGCTGGAGCCGCGGCCCGAAATGGAGGTGGCCGACCTCGATGACGCCATTTGACGGATCGATCCGGAGATACGAGGCGATCCCGAGCGGGTTGCCGCTGTCCGGGTCCAGGATGGCGTGGAACAGCGGATCCCGGCTCGCCTGCTGGCCTTCCAGCCGTGCCCGATAGGCCTCCGCACCCTCCGGCATCTCGTCGCCGAGATAGGTCCAACCGCGTGCGTCGGGTGCGGCTGCGTAGGTGGCGTACAGGGACGCCGCGTGGGCCTCGGCCTCGAGGGGCACGAGCCGGCAGTAGCGTCCTTCCATGGGCGTGCGCGGCGGGTGCGGGCGCGGGCTCCATTCCGGCAGGGTCGGGCCGATGGGCTGGCCGTAGGCGTTGAGCCGCGTGCTCACAGGCCGCTCCTCTCGGCGACCAGCCCGGCGAGGTCCGCCTCGCCCGCGGCGTGCAGCCCCGCGATGACCCCGTGGCGGTCGGCCTCGGGCCTGTTCTGGCTCATCTTCCACTTCCCCTCGATCCGCGTGATCGGAACCTCGATGCCGATGATCGCCCGGGCCTGCGCAGCCACGAACGGCTCCGGCGCATCTGCGACCGCCCAGGGCTCGGCCCGGGGCGCCTCGCGCAGGGCGGTGAGGTCGGCGATCTGGCGCCGGAGCCAGTCCGCATCCTCGATCATCCGCGGCCGGCCCCAGGCATGGACGGTGGCGTAGTTCCAGGTGGGCACCACCCGCCCGTGCTCGCGCTTGCTCGCGTACCAGCCCGGGGTGACGTAGCCCTGCGGTCCCTGGAACACGATGAGGCATTCCTCTGCCGCGGCAAGGTCCCGGCCCTGCGGATTCGCACGGGCCAGGTGCGCGCGCAGCACGCCGTGGGGGCCGGCATCGTCCAGCAGGAACGGGATGGGGTTGGCCGTCAGGCCGCCCGCGCCGCCGGTGACCAGCAGGCCGAGGGGGTAGGCACGGATCAGCGCGTGCTGTGCGGCGCGGGAATCATCCCGGAAGTGCGGCGGCTGGTACATGGCTCCGTCCTGCGGCGGTCTTGCTGCCCCTGCTTGACCGTGCAGCGGTCCAGATGAAAGGTCCAATTTCGAAAGTTCGACTGGACCGGTTGGCCGATGGCCCGGAACCCGCTGCCCCTGCCGCTGACCCTCGATCCCGCGGCCGCGGCGCCGCTCCACGTGCAGCTCCGGGAGGGCCTGCGCGCGGCGATCCTCGATCGCCGCCTGCCGCGTGGGGTCCGGCTTCCGGCCTCGCGGGTCCTGGCGGCGGATCTCGGCTGCGCGCGCGGGACCGTCGTCCTGGCCCTGGAGCAGCTGACCGCCGAGGGCTACCTCACCGCGCGACCGGGCTCCGCGACGCGCGTCGCCGCGACCCTGCCCGACGACACGCTCCCCGCACCGGGTCCGATGCGGCGATCGGGGGCCGAACCGGCCCCGAACCTCTCGCGCCGCGGAACCCGCCTCGTCTCCGCTCCAGCGCGGCGGTACATGGCCGGGCTCGGCGTTCCCGACGCGTTCGCCCTTGGCCGGCCGGCACAAGACGCCTTCCCGTTCGACGTCTGGGGCCGCCTGCTCCAGGCCGAGTGGCGTCACGGCCCGGCCGAGCGACCGGACCCGCGCGGCTCGCCGGCTCTGCGCCGCGCCATCGCCGCCTATCTGGCGCAGGCGCGGGGTGTCACCTGCGAGGCCGATGACGTCATCGTCACGGCGGGTATCCGCCAGAGCCTGCGCCTGCTCGCCGAGCTGTTGCTCGATCCCGGGGAGGCCGCCCTCGTCGAGGAGCCCGGCTTCCCCGGCATCGCGCAGGCTCTGGCCAGTGCCGGCCTGCGTCCGATACCCGTGCCCGTCGGTCCCGGCGGCCTGTCGGTCTCCCCGGACGCCGCTCCCGCGGTCGGGGCACGGCTGGCGGTGGTGACGCCGGCCCATCATTATCCGCTCGGGCACGCCATGAGCTTGGAGAACCGCCTCGACCTTCTGGCTTGGGCTGAGGCGGTCTCGGGTTGGATCGTCGAGGACGATTACGACGGCGCCTACCGGTACGCCGGGCGTCCGCTGGCGCCGTTGCGCACCCTCGATCGCGGCGGCCGTGTGATCTACGTCGGCAGCTTCTCCAAGCTCCTGCTCCCCGCCCTGGGCCTGAGCTACCTGGTGCTGCCGCGGGGTCTCGTCGCGCCGGTCAACCAGGCCCTGGCCGAGACGGGGCCAGCCCCGCCCGGTATCGGGCAGTGGGCGCTGGCACGGTTCATCGAGGACGGGCACCTCGCCGGACATCTCCGCCGGACCCGTCGCCTGTATGCGCTGCGTCAGGAGGCACTTTTGGAGTGCGCGCGCCGTCACGCCGCGGATGTGGCCGCGATCGCTCCGATGGAGGGCGGGATGCACGTCATCGCCCGCCCCGGGCCGGCCTGGACTGCTTCCCTCACCGACGTCGCCGCCGCGGCCGCCCTGGAGCAGGCGGGGATCTCCTCGGTCGCGCTCTCGGCCTATCACGTCGGAGCGGCGGAGCCCGGCCTGCTGCTCGGCTACGCGGCGGTTCCAGAGCGTGCGGTCGATCCGGCCGTCCGGCGCTTGGCGGAGACCCTGCGCGCCGCCCCGTTCACTCCGGCCACGGCGTCAGCGTGACCACGGCCCGCGCCTGCGCGGCCCGCACGTCCAGGCTGCGCAGGGCTTTCAGCCGGACTGTCGCGCCGCGGCCCGGCGCGACGCGCATCACCCGTTCCCCGTCGATACGCAGGCTGAACGCGGCGTCTCCGGTGACCCGAAGCCGCGTCGCGCCCCGAAAGGATGCGAGCGCCACCGGGGTCCAGCCGGATTGGACCGTGATCCGGACCGGACCGTGCAGGTGCGCCCGCCTGCCCATGGCGAGCCATGCGAGCGCGCCGACGGTCATGAACGCGAGCACGACCCGGCGTGGCCGCGGGCGGCGGCGGGGCCGCCGCGCAGGAACTGCAGCGGGCTGCGGTGGACTCGCCGGACGTGCCGGGATCGGCGGGGCTTGCGGGTCGGCCGCCGCGCTCACCGGGCGGTCCGGGGTCGGTGACGAGACCGGGTGGACGCTGGCCACGGGCGTGGACGCGTCATCCGGACAGGAGCGCTGCGGCGCTCCGCAGAAGGGGCAGAAGCGGACCGCGACGTAGTGAGCGCGCCCGCAGGCGCAGCAATGGCGGTCCGGCGCGAGAAGGGCTGCGGTCACGGCGCGGGTGCGATCAGTGTACGACGGCGCCCGTGTCCATGAACCGGGTCAGGCGCTCGATCAGCGGCGCGACCATCACCCGGTCGAGCTGCGGCAGCAATCCGCGGCGCGCATGCGCGACATTGGCTTCAGCCTGCTCCCGAGCGAGGCGATGCCAGCGCGTCCGGTCGCTCCGGCATGTCGACCACGCCCGCTCGATCGACCGGAACACGAGCGGCAGGCGCTCCGCGGGGTCGGCGACGAGATCGTAATGATGGTCGATCAGGCCGCCGAAGGTCTGGAAGCCGAGTTCGGACAGCCGCGCGACGGCGCGCGGCGCACCCACCATCACGAAGGGCAGCCCCGTCGCGGCCGCCTTCAGGGACTTCTCGGTGATGCGCTCGACGCCCAGCTCGAAGAAGTCGGTCTCCGAGATGACGGTCAGGTCGCAATCCGCATAGGCCTGGGTGTCGAGGGTCATGACCATGTCGGTGCCCTGATCGGCATCGATCCGCTGCGCCCGGCGCGGGATCCAGCGGTCGATATCGGCGAGCAGCGGTCCGAAGGCCGCCGCGATCTCCGGCGGCGCGTGGAAGACGTTGATGCCCCCTGCCTTCGGGTTGTCGTCGCCGATGCCGTGGAACGAGATCAGCCCGTCCCGCTCCATGCCGTTGAGCTGGAACCAACGGTACAGCAGGACCCGGTGCCAGCGCAGCGCCGCGTTCTGGCAGAGGAAGCGGGCCGGTCCCGAAGGGCGGGCCAGGGGCGTGTAGCCGATCCGGTCGAGGGCATGTTGCGGGAAGAGACGCGGTCCCGCTTCGGCGTCGAGCCAGAGGGCGACCTGGAGCGGGAAGAACTCGAAGGTCCAGAATCGCAGGCCGTCGCCGTAGAGCCGCTCGTAGTCCAGACGCAGCAGCCGGTTCTGAGTGACCAGGACGACCCGGTCCCGCGGGATGCCGAGCGCCGCGAGGTTGCGGTGCAGCGCCTCGAAGGTCGGCGGGTGGAGGCCCGGACCCTCGTTGGAGAGATCCAGGAGCAGCGCGGCGCGTCCGTCGCGAAGGTTCTCGACATCCCCGGGTTCGAGCAGGTCGAGACGCCCGTTCGCCTCTGGGAAGCCCAGGCGGACGAAGTCGAGGACGGGCAGGCACAGCACATGATTCGCCACGCCCGGATGGGCGGTGACGGTGATCTGCTTGCCCATCCAGCCGAGCGCAGCCGGCAGGAAGTGCCCGGCCTCGCCCCGGGGGACGAGCAGGATCTCGGAAGTGGATTGGCTCATCGTGACGCCCGAGCGGCCGGTCCGCGCGAAGCCGGATAAAGGCTCCGCGCGGCGGCGTCGAGATCAGGCCGGGACCGGTTCGGCCGCGCGCACCGGGGTCGGGCCGGCCCGATAGGCAGCGGAGGCCTCCTTGGTCCGCCAGCAGGCGACGCGGTGGCCGGGCGCGATCTCGGCGACCGGCGGCATCTCGCGGCGGCAGCGCTCCTCGGCCAGGAAGCAACGCGGGGCGAAGGGACAGCCCGGCGGGCGGTTGGCGAGGTCGGGCGGGCTGCCGGGGATGGTCTGGAGACGGGAGCCCTTGGCCAAGGCCCCCTCCGCCCGGCTGCGCAACAGGCCGATCGTGTAGGGGTGGTGCGGGTTCAACACCACCTGGTGCGCGGTGCCGGTCTCGACGATCTTGCCCGCGTACATCACGGCGATCCGGTCGGCGACCTCCACGGCGGCGCCGAGATCGTGCGTCACGATGACGATCGATAGGCCGAGGTCCCGCTGCAGCTCGCGCAGGAGCAGCAGGACCTGGATCTGCACCGTGGCGTCGAGCGCCGTGGTCGGCTCGTCGGCGAGCAGCACCTGCGGCCGGCAGGCCAGCGCCAGCGCGATCATGGCCCGCTGGCGCATGCCGCCGGACATCTCGTGCGGGTAGTTGTCGAGCCGCCGCTCCGGGCTCGGGATCCGCACGCGCTCGAACAGGGCCAGCGCCCTCTTGCGGGCCTCGTCCTTGGAGATCTTCTCGTGACGGTGGATCGCCTCGGTGATCTGCTGGCCGACCGTGTAGACCGGATCGAAGGCGAGGAGCGGCTCCTGGAAGATCATCGAGACGTCGCCGCCGCGGAAATCGGCGAGCTGGCGCTTGGTCAGCGCCTGCACGTCCTTGCCGGCCGCGAGGATCCGGCCCTCGATCCGGCTGCGGCCCTCGGGGAACAGGCGCAGGATCGCACGGAGCGTCACGCTCTTGCCCGAGCCGGATTCGCCGATGAGGGCCATCGCCTGCCCGCGCTCCAGGGTCAGGTCGACGCCGTCGACGACCTGCACCTTGCCGAAGGCGACCCGCAGGTCCTTGAGCGCGACGGCGGGCTCTGAAGGAGGCATCGGCGCGCTCATGCCGCGAGCGCCTCTGCCGGCGCCGCGGAATGGCCGGAGCCGGGCTGCCGGGCGAGGCAGGCGACCCGGTGGAGCGGCTGGATCGCGTCGAGCGGCGGCTCCTTCTGGCCGCAGATCCCTTCGGCGATGGCGCAGCGCGGGTGGAAGCGGCAGCCCGGCGGCGGGTCGATCGGGTTCGGCGGGTCGCCCTGCAACAGCGCGGTCTGCGTGCGGTTGTCGGGGTCGAGGGACGGCATCGCGGCGAGCAGCGCCTCGGTGTAGGGGTGGCCCGGCGCGTCGAGCACCGTGTCGGAGGGGCCGATCTCCGAGACCCGGCCGAGATACATCACCATCACGCGGTCGGAGATGAAGCGCACGACGTTCAGGTCGTGGCTGATGAAGATGTAGGTCAGGCCGAACTCGGCCTTGAGGTCGAGGAGGAGGTTCAGCACCTGCGCCTCCACCGACTTGTCCAGCGCCGAGACCGCCTCGTCGAGGAGCACCAGCCGGGGCTCGAGGGCGAGGGAGCGGGCGATGTTGACCCGCTGGCGCTGGCCGCCGGAGATCTCGTGCGGGTAGCGGCCGGCGAAACGCTTCGGCTCCAGGCCGACCCGAGCGAGCAGCGCCCGGGCGCGCTCCACCGCCTCCCGGCCGGGGACGCCGTTCACCTTCGGGCCGAAGGCGATCGACTGTTCGACGGTCATGCGCGGGTTCAGGGACGCGTAGCTGTCCTGGAACACCATCTGGACCTCGCGGCGGTAGGACCGCCAGGGCATGGCGCGCTCGCCGACCGCCTGGCCGTCGTAGAGCATCGTGCCCGCATCGCGCTCGATCAGGCCCATCAGCAGCTTGGCGGTCGTGGACTTGCCGCAGCCGGATTCGCCGACGATGCCCAACGTCTCGCCCTTGAGGACGTCGAAGTCGACGCCGTCGACGGCGCGCACGACCTGCTTCTTGCCTCCGGCCTTGCGGACCGGGAAGTGCTTGATCAGCCCCGAGACCGACAGGAGCGGTTGGGCGGGTCCGCCGCGGTCGTGGACGAACGGGTCGGGGGCGTCCGGGATGACGCTCACTGGCGAATCTCCATGGCAGCGCGCAGGCCGTCCGAGAACAGGTTGAAGGCGATCGAGACGATGAAGATGCACACCCCCGGAAGCGCCGCGACCACCGGGTTCACGTAGATCGCGGTGCGCAGGGTGTTGAGCATCAGGCCCCATTCCGGCTCCGGCGGCCGGACCCCGAGGCCGAGGAACGAGAGGCCCGAGGCCAGGATCATCGACACCGAGATCAGGCTCGTCGAATAGACGAAGATCGGGCCGACGACGTTTCCCAGGACCTGCACCCGCATGATCGTCAGGGCCGAGGCCCCCGACAGCTTGGCGGCGTCGATGTAGTCGCGGCGGCGGATGCCGGTGGTGACGCTCTCGGCGACCCGGGCGATCTGGGGCACGAACACGCAGGTGAGCGAGACGATCGAGTTGAAGATGCCGGCGCCGAGCGCACCGGACAGCGCGATCGCCAGCAGGACCGACGGAAAGGCGAAGAACACGTCGATGGTGCGCATCAGGATCGTGTTGGTCCAGCCGCCGACATAGCCGGCCAGGATCCCGATCCCGGAGCCGATCACGAACGCGATCAGCACCGGTGTGACGCCGATGAACAGCGACAGCCGCGAGCCCAGCATCAGCCGGCTGATCATGTCCCGCCCGAGTTCGTCCGAGCCGAGCCAGTAGGTGGCGTCGCCGACATGCTTCAAGCGCTTCAGCATGGAGCCCTTGTACGGGTCCATCGGGGTGATCCAGGGCGCCAAAACCGCGATGATCACGACCACGAGGATCACGGCGCCGGCGGCCATGGCCACGGGGTCGCGCATCAGCCGATGGCCGACATGCCCCCAGAAGCCGCGCGACGGCGCGAACGCGGCCTTGGGACCGTGCGCGACGTCTTCGGCGGCGAGCACGCCGCCGTCGACGGCCAAGGAGGCGGCGGTGACGGGAGCGGTCATCATCGGGCTCCGGCTCAGGCGCGCTCGATGCGCGGGTCGAGGGCGGTCTGCATCACGTCCACCAGCAGGTTGAGGACCACGAAGAACATCGCCAGCACGAGGATCGAGCCCTGCAGCAGGGGCAGGTCGCGCTGGAAGATCGCGGCGTTGAGGAGGAAGCCGGTGCCCGGCCACGCGAACACGGTCTCGACCAGGATCGAGCCGCCCAGCAGGTAGCCGAGCTGGAGGCCCATGATGGCGAGCGCCGTCGGAGCGGCGTTGCGGACGACGTGCTTGAACACGCCGCGCTCGTCCATGCCCTTGGCGCGCAGGGCCTCGACGAAGTCCTGGGAGAGGATGTCGGCGACCAGGGCGCGCACCGTGCGGGCGATGATCCCCATGGGGATGACCGACATCGTCACCGCCGGCAGGATCAGGTAGCGCAGGTGGTCGAAATCGGGCCGCCAGTTGCCGGAGCCGTCTGGGCCGGCACCGGTGGGCGGCAGCCAGCCCAGCGTCGCCGAGAACACGATCACCAGGACCATGCCGAGCCAGTAATGCGGCACGCTCACGCCGAAGACCGAGAGTGCGGAGGCCGCCCGGTCGGCGAGCGAGTTGCGGTGATAGCCCGCCACGAAGCCGAACAGCGTCCCGAAGGTGAAGCCGATCACGGTCGCCACGGAGGCGAGGATCAGCGAGTTCACCACGGCGCGGCTGACCTCGCCGAGCACCGGCCGGCCGGTCGCGATGGAGATGCCGAGATCGCCGTGCAGCACGTGCCAGAGCCAGATCAGGTACTGGACCGGCAGCGGCTTATCGAACCCGTAGGCGGCCCGCATCTCGTCGATGGTGGCCTGGGTGGCGTCGGCGGGCAGCACCGCGCTGAGCGGATCGCCCGGGGCCAGGTGGACGAGAAGGAAGCAGACCACGCTGACCCCGAACGCCACGGGGGTCACGTAGATGAGTCGTTTGAGGATGTAGAGCAACATCGAAGGCCCCGTCGTCGTGTGCAGCCTCGGGTCTTCCCGCCCCCCTGTCGGGAGGCGGCAGGGGTGGGGGTGGTTCAGGAGGCACCGTCACGCCTCTGATCCCAGGCCACCACCGCCTCCGGCTCCTCCCCACAAGGGGGGAGGAGAAAGACAATCAGTCCCGCTACTTCGCTGCTGTCGCAAGTGTGATTTTCGAAAAGTCTTGGAACCAGTTCTGCGCCTGGACGAAGCCTTTCACCTTCGGACTCATCGCCCGCGGGTTCACGTCGTGCGTGATCATGATGAACAATGCGTCATCCACGTACTTCTCGTGGATCTTCTCCAGAACCTTCGTCTGCTCGGCCTTGTCGAAGGTGTTTCGGACCTGATCGAACAGCTTGTCCATCGCCGGATTGCAGTAATAGCCCCAGTTGGTGCCGTTTGGCGGTGCCAGATTGCACTGGAGGTGCCGGATCAGGCCGGTGAACGGGTCCTGGATGAAGTACGAGTAGTTGATCGCCGAGACCCCGCGGGAGATGTCCGCCTTGGCGCCCGCCCGCCAGATGTTGATCAGCGTGTTCCACTCGACCACTTCGTAATCGACTTGGATGCCCACGTCGGCGAGGCTCTGCTGGACGAACTCGTTCATCGGCAGCGGCTGCATCTGGCCCGAGCCCGAGGCCGAGATCGCGACCTTCAGCTTGAGGGGCTTCGCCGGGCTGTATCCCACCTCGGCCAGCAGCTTCTTGGCCGCCTCAGGGTCGTATTTCAGGTCGAAGTTCGGGTGGCCGAACCACTGGTGGCCGGGCGGCATGAAGCCCTTGGCGGGGATCGCGAGGCCGCCGAGCAGCTCCTTCAGGCCCTCGCGGTCGATGGCGAGGTTCGCCGCCTTGCGCACGCGGATGTCGTTCCAGGGCGAGCCCTCCACCCGCGATAGATGCCAGGTCCAGTTGTGCGGATAGGCGTTGGTGACGACGGTGAAGCCGGCGCTCTTGAGCGAGGCCACGGAATCGGGTGCGGGCGCCTCGATCCAGTCCACTTGCCCGGAGCGGAGCGCTGCGGTCCGGGCATTGGCCTCGGGCAGCGGGATGAGCACCAGCTTGTCGAGCTTCGGGACCCGGTTCGTGTCCCAGTATTCCTTGAACGGCACCATCTCGGCGCGCTCGCGCGGGGCGAACAGCGTCAGCTTCCAAGGGCCGGTGCCGGAGGGCTGCTTGGCGAAGGCATCCCAGGACTTGCCGAGCTTCTCCCACTGGGCCGGCGACGACATCATGATCCAGGCGATCTGGTAGGGCAGCGTCGCGTCCGGTGCCTTGGTGGTGATCTCCACCGTGAGCGGGTCGACGGCCCGGTAGGTCGCCACCGCGGGGATGCGGGTCTTTCCTTGGGCGGACTGGCGCGGATCGTATTGCGGCGCGTCGGCCTTCAGGAGCTTGTCGAGGTTCCAGACCACCGCATCGGCGGTGAAGTCGGAGCCGTCATGGAATTTCACCCCCGGCCGTAGCTTGAAGGTCCACTTGGTCTTGTCGCTCGGATCGACGGTCCAACTGGTGGCCAGCCCCGGCACGAGATCGGAGGCCAGTTCCGCGCTCGACAGGTCCCAATTGATCAGACCATCGTAGACCGTGTAGCCGAGGAACCGCATGCCCTCGCCGCCATTGTCGGTCTGGCCGGTGGTCAGCGGGATGTCGGAGGCGGTCATGCCGATCCGCAGCGTCCCCTGCGCGAGGGCGGCGGTGCTCGCGGAGAGCGCCAGGGCGCCGGCCAGGACCGCACGGGTGCCGAATTCTTTGAGGCGGAACAACATCTTGCGTCGAGTACTCGCGTTGGTCCGGGCCTATGCGGTCCGGAATACGCTCGATCGTATGCAAGCCCCCGGCCAGTCGCCCCGCCTCGTGCGCACGGGCTCCCGCCGATGCCTATTCCGCGTCGATCAAACTCACATGGGCGGCGGCGACGCGCCAGCCCTCCGCGAAGCGCACCCAGGTCTGGCTCTGCCGCCCGATCTTCCCGGGCGCATTCGCGCGGTCGAACAGCGTCATGGCGGTGGCGAAGTCGCGCCCGTAGGTTGTGATCTGCGTCCGGGCAAGAGTGCGCTCCAGTCCGACCGGAGAACGCGCCCGGCGGAAGGCGCGGATCGCATCCATGCCATAGAGGTTCTCGCCGATGCCGTACCGGATGGTCAGCGGGTCGTCCCGGAACAGGGCCTCCAGAGTCGGCACGTCATTGGTGGTCAGCGCCGTTTCGTAGGCCCGGAACGCGGCCTCGACCTCGGCTTTGGCGGCGGGATCGTCGATGATCATCAGGCAAGCTCCGCGATGGGCGCCGCGCTGACGCCGTTGCGTTCGAGGTGACGCGCCACGCGCAGGGCGAGGTCCTCGCGCCAGGGGGCCGCGATCACTTGGACACCCAGCGGCAAGCCGGCGTCCAGCCAGATGGGCGCCGCCACGACCGGCAGGCCGATGAAGGAGATCGGCTGCGTGAACACGCCGATATTGGCCCGCACCGGCAGCGTCACGCCGTCCAGCACGAAGTGGGTCTGGCCGCCCTTGGGAGCCCGGCATGGGGTCGCCGGAGCCAGGATGACGTCCACCTCGTCGAACAGGTCGAGCACCGCGGTGCGGTACCAGCGGCGGAAGCGCTGAGCCCGTTCGACCTGCGGCGCGGGGATCATCGCCCCGGCGATCAGCCGGTCCCGCACCGCCGGGTCGAAATCCTGCGGCCGGGCGCGCAGGCGGTCGAGGTGGAGCGTCGCGCCTTCCGCGGCGGTGATCAGGTAGGCGGCTGCGCGGGCGCGGTGCGCCTCGGGCAATTCGACGGCGCGACGTGCGCCCAGGGCCTCGGCGGCGCGCGCCACGGCGGCGAACGCGTCCGGATCACCGCCGCGGGCGAAGTAGCCGCCCGCCACCGCGATGCGCAGCCCGTCGATCCCGGCTTCCAGCCGTGGCAGGACGGGCTCCGCCGGACGGGATGTCGCCACCGGATCGTCCGGATCGGGTCCCTGCATCGCGTCGTAGGCAAGGGTGAGGTCGGTCACGCTCCGGGCCATCGGGCCGAGATGGTCGAGGCTGCCGACGAAGGGGAAGCTGCCCGCCCGTGTCAGCCGCCCGTAGGTGGGCTTGAGCCCGAAACAGCCGCAGAAGGCGGCGGGAACGCGGATCGAGCCGTTCGTATCGGATCCCAGGGTCAGCGGCACCAGCCCGGCGGCAAGGGCCGCTCCCGAGCCGCCGGACGAGCCGCCGGTCATGTGGTCGAGGGCATGTGGATTGTGCGCGTCGCCGTCGTGGACGTTCTCGCCGGTGAAGTCATAGGCGTACTCGCCCATGTTGAGGGACCCGATCAGGATCGCGCCCGCCGATTCCAGGCGCCGCACCAGGGCGCCGTCTCGCCCGGCCGGAGGCCGGTCCCGATTGATCTTCGATCCGGCGCGGGTCGGCAGGCCCGCGATGTCGACCAAGTTCTTCACCGCGAACGGCACGCCGGCCAGGGGCGCCGGCGCCGCCCCTGTGCGAAGGGCCGCATCCTGCGCGTCGGCCCGGTCGAGGGCACGTGTTGCCAGAACATCCGTGAAGGCACCGATCCGACCGTCCAGCCGCCCGATCCGGTCGAGCGCAGTCGCGACGACCTCTCGCGCGGTGGCACGGCCGCCGGCAATCGCCGTGGCGATCGCGGTGGCGGTCGAGAGATCCGGCGCGCTCACGCTTCGAACCTCGGTGCCGCGTCGATCTCATCGGCCAGGAGGAAAGACTCCACGAGTTCTGCCGCCGCTGCCAGAACGCGGAGGTTCGCGATGATCGGCCCGATCCACGCCGGCTCGAGCGTCAGCCCGAGGAACGCCGCCGCAGCCGGGGCGTAGATCTCGGGCTCGAATGGTGGTCGCGTCTCAGGCATCGCTGTCTCTCACCGGTTTTGGTTCCACCGAGGCCCAATCCTGGTAGCAGGCCTCATGCCGTGAATCCGACAGCGCGGATGGCGCTCGATCCCGGCGTCTGTATGTTTTTTGGGCATATTGTAGGACGACGTGGGTCCAGCCATGGCGGCACGGCGAATCTGCATACGATTCAGGCATTGGACTGCCCCTCGGTCGGCCATGTGCGATGTGGCGGGGATTTTCGCGCGATGTCGTGCCCCGGGCGGCGCTCCCATGGTCCTGCGCATCAGTCCGGCTCTACCAATCCCCTCATCCTCAAGAGGGGCGCACCGACGGCGAACGGAGCACCCTGCGGGTCTTGCGTGCCACGTGCGTGCTCCTTGTCGGCCGCCGGCACCGACTCCTCGATCTTCGGATTACAGGCGCAGGCCCTGACGCCCTGCCGGGGCATACGGGTTTCGCGCACCGCGATCGGACCGCCGCAATGCGGACGAGATCACGAGTGGCAATGTGAAATTCGCAGATCTGCCGTGTTGTTCACGAATGCTTTCCTGCGACTGCAAGTTGGGATGCCCTCAGGGAACAGGGACGGTCGATATGGTAGCGGCGTGCCTCGCGGTCCCTCAAGCCATTTCCGCTATCCTTGTCCTCACCTTGCGCGCGACCTATCTCAGGTCGGTAACGCTGTCCGGGACTGCTGAGGCACGGACGCCTCGGCCGACAAGCGCCCGGATGCGGTCGGCGGGTTGAGGTTTTTCCGCATCGCTGGACGAAACTTTTACAGAGATCCCGCGGATTGTCGCTTCGTCAGCCCCGCGCGCCAGTCTCCACGATTGCATCCGACGGAGCGCTCCGGTTAAGGGCTTTGCGTTTTTCGAGACAGTGGTCCGACCCGAGCGCTGGATGCCGGCCGAGCGCTCGGGTCGGACCATCGGTGAAACCGATGGATCGGTGCGGTTCCGAGGCCCGGGGACGGCGCAGGAACCTGCAGACTCAAGACGTGTCCGGCTTCACCGGACGTCCCCGCAAGACGCGAGACGTACCCAACCGAGAAAGGTCAGATGAGCGCATTCGACTACAGGAACTTCGACGACCGTCGCCAGAACTCCCAGAACGCCAAGGCTGCTCTGCTGGCCAAGTTCAAGTCTCGGCCGCCGGCCGATGATCCTGAGGTGATCGCCAAGGCTCAGGCCCGGGCCGAGGTCGCCAAGGCCCGCGAGGAACGCGCCCGCGAGCGCGAGGCTGCCCGGATCGCCGCCGAGCGCAAGGCTGCCGAGGAGAAGCGTCATCGGGAGGAGTCGGAACTCGCCGCGCAGCTCGCCCGCGAAGCTGCCGAACTGGCCGCCGCGCAGGAGCGCAAGTCGGCCGAACTGGCCGCCAAGAAGGCTCAGCGCGATGCGCGCTACGCCGCCCGCAAGGCGAAGGTCAAGACCAAGCGTTGAGCGCGGACAGGCGGCCCGTTCGAGCCGCAAGAGCCCACGACGCCCGCCCGTCTGGCGGGCGTCGTCGCATCCGGGGTCGCCCGCCAGACGGGCGGCAACTATCCCGAGCGCCGGCGCGTTAAGCCGCGCCGGTTCGACCTCTCAAGTCGAGCGGTTCAGATATGCGAGGCCGCGATGAACTTCCGAAACATCCTCGCGCTCCTCTTCGTCACAGTGCCGACTGTCGCCAGTTCTGGATCCGCGCACGCGCAGGATCCCGACACCGTCATCGCCTGCGAGACGTTGATCGCCGCCCGGCGGATTGATGCGGCCACGGGTGCCGACCGTGCCGCTCCCTTGGACGCTGGCTGTCGGCGAATCCCGCGCCGGACGATCGGGCCTGTGGAACAGCGGGCGTTGATCGGGGGCGCACCCTACGAGTGCATGACGATCGCCGATGCCGGCCGATGCCTCTGGATCGTACCTTAAGGTGGCCGGGCCTTCGGCGCTTGCCGAAGCCAGCACTCTGACGAAGCTTCACTGACGTTCGCGTTGCTCTATGACGGCATCACGAGCGAGTGAGGTTCGAAGATCAGTATGCCGACGAGTATCCGGGCAAGCACGCGTTTCGCGATAACCGCCGCAACGTGGACAGCACTGACTCTGAGCTGCGGCGCCGTTCGTGCCGAGCCGCCGATCCGGAGCCCCGAGGATGCGGCCTGTCGCGTTGAGGCGCGGGCCAAGGTCTTCACCGCGCCGAACCCCCGGGGTCTGGAACTTGAGGAGATCGGGCGGCAGATTTACGGCGCCTGCATGCGGCGCATCGCTCAGGCGACCGCGCCGCCGGCGAATCGTGGTGGCCGGCGCCACCGGCGCCGACAGCGTTGAACGGCAGCCGCGCGGTCAGGAATCGAGCGGCGCGCCGATCCGGGCGCGCAGTTGAAGACGCAGGGCCTCGTTGCCGCCCTCGGCGTCGAGGGCTGCCATTAAGCGGAGAAGATGGCTGAGCGGGGTCGACCGGCTCTCGACGGCGTCGGCGATCTGCTCCCGCAGCGTCTTGGCTGCGGGCACGAAGCGCGGCGCCGGGCTGGCCTGGTGAGTCTGGGGCATGCGAGGCGCTCGTCCTTCGAAGGAGTCCAGATTGCGGGCGGCTCGCTACGCCTTTCGGCGGACCTGCACCAGTCCTTTTCGCGCATTTACGTAGCCGGCACCACTCTCCGTCACCGCGGGGCAACAGCGCGGCTGGAAGCTGTGGACGAATATCGTGCCGTCACAGAATCCGCTTGCTGTTCGTCGCTCAGCTCACAGTCAGCGGCGATTGAGTGAATCCGTCCAGCAGATCCTGCGGGTCGCGGTAGATCGCCACGCATCCGGCCGCGGAGAGGTCGGCTTCCGGGAAGCCACCGCAGAGGAGCCCGATCGTGCGAAGCCCGGCCTTTCCGGCCGCTTCGGCGTCATAGGGCGTGTCGCCAACGACGTGGACCGCATCGCGCGGGACACCGGCGAGTTTCTCGAGGGCGGCCTCGAAGATGTCGGGATGGGGTTTCGACCGGTCCGCATCGTCCGAACTGGTGGCGACGTCGACGAGGTCGCCGATCGTGAGGATCTCGATGTAGTGCTCCACCTCCGACCGCTTGCCGGAGGAGGCCAAGGCGATCTTGGCGCCAGCGGCCCGGATCCGCTCGAACAGAGGACGCACGCCGGGGAAAGGCCGGACTTCGGACAAATAGCGCCGCTTGAACAGGTCAGAGCGGTAGGCCTCGATCGTCTCGCCGTCCCGCGCGATCCGCTCCTGCGACAGGAACACGGGCATCAACTCGTCGCCGCCCTTGCCGATCTGTCGGCGAACCGCTGATTCGTCCGTCGCGACACCGAAATGCGCGAAGGCCTCCACCCAGGCCCTGGCATGGAGGTCGACGCTGTCGAGGAGCGTCCCGTCGATGTCGAAGATCACCGCGCGCATCGCCACCCCCTCGCGGGGCATGGCGCCCGCCTCCGGCCTGACAACCGGATCGGAACCGACCTGTTCCGGCCGCGTGCCGCGCGAAAGACAGAAGCCCGCCCCTGCGAAGGGCGGGCTTCTATCGTTCGTCGATGGCGCGTGAGCGCCGGTCGTCAGTGCATCGAGGCCGGGGTCCGGGCGGGCTTCGCCTTGGCGGCCAGGCCGGCGGTCACCGCGGTCTTGGAGGCCCGGGCGGTCTTCGGAGCCGCCGGCTTCGCGGCGGCCTTCACGGCCGCAGGCTTCGCAGCCACCGCCTTGGCGACCGAAGTTTTGGCCGGCGACGGCTTGGCGGCCGCACCCTTCGAAGCGGCGGCCTTCGGCGCGGCAACCGCCTTGGCGGTCTTCGCAACCGCGACCGTCGCGTCCGCCGGCTTGACCGCGACCATCGCGTTGGCGCGCAGCTCGGCCTCGGCACGAATCCAGTGGGCGGCGGCCTGGCCGTGAATCCGGCCCTCGCGCTCCCAGATGTAGTAGGCGCACTCGCGCACGTGGTGCTCGCTCATCATCATGCGGTCGATCTCCTCTCCGTCTCGCGAGCGACGATGGGAGAGCCCGGTTAAGCGTCGGTTAACCCTGGCGGCCGGGCGCCCGAGCGGCCGCTCGCCCGGCCTATTCGGCGATCCCGAGGACCCGCCGCGCCTCGGTCAGGAGCACGGCGTGACGGGCTGCGCCGGGACCCTGGTCCGGAGCCTCGCGGCCGGCTCGGGCGATCAAGTCCTGAAAGCGGCGGCGGTCGAGGGCGCGGTGGCCGATGCTGGCGAGGACGGCACCCAGGACGATCCGGACCGCCTCGGTGCGCTCCTCGGCCATGGCCAGGGCCTCGGCCGAGGCAGTGCCGTCTCGCGCCGCCTCGGGCTGCGGGGCGGCCTTCGCCTGGGTCTCGACGTCTTCCAGCGCCGCCGCGAGGCGACGCCCGTCCTGCCAGGCCTGGTCGTGCTGATGGGTGCGCAGGGCGAGCAGGACCCGGAGCGAGGCTGCCTCGGCCTGCGCCGCTTCCAGCTTGGCCTGCGTCTCGCGCAGGTCCTTCAGCGAGTCCCGCAGCAAGTCCTGCGCAAGGCTCTGGTCTGCGGTCACGTCCACGGCCGGCTCCACTGGCATCCCGATGCCGCACGTCCTGTCGCGGCGCCGGCCGAATGTCCACTCTCCAGGACGCCCCAGGGCGGCGCGACTAGTTGAGAAAATCCGCTTGCCGGTCCACATGACAGGCAGCGCCTCCTGGCGCCTGTCCCGGCCGGCCTTGAACCGGCGCAGCGGAGTGATCCCACCATGTTCATTCAGACCGAAGCCACCCCGAACCCGGCGACCCTGAAGTTCCTGCCCGGCCGCGTCGTCCTGTCGGAATCGACCTTCGAGGCGCGGGATGCCGAGGCCGCCGCCCGGTCTCCCCTGGCCGCGGCGCTCTTCGCCGTCCCGGGCGTGGCGGGTGTCTATTTCGGGCACGACTTCATTTCCGTGACCAAGGCCGAGGACGGTTCCGAGTGGGCGCAGGTCAAGCCGGCGGTGCTCGGCGCGATCATGGAGCACTTCCAGTCCGGTGCGCCCGTGATGGCCGAGGGCAGCCACGACGAGGTCGAGGCCGCCGACGAGTTTTACGACGAGGCCGATCACGACACCGTCGTGACCATCAAGGACCTGCTCGAGACCCGCGTGCGCCCGGCCGTGGCGGGCGACGGTGGCGACATCACCTTCCGCGGCTACAAGGAAGGCGTGGTCTATCTGGAAATGAAGGGTGCCTGCTCGGGTTGCCCATCCTCCACGGCGACCCTGCGGCACGGCGTGCAGAACCTGTTCCGGCACTTCCTGCCGGAGATCCGCGAGGTCCAGGCGATCTGAGGGCCTCGTTGCGCAGACACGCCCTGGGACCATGCCGGACGTCATGACCCTCGGGCGGACGTCGCAGGGGAAAGGAACCGGCCGTCTACAGGCCGGAGGCTCCGGTCCACGGCGCTCGGGCCGCTGAGAACGCCGCGGTAGACGGGGATCGCGCCGCCTGACGTGAGGGTCACCGGATCGGGCTTCTGCTCCGGCGGCGGATCACCCCTGCCGGAGGCCGTGCCGGTTCGGGGACACTCGCGGCGCGGCCTCCACCGGCGCAAGCCGGCAACACTCCACGACCGATGCGCCCGCCCCGGCCGCCGCGCCGCTGACGAAGCGCCGGTTTTGCTCTAACGCTAGAGGTTCTCCGCGTCCTTCGGGCGCGCAGGCAACGGCCGGCCCGGACCGGCTTGCGGGAGTGGGCGTGCGTATCCTGGCCATCGACACAGCGCTGGACACCTGCGCCGCCTGCGTCGCGACGGAGGATGCCGAGGCGCCGCTCTCCACCGAATCGCTGCCGATGGCGCGCGGCCATGCCGAATCCCTGCTGCCGCTGATCGAGCGGGTCATCGCACGGGTCGAGGGCGGCTTCGAGGCGATCGACCGCGTCGCCGTCACCGTCGGGCCCGGGAGCTATACCGGGTTGCGGGTCGGCCTGTCGGCGGCCCGGGCCATCGGCCTCTCCACCGGCAAGCCGGTCGTCGGCGTCGGTACCCTCTCGGCGCTGCTCGCGCCGTTGCTGGCCGAGACCGTCGACGCGACGATCGCGGCGGTGATCGATGCCCGGCACGGGGCCGTCTACGTTCAGGCCCTGGGTCCGGGTGACGGCCTCGCCCCGGTCCATATCGCGGTCGATGCGGCCGCGGAGCGGCTGGGTCCCGGCCCCGTCGTACTCATCGGCTCCGGTGCGCCCTTGCTGGCGGCTGCGCTGGCCGAGCGCGGCGTCGAGGCCCGCGTTGCCGGTGTGGCGGGTCCCGATATCGCGTCGGTCGCCTCCCTCGGGCTGGTGGCCGATCCGGTGCAGGCGCTGCCGCGTCCCCTCTACCTGCGCGGCCCGGATGCCCGGCCGCAGGACCACGCGCGGATCGCACGCCGATGACGCGTCCGTTGCCGTTCTGGCCGTTCGACTGGTGGTTCGCGTGGTGGGACGCGCTGACCCCGGAGCCGTATGTCGCTCCGCTCCGCGACGCCTCGCAGGCCCCTGCCCTCGCCCGCCTGCACGCGACGGCTTTCGCGCGCCCCTGGGATGCGCACGAGTTCGAGCGCATGCTCTGCGAGCGCTCGACCCAGGCGCACGCCCTGTGGCGCGCAGGCACGCTCCAGGGCTTCGTGCTGTCGCGCCGGGCGGCCGACGAGGCCGAGATCCTGACGGTGGTGCTGGCCCCGGCCCTGCGCGGGGGCGGCCACAGCCGCAAGCTGCTCCGCGAGCATCTGTCGAGCCTGGCTCTGGCCGGTGTCGCGCGCGTGCACCTGGAGGTCGACGAGGGCAACGCTCCCGCCCTCCGGCTCTACGCTCGTCACGGATTCCGTCAGGTGGGCTCGCGGACGGGCTATTATCTCAAGGCCGACGGCAGCCGGGCCACCGCGCTGACGATGAGCGCCGATCTGTGACGCCGTGAGCCGCCTCGGCATCGCATGGCGCATGGCGGCCCTGGCCTTCGCCCTCGCGGTGCTCGGGCCGCCGCACTGGGTCGCACTCCGGTTCCTGGGGCGCCGCGCGACGTTGGCGCCGATCCTGTTCCACCGTGCCTTCCTTCGCCTCTTCTCGATCCGGGTGACGGAGAGCGGCACGCCTCCGGAGCCCGGTGAGGCGGCCCTGGTGCTGGCCAATCACGTCTCCTGGCTCGACATCAGCGTGATCGGCTCGCTGCGCCCGCTCTCTTTCGTGGCGAAGTCCGAGATCGCCGGTTGGCCTGGAGTCAGCACGCTCGCGGGACTTCAACGCACGATCTACATCGACCGGCAGCGGCGCGGCGCGACCGCCACGGTCAGCACCGTGGTCGGGCATCGCTTGGCCGAGGGCGAACTCGTGGTGCTGTTCGCTGAGGGCACGACCGGCGACGGCACCCGCCTGTTGCCGTTCCGCTCCTCCCTGGTCGGCGCGGCCCGGGCGGCCCTTCAGGCGGAGGCGGGACGCGGGCGGGTGCGCCTTCAGCCCTTGGCGATCGCCTATCCCCGACGCAACGGCCTGCCGGTGACGCGTGCCGAACGCGCCGAGATCGCTTGGTACGGCGATATGGAACTGGCGCCGCATGTCGCCGACTTCATCCGGGGCGGACCGGTCGACGTGCACGTGGTCTGGGGTGCCCCGATCGCCTTCGAGGCGACGACCGACCGGAAGGCGGCGACGGCCGCCGCGGAGGCGGAGGTCCGCGCTGCGCTGCAGAGCCCGGTCGCGGGGCGCGGCGGCGCTGCACCGAACCCGCGCCCGACTCCCGCCGGGCGCGGCCTGCGCGAACCCGAGGCCGCGCCGGCCTGACCGGTCCGCGACGCTTATTTCGCCATCGGATCCGTCTTCCGCATCGCATCCGGAGTCGCGGATTTCTTGGCCATGCCGTCCTTGGCCATGCTGTCTTTGGCCATGTGGTCCTTCGCCATGCTGTCTTTGGCCATGTGGTCCTTCGCCATGCTGTCCTTGGCCATCGGCTCCTTGGCCATGTGGTCCTTGGCCATCGGCTCCTTGGCCATCTGCTCGGCGGCCAGGGCCGGGCTGGCGGCGATCGCGCCGGTCAGGAGAGCGGCAGAGACGAGGCGAAACAGGTTGCGCATGGGGTTGCTCCTCAGCAGACGCCGCGATGTGCGGCACGCTCGCTGTTTCGACGCCGGTGCGTACGGGTTACTCGGGGCGCCCATATCCCGTCGTGGAGGTCGGTCTCGCCACCGTTCCGCGCTCCCGATGCCCTCCGACGAAGATCCGGCGCGGGCGCAGGTTCGGGTCCGATCACGGCCTCGCCCGGCCGTGCAACGGGCCTGGGAATACATGATGCAACACATTGAGCGGGCGGAACTGCTCTGCTAGCTAGGCCGAAACCCGCATCAGGCGGGACCATTCGGAGGACGCCCGTTGCAAACCTGGAATCAGGTTTACGATCCGTTCGGGAGCGCTTGGCTCTCGACGATCGCTGCTTCAGTGCCGGTCATCGCACTGCTCGCCATGATCGCCAGCGGGCGCGTGAAGGCCCATATCGCGGCCGTCATCGCCCTCGGCCTCGCCCTGCTGGTCGCCATCGTCGGCTTCGGCATGCCGACCGGGCTCGCGACCCGGGCGGCGATCCTCGGGATGGTCACGGGCTTCTTCCCGATCGGCTGGATCATCCTCAACGTCATCTTCCTCTACCGTCTGACGGTGGAGAAGGGCTGGTTCGCGATCCTGCAGCAATCGGTTGCCGGCATCACGGCCGACCGGCGCCTGCAACTCCTGCTCGTGGCCTTTGCGTTCGGCGCCTTCTTCGAGGGTGCGGGCGGCTTCGGCACGCCGGTGGCCGTCACCGGCGCGATCCTGATCGGCCTGGGCTTCTCGCCGCTGGCCGCCTCGGGCCTGTCGCTGATCGCCAACACCGCGCCCGTGGCCTTCGGGGCGCTCGGCGCGCCGATCCAGGGCCTCGCCTCGGTGACCGGCTACCCGCCGGAGATCCTCGGCGCCATGATCGGCCGGCAGCTGCCGCTGTTCTCCCTAATCGTGCCGTTCTGGCTGATCTGGGTGTTCGCGGGCTTCCGAGGCATGATCCGGGTGTGGCCGCCGATCCTGGTCTGCGGCGCCACCTTCGCGGTCGCGCAGTTCCTGATCTCGAACTACGTGAACCCGTGGATCGTCGATATCGGCGCCTCGCTCGCCTCGATGCTGGCCCTGGTCCTGTTCCTGAAGGTCTGGCAGCCCGGCGAGATCTGGACCTCGCCGGCCCTGCGCGGCCACGATCCGTCGCTCGCCGTGGCCGGACCCCGTCCGGTGGCGCTCGGCGCCGGCGTGCCCGGCACGCCTCCGGTCCATACCGGTGCCCGCACCGCCTCGCAGGGCGAGATCCTGATGGCCTGGGTGCCGTGGATCATCCTCTCGATCGTGGTGGCGATCTGGGGAACCGGCTGGTTCAAGGGCATCGTCAACCCGCTCTTCACCTGGAAGTACGAGGTGCCGGGCCTGCACAACGTGATCATGAAGGTGCCGCCGGTGGTGGCCAAGCCCGCCCCCGAGGGCGCGGTCTTCCTGTTCACCTACATGTCCTACACCGGCACGGGCGTGCTGATCGCCGCGATCATCTCCGGCCTGATCATGCGGTTCTCGCCGCTGCGCCTCGTCACGGCGTATGTCGAGACCATCTGGGCGCTGCGCTACTCGCTGATCACCATCTCGGCGATGCTCGCCCTCGGCGTCCTCACCCGCTACGCGGGCGTCGACGCCACCCTCGGCCTCGCCTTCGCGGGCACCGGCATCCTGTACCCGTTCTTCGGGACGCTGCTCGGCTGGCTCGGCGTGGCGCTCACGGGGTCGGACACGGCCTCGAACGTCCTGTTCGGCGGCCTGCAGCGGATCACCTCCGAGCAGCTCGGCCTGCCGGGCGTGCTGATGGCGGCGGCGAACTCGTCGGGCGGCGTGATGGGCAAGATGATCGACGCCCAGTCGATCGTCGTCGCCTCCACGGCCACCGGCTATTTCGGCCAGGAAGGCAAGATCCTGCGCTTCGTGTTCTGGCACTCGATCGCGCTCGCCTGCCTGGTCGGCCTGTTCGTGATGCTGCAGGCCTACGTGCCGTTCTTCCAGCACATGGTCATCGACGTGCCCGCCGCGGCCGCGGCCGCGCACTGACCGAGGCGGCGGGTCCTCCGCCGCATCCGGAAACCGGCCGCCTGCGGGCGGCCGGTCGCGTTTCGAGGCGCCGCGACGGCCCGCGCGATCCGTGCTACAGGCCACGCGCCGCCCTGCCCCGCGGGGCAGGCACGAGGATCCAAGCGGACTGGTTCGGGACGGCGCGCGTTGAAGAAGGCTTTCGTCAAATCCTACGGTTGCCAGATGAACGCCTACGACGCGGCCCGCATGGCCGACGTCCTGGGCGCTGAGGGCTACGCGGCGACCGACTCGGTCGAGGACGCGGATGTCGTGGTCCTCAACACCTGCCACATCCGCGAGAAGGCCGCCGAGAAGGTCTATTCCGAACTCGGACGGCTGCGCGTCCTGAAGGGCGAGCGGACGGCGAAGGGTCAAGACACGCGCATCGTCGTCGCCGGATGCGTCGCCCAGGCCGAGGGCGCCGAGATCCAGGCGCGCCAGCCCGCCGTCGACGTCGTGGTCGGCCCGCAGAGCTACCACCGCCTGCCCGACCTGCTGGCCCGGTCCCGGGAGCGCCGCGTCGTCGACACCGAATTCCCGGTCGAGGACAAGTTCGACCACCTGCCCCGGCGGCGGACCCTCGGGCCGTCGGCCTTCCTCACCGTGCAGGAGGGCTGCGACAAGTTCTGCGCCTTCTGCGTGGTGCCCTACACCCGCGGCGCCGAGGTCTCGCGGCCCGTGGCGGCCGTGCTCGCCGAGGCCGGGACGCTCGCCGAAGGGGGCGTGCGCGAGATCACGCTCATCGGCCAGAACGTCAACGCGTATCACGGCGACGGCGCGGATGGCGCGCCGGTCGGCCTGGCGGACTTGGTCCGCGCCGTGGCGAAGATCCCCGGCATCGCGCGGATCCGCTACACGACCAGCCACCCGAACGACTTCGACGACGCGCTGGTCCGGGCGCATGCCGAGGTGCCGGCCCTGATGCCCTACCTCCACCTCCCGGTGCAGTCGGGCTCGGACCGGATCCTCGCCGCCATGAACCGGAAGCACACCGCCGACCAGTACCGGCGCCTCATCGACCGCGTGCGGGCCGCCCGGGGCGACATCGCCCTGTCCTCCGACTTCATCGTCGGGTTCCCCGGCGAGACCGACGCCGACTTCGCCGAGACCCTGCGGCTCGTGCGCGATGTCGGCTTCGAGAGCGCGTTCTCGTTCAAGTACAGCCCCCGCCCCGGCACGCCGGCCGCGGACCGTACCGATCCTGTGCCGGAGGCCGTGATGGCGGATCGGCTCGCCGAGCTTCAGGCGCTCCTCGACGGCCAGCGCCACGCCTACCAGCGGGCGGCCGCGGGACGGGTGTTCGACGTGCTGGTGGAGAAGCCCGGGCGGCATCCGGGCCAGGTCGCGGGCAAGACGCCGCACCTGCTCGCCGTGCAGTTCGACGCCCCGGTCCACCATATCGGGAGCGTGGTTCCGGTTCGGATCACCGAGGCGGGGACAAACTCCCTGTTCGGAGAACTCGTGGCGGAGGCCGCGGCGGCGTGAGGATGATGACGGGGATGACGGCTTGAGCGCGTCGGACGGGGCGGGCGCGCGCGGCGCCCTGAAGGGTCGCGGGCCGGCGCGCCCGGCCGGACAGGAGGAGGCGGTCGAGGTGCCGCTGACCTTCGACGACAACCGCCTCGCGAGTCTCGTCTTCGGCCAGTACGACCAGAACGTCGCCCATATCGAGCGCCGGCTGGACGTGACCGCCACGGCGCTGGGCAACCATCTCGTCATCAAGGGGCCGGCCGACGCGGCCGAGACCGCGCGTCGGGTGTTCCAGAAGCTCTACGCCCGGGTGCGGACCGGCGGCAGCACGCTCACCCTCGGCGACGTCGACGGCGCGATCCGCGAGGCCACCGCCCAGGCAACGCTGTTCCCGGCCGAGGTCATCGCGGTCGAGGCCGACAAGCCGCATTTCGAGCAGATCGCAACCCGCAAGCGTGGGGCCGTGCGGGCGCGCAACCCGGCGCAGGACGCCTACATCAAGCTCCTGCGCACCAACGAGCTGGTCTTCGCCGAGGGACCTGCGGGCACAGGCAAGACCTGGCTCGCCGTCGGCCACGCCGTGTCGCTGCTGGAGCAGGGGCATGCCGAGCGGCTGATCCTGTCCCGACCGGCGGTGGAGGCCGGCGAGCGGCTGGGCTTCCTGCCCGGCGACATGCGCGAGAAGGTCGATCCGTACCTGCGCCCCATCTACGACGCCCTCTATGACTTCATGGAGGCGCGCCACGTCGACCGGGGCCTGCAGACCGGCACGATCGAGATCGCGCCCCTGGCCTTCATGCGCGGGCGCACCCTGACCAACGCGGTGGTGCTCCTCGACGAGGCGCAGAACACCACATCCATGCAGATGAAGATGTTCCTCACGCGGCTCGGCGAGGGATCGCGCATGATCGTCACGGGCGATCCCAGCCAGATCGACCTGCCGCCGGGCCAGAAATCCGGCCTCGTCGAGGCCGTCGGCGTGCTGGAGGGCGTCGAGGGGATCGGGCACGTGCGGTTCAAGGACGTCGACGTGGTCCGCCACGACCTCGTCCGCCGGATCGTCACCGCCTACGAGCACGCCGCCCACGGCGAGGCCGACGCCGACCGCAATCCGAACCCCCGGCGCCGGCCGCTGGCGTGAGCATGCCCCACGAGATCGACCTCGCCGTCGAGGATGCACGCTGGGAAATGGCGATTCCCGACCTCGAAGCCCTCGTCACCCGCGCCGTGGAGGCCGGCCTCGCCATCGCCCCCGGGGGACCGGAAGGCCCTATCGAGGTCAGTGTCCTGTTGACGGACGATACCGCGGTTCAGGACCTCAACCGGACGTGGCGCGGACAGGACAAACCGACCAACGTCCTGTCCTTCCCGGCCGCCCCGCAGCCCCGGCATGCCGGGGCCGCGACGCCGCTGGGCGACGTGGTCCTTGCTTACGAGACCCTGGTGCGCGAGAGTACCGAGCAGTCGAAGCCGCTCCAGAATCACCTCGCCCACCTTCTCGTTCATGGCACCCTGCATTGTCTCGGTCAGGACCACGAGATCGGCGAGGCCGAGGCCGATGCCATGGAAGCCCTCGAGGTCGCGGCGCTCGCGACGCTGGGCATTCCGGACCCTTATGCCTGAGCGCGCGACAACCGAGCGACCCCAGACCCGAGAGACATGAGCAACGATCGAAGTCGCGGCGCGGCCCTGGCCGCGCCCAGTTCCAACGAGGGCGAGTCCCAGAACCGGGAGCCCTGGTACGACCGCCTGCTCCAGGCGCTCCATCTCAAGCCGCGCGATTCCCTGCGCGAGGGCCTTGAGGAAGCACTGGCCGAGCCGGATGCCGGCGAGAGCGGCCTCACCCCGCTCGAGCGCATCATGCTCAAGAACGTCCTCGGCCTGCACAAGGTGCGCGTCGACGACGTGATGGTTCCCCGGGCCGACATCGTCGCCGTGTCGAACGACACGAGCCTCGGCGAGTTGCTCAAGCTGTTCCGCACGGCGGGACATTCCCGGCTGCCGGTCTACGGCGAGACCCTCGACGATCCCCGCGGCATGGTCCACATCCGCGACCTCGTCGATCACATCGCCGCCAAGGCCGAGCCGACGCGGCGCAGCGCACCCACCGTCGTGAAGCCCGCGGACACGGTGGCCGAGGGCGCGGCGGAGGCGTCCCCCACGCCGCGGCCGCGTCGGCCCGCGGTGCGCCTGCCGCGCGGGCTGGACCTCGGCAAGGTCGACCTGACGACGACGCTGGCAGCGGCGCGCATCCAGCGGCCGGTCCTGTTCGTGCCCCCCTCCATGCCGGCGATCGACCTGCTGGTGCGGATGCAGGCGACCCGCACCCACATGGCGCTGGTCATCGACGAGTATGGCGGTACCGACGGGCTGATCTCGATCGAGGACCTTATCGAGGTCGTGGTCGGCGACATCGAGGACGAGCACGACGTCGCCGAGGACAAGTATGTCCAACGTGTCGAGGGCGAAGGCGAGGTGTTCGTGGCCGATGCGCGCACGCCGCTGGCGGAGGTCTCGGAGGTGACGGGCGTCGACCTCGTAGCGGCCGTGGGCGAGATGGCCGAGGAGATCGACACGCTGGGCGGCATGATCGTGACGCTGGCGGGCCGCGTGCCGTCGCGGGGCGAGCTGATCGCCGGCCCGGGCGACCTCGAGTTCGAGGTGCTCGACGCCGATCCGCGCCGCCTGAAGCGGCTGCGGTTCCACAAGGGCGCGGCGCGGATCGGGACCGTCGTGCCGCTCGCCCTGCCCCCGCCATCGAGCACCCCGATCGCCGAGACGCCGCACCCGTGACGGTCGCTTCGTGACGGGCCTGGCGGATGGTTTCGCCCGGTCGCCTGCGGCGGCCGGCGCACCCATGCGTGGCCCGATGCGGGGTCCCATGTCGGATCCGGAGCGGGCGCCTGTGCCGCGCGCCGTCCTGGCGATCGCCCGGCTGGCCGGCTGGCGCCGGCTCGGGCTGGCGTGGCTCGCGGGCGTGCTCGGGGCGCTGGCCATGCCGCCCTACGGGATCCTGCCGGCCCTGGCCCTGTCCTTGACGGTCGCGGTCTGGCTCCAGGACGGGGCCGTCTCCGGGCGGACGACGCTGGGCCGGTTCCGGCCCTGCTTCCTGATCGGCTGGGCCTGGGGCTTCGGCTATCTCACCGCCAGCCTGTGGTGGCTGGGCCAGGCCTTCCTCGTCGAGGCCGATGAGTTCCTCTGGGCTTTGCCCCTTGGCGTCGTCGGACTGCCCTTCGCGCTGGGCCTGTTCTACGGCGCGGGGTTCGGGGCGGCGGGTCTGTTGTGGGGGCGCGGTCCGGCACGCATCGCGGCCCTCGCCTTCGGGCTCGGGGGTGCCGAATGGCTGCGCGGCCACCTGTTCACCGGCTTTCCCTGGAACACCCTCGGGATGGCCCTGGCGCAGAACCTCTGGCTGATGCAGTGGGCTGCCGTGATCGGTCTCTACGGCCTCACCATCCTGGCTGTGCTCGTCTGCGCGGCCCCCGCGACGCTTGCCACCGGGTCGCGTCCGCGTGCTCGGTTCGGACCGAGCGCCGCCGCCGTGATCGTGCTGGTCGGCATGGCCCTCTACGGCGCCGCCCGGCTCGGCTCGCCCGATCCGGTCGTGGCCGGGGTCCGGTTGCGCCTCGTGCAGCCCAACCTTCCGCAGGACGCCAAATTCCGGCCGGAGAACCGGGCTGACATCGTCGACCGCTACATCGAGCTGAGCCAGCGCCCGACCGAGGCCGGCGCCCCCGAGCCGACCCACATCGTCTGGCCGGAATCCGCCTTCCCGTTCCTGATCCAGCGCGATCCCGACGCGCTGGCCAAGGTGGCGGCGGGCCTGAAGACCGGGCAGGCGCTGATCACCGGTGCGGCCCGCGCCGAGGAGCCCCTGCCGGGTGAGCGCCTGCGCTACTACAACGCCGTGATGGTGATCGGGGCCGACGGCCGGATCTCCGACAGCTACGACAAGGTCCACCTCGTCCCGTTCGGCGAGTACCTGCCGGCGCCCCTCGACGCCGCCCTGCGGACGCTCGGCCTGCGCCAGTTCGTGGCCATCCCGGGCGGCTTCTCGGCCGGGTCGCGCGCCGGGCAGCGGATCCTGACGGTTCCGGGCCTGCCTCCGGTGGCGGCCACGATCTGCTACGAGGCGATCTTCCCGGGCGCGATCCTGCCCGCCGGGGTTGCCGCGCCGTCGCCGCAGCCGCCTGGGCTGATCCTGAACGTCACCAACGACGCGTGGTTCGGCGACACGCCTGGCCCGCGCCAGCATCTGGCCCAGGCGCGCCTGCGCGCCGTCGAGGAGGGTCTGCCGCTCGTGCGCGATGCCAATACCGGGATCTCCGCGGTGATCGACCCGCATGGCCGCATCGTCGCCCACACGGCGCTCGACGAGGAGACCTGGCTGGACGCGGACCTGCCCGCCCGCATCGTCGGCGGCACGCTCTACGGCCAGTTCGGCGATGCCGCCTTCGCGCTGATGCTCGCCGTCTGCCTCGGCGGGGCCGTCGTCGCACGGCGGCGGCCGTGAGGTCGGAGCCCGCTACCGCGAACCGTCTCCTGCTCGGCCTCGCGCTGATGCTGGTCGCGTTCAACCTGCGGCCGGCGCTCAGCACGGTCGGCCCCCTCCTGGCGACCATCCGGGACGAGACCGGGCTCGGGGCAGGCGGGGCTGCGATCCTGACGACCCTGCCGGTCCTGTTCCTCGGCATCGCCTGCGCGCTGGCCGCACCGCTGATCCGGCGGATCGGACCCGATCTCGCCGTGCTCGCCGGCTCGACGATCCTGGTGGCCGGCCTGACGCTCCGCGGCCTCGGCGGCCTCGTGCCGCTCTTCGCCGGCACGGCGCTCGCCGCCATCGGGATCGGCCTCGACAACGTCCTCCTGCCCGCCCTGGTCAAGCGCGATTTCGCCGGGAACGGCGGTCTGATGACCGGTCTCTACACGATGACCCTCTGCCTCGGCGCGGCGGCCGGGGCCGGTGCGGCGGTCCCGGTGGAGCACGCCCTCGCGGGCGGCTGGCCGTCCGCGCTGGCGATCTGGTCGCTGCCGGCGCTGGCCGCCGCCTTCCTGTGGATCCCCTTCGCCCGCAGGTCTGCTTCGACGAAAGCCCCTTCGATCGGTCGGCTGCTGCGCAGCCCGCTGGCGTGGTGGGTGACGGGCTTCATGGGGTTGCAGTCGTCCCTCGCCTACATCCTGTTCGGCTGGCTGCCCCTGCTGCTGCAGGGACGCGGCCTCTCTCCTCTCGATGCCGGCCTCTATGCCTCACTCACGACGCTGGTCCAGGCCCCCGGGGCGCTGCTGACGGCCACGCTGGCCGCCCGTGCGCGGAATCAGCGGGCTTGGATCGTCGCGATCCCGGGACTCACCGCTGCGGCCTTCCTGGTCCTCGCCTTCGGAGCGGATTCCCTGCGAATCCCGGCCGCCGGCGCGCTGGGCTTCGGCATCGGCGGCTGCTTTGGCCTCGGGCTCACCCTGATCGTCCTCCGTGCCGCCGACGCGGCGAGCGCCGCTGGGCTCTCGGCCATGGCGCAGGGCATCGGCTACACGGGTGCCTGTCTGGGGCCGCTGGCCTTCGGTCTCGCCCACGAGTCCACGGGCGGCTGGGGTGTGCCGGGAGCTCTGTTCGTGAGCGTTGCCATGGCCGCGATCCTCATCGGCCTCGCCGCCGGCCGGGACCGCAAGGTCAGCGTGGCCGAGCCCGAGACGCGGGGCGCAGCGGCTCAGCCGCTGACCTCGCTCCAGCCCGTGAACCCGGCCAGCGGCTCCTGGTCGTAGCGCGCCATCAGGTCGGTCGTCGCGGCCTGATCGGCGAGCCGGCCCTCCGCGGCCAGCCGTGCCAGTCCCTCGAAGAAACCCTCGCGGCCGAGCGCCGGCGCGAAGCTCAGGGTGAAGCGGAGCGGCTGGTCGCCGCGATTGGCGAAGGCGTGGGCGATGCCGGGCGGGATCAGCGCGAAGTCGCCCGGCCCGAGGTCGTGGTCGGCGTCCGCGACCCGGAGGGCGAGCCGGCCCGCTTCGACCGAGAAGGTCTCGGTCAGCCGCGCGTGGCGGTGCAGTCCGGCACCGGGTGTCCGCGGATCCATCGCGACCCGGTAGATGCCCAGGCCGTCGGCGGTCTCGTCGCTGCGGGCCAGATACGAGATCTGCATGCCGCCGATGACGGCGTTCGGGTCGAGCCCCCGGTGCACGACACGCGTCATCGCCGCCCCCGCCGAATGTTCAAACAAGAACCCCGCGCGGTCGCGAGACCGCGCGGGGCATCGATCGTCGTCGGGACCGCGCGGCTTACTCGGCGGCGACCCGGTGGGCCTGCGCGCCGTCCGTGTAGGTCTCGGACTGCAGGCGCTGGCCCGGGGCGGCGCGGCCCGGCAGCGGCGGCAGGGCCTTGGCCTTCTCCAGGTCGATCCCGGCGCCCTCGGCGACACGGCGGCCGTAATCCTCGTCGGCGTGCCAGAAGTGCCAGACCATCCGCAACTGGATCGGCTCCGGGCACTGCTTCATGTCGCCCACGAGGTTGGCGATCAAGTCGTCGCGTTCCCAATCCTGGAACGACCGGTAGCGCACGCCCGCCTGGGTGTAGTCGTCCTCGGTGCGCGAGGTCTGGTAGCGGCCGAGATTGCCCTGGACCGGCTGGTGATAGTCCTTCGTGGGCTTCGGAGCCTCGCGCAGGCCCTCGGCCAGGGTGGAGGGCTCGTAGTTGATGTGCTTGTTCGGGCCTGTGCCGTCGACCGTGTAGGCCATCTGACCGTCGCGCTGGTTCGAGTAGACCCGCACGCCGGGCTGCGGCGCGTTGATCGGCAGCTGCAGGTAGTTGGCGCCGACGCGGTAGCGCTGGGTGTCCGAGTAGGACAGCGTCCGGCCCTGCAGCATCTTGTCGTCCGAGAAGTCGATGCCGTCGACCAGAACGCCGGTGCCGAAGGCCGACTGCTCGACCTCGGCGAAGAAGTTGTCCGGCACGCGGTCGAGCACCATCCGGCCGCAGGGCAGCAGCGGGAACTGGTCCACCGGCCATAGCTTCGTGTCGTCCAGCGGGTCGAACGACAGGGGGTCGTTCGGGCCGTCCGGCATGATCTGCACGGCGAACTCCCATTCGGGGAAATTGCCGGCCTTGATGTTGTCGTACAGGTCGCGGGTCGCGTGGCCGACATCCTTGGCCTGGATCTCGGAGGCCTGTTGAGACGTCAGGTTCCGGACACCCTGCTTCGGGATCCAGTGGAACTTGCACAGCACCGCCTCGCCCTGGTCGTTGACCAGCTTGTAGGTGTTGACGCCCGAGCCTTCCATCTCGCGGTAATTGGCCGGGATGCCCCAGGGCGACTTCAGGTGCGTCACCATGTGGATCGACTCGGGGTGCTGCGCCACGAAGTCGAAGAAGCGCCACGCCTCCTGGCGGTTGGTCACCGGATCCGGCTTGAACGCGTGGATCATGTCGGGGAACTTGATCGCGTCGCGGATGAAGAAGACCTTGAGGTTGTTGCCCACGAGGTCCCAGTTGCCGTCGACGGTCTTGAACTTGACCGCGAAGCCGCGCGGGTCGCGCTCGGTCTCCGGGCTTTCCTTGGCGCCGGCCACGGTCGAGAAGCGCACGAACATCGGCGTCTTGACGCCGGTCTCGTTGAGCACGCGGGCGCGGGTGTACTTGGAGGCCGGCTCGTCGCCGATCTTGCCGTAGGCCTCGAACCAGCCGTGGGCACCGGCGCCGCGGGCGTGGACGACCCGCTCGGGGATGCGCTCGCGGTCGAAGTGGGTGATCTTCTCGATGAACTGGTAGTTCTCAAGCGTCGCAGGCCCGCGCTCACCGACCGTGCGGGTGCTCTGGTTGTCGCGGACCGGATGGCCCTGGCGGGTGGTCAGGATCGGGCGTTGATCGCTCATGCGTACCGTCTCTCCGTGCTGCGAAGGCTGTCGACCGACATCGCGGCCAACCTGGAACCGTTCTGGTCGGGGGTTATGACCCCGGCATGACCCCGTGGCAAATGCATCGTCACAAAGGTTCTGATAGGCAGAGCCTATGAACCTGGCGGGCCTCTCCCTGCGTGATCTCGAATACGTCGTCGCGGTCGCCGACGAAGGGCATTTCGGCCGGGCCGCCGAGCGCTGCAACGTCAGCCAGCCGACGCTGAGCGTGCAGATCCGCAAATTAGAAACCGCACTCGGCCTGTCTTTGTTCGAACGCTCGAACCGCAGGATCCTCCTGACCGAGGCCGGGCAAGGAATAATCCGTCAGGCGCGCGTGGTCCTGGCAGAGGCGCAGCGTCTCCTGGCGCTCGCCAGCGAGGGCCGCGGCTCGCCGCTGACCGGGCGGCTCGTCCTCGCCGCGATCCAGACGCTCGGGCCGTATTTCTTCCCGTTGGTGCTGCGGCCGCTCCGCGAGCAGTATCCGTTGCTGATGCTCTCACTGGCGGAGTCGCGGACCACCGAGATCGTCGAGGGTCTGCGCGACGGGCGCATCGACGCGGCGCTCGTGTCGCTGCCGGTGGCGCCTCAGGGGCTGACGGTCGCGCCGCTGTTCGTCGAGCCGTTCTGGCTCGCCTGCCCGGCGGAGCATGCCCTCGCCCGGGGCGGTGCCCTGTCGGCGACCGAGATCGGCGGTCCGGACCTGCTGCTCCTCGACGAGGGCAACTGCCTGCGCGACCAGACGATCGCGGCCTGCGGCGCCGGGACCTCGGCCGGCCGCCACGCCACGAGCCTGGAGACGCTCCGCTCGATGGTGGCCGCGGGCGCCGGCTACACGCTGCTGCCGGCCCTCGCGGTGCCTGTCCACCCCGATCCCAGCGGCCTGACGGTGACCCGTGCCTTCGCTGTCGACGGACCGGGACGCACCATCGCCCTGGTCTGGCGAGCGAGCGACCCGCGGGCCGCGGGGCTTATGAACCTCGCCGGCTTCTTCCGGGCGCACGCCCCCCCGGGGACGGCGGCCTGTCGTGACCGCGAGACGGCCCCATCCGAGGCCCCCACTCCGCGCGGTCGTGAATAGGATGGCGGGCCTTGCAGGTCTATCAGGCGGGTCCATCAGGATCGGGCGGAAAACGGGGAGCGGGCCGATGCGGCGCATGAGGGTCTGGGCCGTGCTGGCGCTGCTGGTCCCCGCTGGAGCCCACGCCGAGCCGAAGGACAGCTTCGCCCGGATCGATGAGATCAACCGCGCCTCCCTGGTGATGACGGTGGAAACCGGCATCGTCCCGCGCGCTCTGGCGGCCACCATTGCCCGCGCCCTCGATCAGGTCGCCGCCGACGCGGCGAAGCCGGGGGCCGACCGGCCGGACGACTACCTCCGGATCGAACCGCTGATCACCGCCGTCGCCGGCCCCGACGCCACCCGGATGCATGCGGGGCGCAGCCGCCAGGACATCATCCCGACGGTGCTGAAGCTCGACCAGCGCGACCGCCTCCTCACCCTCGCCAAGACCCTGGCCGAGACCCGCGCCGCCCTGCTGGCGGTGGCCGAGCGCGAGGCCGATACGATCGTCCCGGCCTATACCAACGGGGTCCAGGCCCAGCCGACGACGCTCGGCCATCTGTATCTGGGCTACGCGGCCGTGCTCGCCCGGGATTCGGACCGCCTGCGTGAGACCTGGGCAAGACTGAACCAGTCGCCCCTGGGCGCGGCCGCCCTCGGGACGTCGAGCTTCCCGGTGGACCGCAACCGGCTAGCGGCCCTGCTCGGCTTCGATGCGCCGGTGGAGAACAGCTACGATGCCGGACAGCTCGCGCCGATGGATATGGGGCTTGAGCTGACCGGGCTCGCGGCCAATCTCGCCACCACGGCCGGCAGCTTCGCGCAGGACCTCTACGCGCAGTATCATGAGACCCGGCCGTGGATCCTGCTGCGCGAGGGGGCGTTGACGGGGCCGAGCAGCATCATGCCGCAGAAGCGCAATCCGGTGGCGCTCTACGGTCTGCGCATGAAGGCCAGCGACGTCGTCGGGGCCGCACAGGCCTTCGCGATCATGGCGCACAACGTCGATTCCGGGATGCCGGACTACAAGCGCAACCAGGCCGAGCCCCCGGGGCATACCCTGGCCGAGGCCGCCGAGATGTGCCGGCGTTGGACCCGCGTCCTCGACGGGCTGGTGGTCGACCGGGCGCGCGCCGCCGACGAGGTCGCGGCGGATTACGCCACCACCACCGAACTCGCCGACACGCTCCAGCGCGAGGCGGACGTGCCGTTCCGGCTCGGTCACTACTTTGCGTCCGAACTGGTGAGCTACGGCCGCAGCCACGACCTGCGCCCGGCCGACCTGCCCTTCCCGGAGGTGCGGCGGATCTATGCAGAGGCGGCCGCCGGATCGGGGCTGACACCGGAGCTGCCCATCGATGAGGGCCGACTTCGGGCGGCTTTGTCGGCCCGGGGCATGATCGACGCCGCCAAGGGACTCGGCGGCCCGCAACCCGCGGAGGTCCGGCGGATGCTGGCCGGCGCCCGCGACCGGCTGGAGGCCGACCGGGCCTGGCTCGACGGCCGCCGCAAGGGTCTGGCCAATGCAAGGGCACGCCTCGACACCGCCTTCGCCGCCCTGACCCGCGAGCCCTGACGTTTGCGCGGGGCGGCCGTGTCGAAACGCTGCCGTGACAGGGCCAATATTGCGGTATAGCGCGCGCCTGACGCCTGCCGGCTGAAGCGGGCCACGCCCCGATCGGTCGCCTTGCCCCCTCTCCGCACCTTCGGCCTCTGGGCCGCCCTCGCTGCCGCGTCCGCGGTCCTCTCCTACGGACTGATGCGCGCGCAGTTCCCGGCCGCATTGCTGCTGGGGCCGATGATCGCGGCCATCGCCTTCGGGGTCGGCGGCTCGCGCCTGCGCGTGCCGCGGTCCGCCTTCCAGGCCTCGCAGGCGGCGATCGGCTGCCTCGTGGCGCACGCCGTCACCGGGCAGATCGCCCAGACCCTGCTGGAGGACGGCCCGCTCATCGTCGCGGTGGTGCTGGTGACCGTCGCGGTCAGCGGCCTCGTCGGCTGGATCCTCACCCGGCTGCGCGTGCTCCCGGGGACCACCGCGGCCTGGGGGTCGTCCCCCGGCGGCGCCTCCGCCATGGTGGCCATGGCGGAGGATTTCGGCGCCGACCCGCGCCTCGTGGCGTTCATGCAGTACGTCCGCGTCGCGGCCGTGGTGTTCTCGGCCTCGCTGGCCGCCCGGTTCCTGATGGAGACGCCGGTGCCGGGGGCCGCCGCCGGGGCCGGCGAGGTCACCGGCCCGCTCGCCCTGCTGGCGACCCTCGCGGTCGCCGTCGTGGGCGCGGGTGCGGCGCTCGCCCTGCGGGTGCCGGCCGGCGCGCAGGTCGGGCCGATGGTGCTCGGCAGCCTCCTCCACGCGACCGGGCTCGTCCGCATGGCGCTGCCGGTGCCGATCCTTGAGCTCGCCTATGCCTGCATCGGCATCTACGTGGGCCTGCGCTTCACCCGGGAGACCCTGCGCCTGACGGTCACGGCCCTGCCCGGTATCCTGGTGGCGACCTTCTCGGTCATCGCCCTGTGCGCGGCGTGGGGCTGGGGGCTGACCCTGCTCCTGCCGATCGACCTCCTGACCGCCGTCCTCGCCACCAGCCCCGGGGGCCTCGATTCCGTGGCGATCATCGCCGTCGGCTCGAAGGCCGACGTCTCCTTCGTGCTGGCGGTCCAGACCCTGCGCCTGTTCGTGGTGCTGCTCACCGGCCCGCTGCTCGCCAAGTGGATCAGCCGGTCGGTGCCGGAGACGGCCGTCCGATGAACGCCCTGGTCCTGGCCTTCCTCAATTCCTGGCGCGGCCTGCGCCACGGCGCCCGCACCGAGCGGGCCGTGCGGCAGGAGCTGATGCTCCTGGCCGTAGGCGTGCCGGTCGCCCTGGTCCTGAGCGGGACGCTGTGGGTGCGCATCGCCCTGATGGTCAGCCTGCTGCTGATGCTGGCCGCCGAGTTTCTCAACACCGCCGTCGAGAAGCTCTGCGACCATGTCCATCCGGGCCACCATCCGATGATCGGCACCGTAAAGGACCTCGCCTCCGCCGGCACCTTCATGGCGCAGATGGCGGCGCTGCTGGTCTGGGTGGCGGCCCTGGTCGACCGGCTGGGCTGACCTGCATCGCTCGGGGCGCGCTCGCATCCGCGGGCTGGAGGGTCTATCTGCCCGGCATAGCCCCGCGCATCGGCCGAGACCCAACACCGTGACGGACTACATCCGCAAGATCCTCACCGCCCGCGTCTACGACGTGGCGATCGAGAGCCCCCTCGATCCGATGCCGCGCCTGACGCAGCGCCTCGGGCGGCCGGTCCTCCTGAAGCGTGAGGACCTGCAGCCGGTCTTCTCGTTCAAACTGCGCGGCGCCTACAACAAGATGTCGGGCCTGAGCCCCGAGCAGATCGCCCGCGGCGTCGTCTGCGCGTCCGCCGGCAACCACGCGCAGGGCGTGGCGCTCGCCGCCGCCAAGCTCGGCGCGCGGGCCGTCATCGTGATGCCGCGCACCACCCCGTCGATCAAGGTCGAGGCCTGCCGGGCGCGGGGGGCCGAGGTCGTGCTGCACGGGGACGCCTTCGACGAGGCGCTCGCCCAGGCGAAGATCCTGGAGGCCGAGCAGGGCCTGACCTTCCTGCACCCGTTCGACGATCCGGACGTGATCGCCGGCCAGGGGACGATCGGCAAGGAGATCCTGCAGCAGCATACCGGGCCGATCGAGGCGATCTTCGTGCCGGTGGGCGGGGGCGGGCTCGCCGCCGGGATCGCCACCTTCGTGAAGTACCTGCGGCCCGGCACCAAGGTGATCGGCGTCGAGCCGGAGGATGCCGCCTGCATGGCCGCCGCCCTCGCCGCCGACACCCGGGTCAGCCTGCCCACGGTCGGCCTGTTCGCCGACGGCGTCGCCGTACGCCAAGCCGGCGAGGAGACGTTCCGGCTCTGCCGCGAGCATCTCGACGGGGTCATCACCGTCGACACCGACGCCATGTGCGCGGCGGTCAAGGACATCTTCGACGACACCCGCGCGATCTCGGAGCCCTCCGGCGCGCTGAGCCTGGCGGGCGCCAAGGTCTATGCCGAGCGCGAGGGTGGCGACGGCACCCTGGTCGCCATCTCGTCGGGGGCGAACCTGAACTTCGATCGCCTGCGGCACATCGCCGAACGCGCCGAGATCGGCGAGCAGCGCGAGGTCCTGCTCGGCGTCACCATCCCGGAGCGGCCGGGCGCCTACCGGTCCTTCATCCAGGCCCTCGGACCGCGGGCCGTCACCGAGTTCAACTACCGGCACGCGCCGGGCTCCGAGGCGCAGATCTTCGTCGGCATCAACGTCGCCGGCGGCAAGCGCGAGAAGCAGGGGCTGATCGCCTCCCTGCGCGAGGCGGGCTACCGCGTCCTCGACATGAGCGACAACGAGATGGCCAAGGTGCATGTCCGCTACATGGTCGGCGGCCGAGCCGTGGGCGTGGCGCACGAGCGGCTGTTCCGCTTCCAGTTCCCGGAGCGGCCGGGCGCGCTGATGAAGTTCCTCGAGGCGCTCGGTCCGGACTTCGACATCACGCTGTTCCACTATCGCAATCACGGCGCCGATTACGGCCGGGTTCTGGCCGGCATCGCGGTGCCGCCGGCTGATTGCGCCCGATTCGATTCGGTGATCGAGGCCCTCGGCTACCCGGCCACCGACGAGACCGAGAATCCGGCCTATCGCCTGTTCCTCGACGGTGAGGGTGTCGGAGCGGCGTGAGCCGGCCGCGGCCTACTCCGCCCCCTCCTCCACCGTGACGACGTCCGGCATCGCGCGCAGCTTCGCCGCAATGGCCGCGACGCTCGTTCTGGACAGGCGAACGAAGGTGACGGCGACCTCGTCGTGGTCCGGATCGGTGCCGGGGCGGACCGTGAAGCTCTGCACCCGCGAGGCGCGCTCGCCGGTGGCGGCCTGCAGCGTGTCGATGGACATCGCGCCCCTGCGGACGGTCAATCGCAGGGTCTGAGCCCGCATCCGATCGCGCCAGCGCTCCTCGAACGGCTTCACGCCGGCCAGGATGCCGACGATCAGCCCCGTCGCGGCCAGGGCCGGCACGTAGAGGCCGCTGCCGATCGCCAGCCCGATCGCCGCTACGCCCCACAGGCTCGCCGCCGTGGTGAGACCCTTCACCACCTCGCCGCGCAGCAGGATCGTCCCGGCGCCCAGGAAGCCGATGCCGGAGACCACTTGCGCGCCGATGCGGGAAGGGTCGAGCACGACGTGATCGGTGCCCAGCACGTCGGAGAATCCGAAGGCGGATACCAGCATGATCAGGCAGGAGCCGACGCAGACCAGCATGTGGGTCCGCAGGCCTGCCGCCCAGAGCAGGCGCTCGCGTTCCAGGCCGATCACGCTGCCGAACAGCGCCGCCAGCGCCAGCCGGGCCACCATCTCGCCGTTGCCGATCAGGGCCGCCTCCGTGCCGTCGTCCGAAGCAGACGATACGAGTCTGTGCGGATTTCCCGCGGGCGGATCAAGCGACCCCGAGGGCCGCCTTCTCGACCTCGTAGGCGGCGCGCACGGCGGCGCTCCCATAGGAGCGTTCCAGGCGCCGGACCGTGAAATGGGCGCGTGCGGTCGCCTGGAAGTGGTTCATGAAGGCGGCATTGACCGCCGCACCCCCAAAGGCACCGAGGATCGGCACCGCCTGAGCGGCGACTTTCTGGGACACGACGAGGCCGAAGCGCGCCGCGATCTGCGCGGTGAACCGGATCAGGGCCGGGGCCGACTGGTCGAGGAGCGTCTTGCTGCCGGCGTAGCGCGCGGCTTCGGACAAAGTCTTGGCCAGGGCGGCGCGGACCGCGAAATAGCCGCTCTCGGTGAGCGTCGCGGCCGACGCGGTCTCGGCCGAGGACCGGCCGCCGAGGGCGAAGACCTGGACGCAGGCGAGCGCCCCTTCGGGCGTCTCCAGATCCTCGCCCTCCTCCCGGGCGATCTCGGCGATCGAGCGCAGCATCAGCGTTGTGGAGACCGGAAGCTCCACGGCGAGCGTGGCGAGGCCGAACGCACCGCCGACCGCACCGGACAGCGCCGCCAGGGCCTTGTGCTTGCCGTCGCCCGAGCCGAGCATCCGGGCGATCCGGCCCTCGGCCTTCGCGGCTGCGGCGCCGAGCCCGCCGCCCTCGGCGGGGGCGAGCTGAGTCCGGGGCAGCGTCGCCAACGCGACGCGCATCGCCCCGCGCATGGCGGCCTCGGTACTGCGCCCGACGGCCTCGGTGATGGGTGCGGGCAGCGACCGGCCGATCAGGTCCAGGGGAGCGCCCGCCGCCGCCGAGAGCCGCGCGGCGAGGCTCGGCCGTTCCAGCACCTGCACGGCCCGGCGCAGGGCGGCGAGGTCGGCATCGCTCAGAACCGTCTCTTGCGTCGCCGCCGGCAGGATCTCGCCGGCGCGGGTGAGGTCGCTCGTGCTCATCCGTGGATCCCTGGATCTGTCGCGCTCACGCCGCTCCCGGGGCGCGCGCCGTGGAAGGAAGCTCGGGCGCCGGGATGCGGTTCCCCGCCCCCGGTCCGTCCTGTGCGTCCGCGGCCGCCGCCTGACCGCTGCGCCGCCCCACGGCGAGGCACAGCAGCAGCACCGGGATGCCCACCAGTGAGGTCATCACGAAGAAGGCCGGATAGCCGATCGCCGCGACGATAAAGCCCGACGCGCCGGCGACCAGCTTGCCCGGCAGCGCGTAGAGCGAGGAGAACAGCGCGTACTGCGTCGCCGCGTAGGCCGGGCTGGTCAGGCTCGACATGTAGGCGATCAGCACGATGCCAGCGAAGGAGCCGCAGAAATTCTCGATGGAGATGGCCACCGTCAGGCGCCACAGGTCCGGTGCGCCGGCCGAGAGCCACGCGAAGGCGAGGTGCGAGGACGCGGCCAGGAAGGCACCGATGAGAAGGGTCGGGAACAGCCCGAGGCGGGCCAGCGCCCAGCCGCCCGCAAATCCCCCCGCGATGCCGACCCAGATGCCGTAGAGCTTCGTGACGGTGGCGATCTCCTTCAGGTCGAAGCCCAGCGTCCGGTAAAGCGGGCTCGCCATCACCCCCGACAGGAAGTCCGGAAGCCGGAACAGGGCCACGAGCAGCAGGATGCCCCAGAGGGCACCGCCGAAGCGGCCATGCAGCTCGGTCAGCGGCTCCAGCACGGCCTGGCGCATCGACCAGAGCCGCGATCGGCCGGGCGTCTCCGCCCGGGCGGCACGCTGGATGTCGAAGGCCGGGGCCAGCAAGGCCGCGATCATCCCGACGAGCATCAGGGCGGCCATTATCAGGTAGGCCAGCGTCCAGCCTCCGGCCGCGGCGATGAACAGCGCGCCCGCGCCGGCGGTGATCAGGCCGATGCGGTATCCGAGGTTCGAGGTCGCGGCCAGGATGCCCTGGAAGTCGCTGCCGGCGGCGTCGATGCGCCAGCCGTCGATCACCACGTCCTGGCTGGCGGCGCAGAACGCCACCAGGAACGCCCCGAGGCCGAGGAGCGCGAGGTTGGTCTTGGGATCGGAGAAGGCCATCAGGATGAGGCACAGGGCCACCGCAGCCTGGGTGGTGACCATCCAGGCCCGTCGGCGCCCGAGGCGGGCGCCCAGAACCGGGACGTTCAGCCGGTCGATGGCGGGCGCCCAGAGGAATTTCAGCGAGTAGGGCAGCGCCACGTAGCTGAACAGGCCGATCGCCCGAACGTCGATGTCCGAGAAGGCGAGCCGGAGCGTGAAGGTTCCCAGGACCAGAAGGAGCGGCAGGCCCGAGGAGAACCCGAGCGCCAGCATGAGCACGATCCGCCGGTCCTCGACGATATCGCGGAGCCGGAAGCGACGGTTCGCCTGTGGCGGGTTGGCCATGGCATGGAACTCCTGAGCCTGCGTGGCCTTGATCCCGCGAAATCGTGGCAGCCTTACGCCGCACCGTTCGTCGCTGGATCGTGATGTTTTGCGCCCCATTCTTGGTAGAAGCTTGCTTAACGCGGCGTCCACGTTCCGCGGATCGCGGTGTGTCGGTGACGCCGCCGGACGAACGGGTATGCCGCCTGACCGTGGAATGATGCGTTGATTGTCCCATCCGAGTCCGGTCCACCGTTGGCGACGCTCGTCGACGCGTTCGCCCGCAGCCCTACGCCCATGGTGATCACCGATGCCCGCGTCCCCGACAACCCGATCACCTGGGCGAATGCCGCGTTCCTTCAGGTGACGGGCTATGCCGCCGACGAGATCGTCGGGCGCAATTGTCGGATGCTGCAGGGGCCGGGCACCGACCGGTTTACCGTCGAGCGGATCCGCTCGGCCGTCGAGGCCGCCGAGCCGATCTCGGTCGAGCTGCTGAACTACCGGAAGGACGGGACGACCTTCTGGAACGCCATGACCATCACCCCGGTCAGCGACGCCGAAGGTCTCGCCTACTACTACGCCGCCCAGGCGGACATGACGTATGTCCACCAGATGGAGGTGTCGATGCGCGGCACCAACGACGAGCTGGAGCGGCTCGTCAACGCGCGGACCCACGACCTGACCGCGGCCCTGGAGCAGAAGACGGCGCTGCTGCACGAGGTCGATCACCGGGTGAAGAACAATCTTCAGGTGATCTCCTCGCTGATGCTGCTGAAGGCCCGGCGCACGCCGGAAGGCGAGGCCCGGGAGGCGCTTCAGGGCATGGCGGAACGGATCGGCGCGCTCTCGACGGCGCACCGGATGCTCTATTCCGAGGGCGACTGCACGCATTTCAATCTCGGTGATTTCACGACCGAGTTCCTGGCCGACATGAATGCCGGCCTCGACCCGGACCGGTGCCGCGTCGAGGCCGATGTCGAGTCGATCGCGGTCGCGGCCGCCATGGCGGCGCCGCTCGCCCTGATGATCCACGAGCTCACGGCGAACGCCCTGCGCCACGCCTTCCCGGGCGAGCGCGAGGGGCGCGTCTCCATTCTCGCCCGCCGCACCGACCGGGGCATGCACATGTCGATCCGCGACGACGGCGTGGGTTTCGCCGCCGCGTCGCCGAACCCGGCGGGCTTCGGGCGGAATCTCGTGGAGATGGTCGTCCGGCAGATGCGCGGGACCATCGCGTGGGCGGATGCCGGCCCGGGCACGACCGTCGAGATCGATATTCCGCTCCAGCCGCCGGCTTGAGAAATCGGTTTGGACGCATCAAGCTCGGCGGCCGCGGAGCCGGAGGACGGAGGTCGCATGGGGATCGGGAACGCCGCCGCGGATGTCGGGCTCCGCATCCTCGTGGTCGAAGACGAGGCCCTGATCGCCCTCGAACTCGAAAGCCTCCTGGACGATCTCGGGCACGTCACCGTCGGTGTCGCCGGCAACGCGATCGAGGCCATCGCGATGGGCCGGTCCACCGCGCCCGACGTGGCACTGGTCGACATTCACTTGGTCGACGGCCCGACCGGCATCGACGTCGCCCGCGCCCTGTCGGCCGACCGGCGCACAACCGTGGTTTTCATGACCGCCAACGCCAAACGCATCCCCGCCGATTTCGCAGGGGCGATCGGGGTGATCGCCAAGCCTTATTCGGAGCGTGTGGTGGCCAGCACCCTCGACTACGTTGCAGACCGCCGGGCCGGCCGCGACGAGCCGGCCTGTCCCGACGGGTTCAGCCTCGCTCCGCTCTGAGCCCCTTGTCGCGGCGCGGATCCGACCTCCGATGCGCAGACGCGGCGTTCGGGCCGGCGGTCCGCTTCGGCTTCCCCTCAGCCCCGGCCCGCGCGCTCGCGCTTCAGCCGGTATAGTGCATCGAGTGCCTCCCGCGGCGTGAGCGCGTCGGGATCGATGGCGTCGAGCATCGTCCCGAGGGTATCCTCCGGCGGCGGCTCCGGCGGCGGCGGCGGTGCCAGGGCGGCGAAGAGCGGCAGGTCGTCGATCTTGGCGCGCGCTGGACGGCCCCGCTCGGCCTTCTCGAGGCTCTTCAGGATGGCGCCGGCCCGGGTCACGACGCTGCCGGGCAGGCCTGCGAGCCGCGCCACCTGAAGGCCGTAGCTGCGTTCGGCCACCCCCGCCACGACCTCGTGCAGGAACACGACGCCGTCCCGGTGTTCGGCCACCTTCAGGGTCGCGTTCTCCAGCCGCGCCAGCCGGTCGCCGAGGGCGGTCAGCTCGTGGAAATGCGTCGCGAACAGCGCCCGGCAGGCATTCACCTCGTGGAGGTGCTCCAGGCAGGCCCAGGCGATCGACAGGCCGTCGAAGGTCGCCGTCCCGCGTCCGATCTCGTCCAGGATTACCAGGGAGCGCCGCGTCGCCTGATTGAGGATCGCGGCGGTCTCGACCATCTCGACCATGAAGGTCGATTGTCCACGGGCGAGGTCGTCGGCGGCGCCGACCCGGGAGAACAGACGGTCGACCCGCCCGATCCGCGCCTCCGCGGCCGGTACGAAGGCGCCCATCTGGGCGAGGACCGCGATCAGCGCGTTCTGGCGCAGGAAAGTCGACTTGCCGCCCATGTTCGGGCCGGTGATCAGCCGGATCCGGCCGCGCGTGTCGCCCGAGAGGTCGCAGTCGTTGGCGATGAACGGCTCGCCCGCCCGGCGCAAGGCCGCCTCGACCACCGGATGGCGGCCGCCGACCACGACGAAGCTCAGGGATTCGTCGACGACGGGCCGTCGCCAGTCGAGTTCGACGGCGAGTTCCGCCTGGCTGGCCGCTACGTCCAGTCCGGCCAGCGCCTCGGCCACTTCGGCGATCGGCTCGGCCCTGGCGAGGATGCGGGCCGCGAGGTCATCGAAGACCGCGGCTTCCAGGGCAAGCGCCCGGTCGGAGGCACCCGAGATCTTCGACTCGAGTTCACCCAGCGCGACGCTGGTGAAGCGCATGGCGTCCACCATGGTCTGCCGGTGGACGAACTCGCTCTGGAGACCTTTGAGGCAAGCCTCGCCGACGGATTGCGGGACCTCGATGAAATAGCCGAGCAGGTTGTTGTGCTTGATGCGCAGGGTGCGGCAGCCGGTCTGCTCGGCATAGCGGGCCTGCAGGGCGGCGATCACCTTGCGCGAATCCTGGCCGAGGGTCCGCGCCTCGTCGATCTCGGGGTGGTAGCCCTGCCGCACGAAGCCGCCGTCACGTCGGCTCAGGGGCAGTTCGTCGGCCAGAGCGGCCCCCAGGGTGTCGATCAGCTCAGGGTCGGCGGCGGCCAAGTGCTCGGCCAGGCGTGCGAGATCCGACGGCAGATCGGCGACAGCGGCGAGGCGTGCGCCGAGATCGGCCGCGACGGCGAGGCCGTCCCGTATGGCGGCCAGGTCACGGGGGCCGGCGCGGCCGAGGCCGGTACGAGACAGCGCCCGGGCGAGATCGGGCGCGCGCGCCAGGGTGTCGCGCAACGCGCCGCGCAGGCGCCCGTCCTCCACGAGATGGGCGACGGCCGCGTGCCGCCGGGCGATGGCGTCGAGGTTGGTGAGCGGGCCGGCGAGATGCTCGGCGAGCAGCCGCGCGCCGTTGGCCGTGACCGTACGGTCGATCGTGGCGAGGAGGCTGCCGGCGCGCTCCCCCGACAGGGTCCGGGTGAGTTCGAGGTTGGCGCGGGTCGCGGCGTCGATCGCCAGGGTGGCGCCGCCGTCCTCGCGGGACGGGACCGCCAGGGGCGGCCGGGCGGCGAGCTGGGTGCGGGCGATGTAGAGCAGCGCCGCACCGGCCGCCGCGGTCTCGGCTCGCGTGAACTGGCCGAACCCGTCCAGCGTCGCGACGCCGTACTGCTCCCGCAGGCGCCGCTCGGCGGCGGCGGGCTCCAGTTCGGCCTGGGCCAGGGGCACGATCGCGGCGCGGCTGTCCTGCCAGATCCGCGCCAGAGCCGGATCGGCGTGGATTGCCTCCGACAGGACGATCTCGCGGGGATCGTGCCGGGCGATGGCACCCGCGAGGTCGCCGCCCGCGACCTCGCTCAGGGAAAACCGCCCGGTGGAGATATCGACCGCCGCGAGGCCGTAGGTGACTGCGCCCTCGCCGGTCTTCCGGCGGCCGATCGCCAGGAGGAGGTTGGCCCGGGCGGGATCGAGGAGCCGATCCTCCGTGATCGTCCCCGGGGTGACGAGGCGCACGACTTCCCGTCGCACCACCGATTTCGGGCCGCGCTTCTTGGCCTCGGCGGGATCCTCGGTCTGCTCGCACACGGCGACCCTGTGGCCGAAGGCGATGAGGCGGTGGAGGTAGTCGTCGGCCCGGTCGACCGGCACGCCGCACATCGGAATCTCGTTGCCCGCGTGCTTGCCGCGCTTGGTCAGGACAATGCCGAGGGCTCGGGAGGCGGTTTCGGCGTCCTCGAAGAACAGCTCGTAGAAGTCTCCCATCCTGTAGAACAGGAGGCAGTCCGGATTGGCCGCCTTGATCTCGATGTACTGCGCCATCATCGGCGTGGCGCCGACCGGATCCAGGCCGGGCGTGGGCAGGGGCGTCGTGTCGACGGCGGGGCGGGCGGCGGTTCGGGCCATGGCGTCTCTTAGCAGAGCACCGGCTCCGAATCAGGACGCACGCGCCGACGCGGCTGGGGAGAAGGCGCATCGCCGGTGGATGGAGCGCCGGGCCGAGGCACTGCCGGACTTCAGTAGCGCGGGCCGCCCGTGGTGTTGCCGAGTTGCTGCTGGTAGCCGGGCCGCGATGGGTTCCTGGCGTTCGGGTTGCCGTGGCGCATCGTGTTCATGCGGCGCATGCGGCGCTCGTGCCGGGTCGAATGATGGCGATGCATCCGATGATGATGCATGCGGTGGTGACGATGCATCGCCGCGGTCTCGACCATGTCGGAGGCGGTCAGGCCGGGCTGGGGCGCCACGGGGGTAGCCTGAGCAATCCCGGTTCCGGCGAGCAGGCCGGCGAAGATCACGCCGGTGGTCAGGAAGGAACGAAACGACATGGTGGCCAAACTCCGATCGGTCTGTACGAGACCCCACTAAAGAAATTTATGGTCGCAAAGTTCCGGGGCACCGCCAGAAAATAATGATGCGCCGTGGAGAAAGTCTGCGGATTAAACCCGCGGTCTTCCACGACCCATTGTCCTGCCTTGGACACTGTCGATATTTATCCGTGTATTCATGCCGATCCTGCAATCAGACCGCGTGATGCCGGCGGCGGAGCGCTATCTCAGCTCAGGAAGGCGATCAGGTCCGCGTTGACCGCTGCGGGCTGCTCGTGCGCGATCCAATGGCTGGCGCGCGGGTACCAATGGATCCGGCCGTAGTCGCAGACGGCGAGGCTCGTCTCCGCCAGCCCGGGCTGCAACGCGGTATCCTGCCGGCCCCAGAGAATCAGCGTCGGCACGCGGACGCGGGGCGGCGTCATACGCGGCAGGCGCACCAGAGCCCGATACCAGTTGAGCATGGCCGTCATCGCGCCGGGCTGCATCCAGGCCTCGACGTAGCGGTCGAGATCGGCGGTCGCGAAGGCACCGGGTCGGCTGGTGTTCGACAGCGCCCGGCGCAGGGCGCGGCAGCGGTCCGCCATGAGCAGCCGCTCGGGAAGGTGGGGAAGCTGGAACAGGCCCACATAGGTGCTGCGCAGCCACTGGCCCGGATGGTGCCGCATGTAGGCGCCGACCACGGCGGGATGGGGCGCGTTCAGGATCGCCAGCCGGTCGATCCGTTCGGGGTACCGGCTGGCCACCCACCACGCGACGAGGCCGCCCCAATCATGGCCGACCAGCCGCACCGTGGGCGCCGCGTACGCGTCGGCCAGCGCCAGGACATCGTCCGCCAGCCGGTCCAGGTGATAGGCCGCGATCCCGTCCGGCTTGTCGCTGAGGCCGTAGCCGCGCTGGTCCGGCGCGATCACATGGAGGCCCGCTGCGGCGAGCGGTCCGAACTGGTGGCGCCAGCCGTACCAGAATTCCGGGAAGCCGTGCAGCAGGATGGTTGGCGGTCCCGTCTCCGGGCCGGCCTCGGCCACGTGCAGACCGATCTCCGGCAGCGCGACCCGGCGAAACCGCACACCCGCGACGTCCATGCTGTCCCGTGCTCCGTCATGCCCGGCGGAGAACGCCCGTGCGGGTGCGGGCGATCCGTTCAGAACCCGAGCGCAGTACAGACGCCGGCCTCCGAGGAGAGCTGGTCCCTCAACCGGTCCGGCGAAGTCCGGGTCCAGAGGCACAGGAGCACGAAGGCCGCGCCGTGCAGCACGGATTCCGCGGCGGTCCGGTCGGACGGGGCGTTCCGGTCGCGCGCCGGTCCGGCGGCGGGGAGGATCGCAGGCGTCGCATGGTGGATCATGGCATGAAGCTCCGAAGGATGTTCCTGCCGGAGAGATCGACGCCGCCGGCGCCGTGTTACAGGGCCGGCGGCGTCGCGCGTGCGCTGCCGCACGCCGACCTATCAGCGCATCGGGTCGAGCCAGCCCGCGAGCGCACCGGTTTCCAGGCCAGACCGGGTTTCCCGGTAGCCGAGTTCCGCCGATTCCCGGAAGCGCGACCACGCCCGCAGATCGATGCCCGCGAGCCGGGGCTTGAGCACGGCGGTTGCGTGGGCCGCCGCCATCAGGCTCTGGGCATCGCTCGACACGGTGGCGGCGCGCAGGAGGAGCGGCGCGAGCCCGGGCATCGCCAGGGGCGAGCCGATCAGCCTGCGCACGAGCCGGCCGCCCCAGCCGCGCTGCGGCATGTCCTGGAACGCCCGGTCGGATCCGACGTCGACGGCCAGCACCGGGCCGCGCTCCATTCCGGCGGCCACGTCGGCCGGGACGTTGTTCATCATGCCGCCGTCGACCAGCACGCCCTCGTCGCAGAGCACCGGCGGCAGCAGTCCGGGGATGGCGATGCTGGCCCGCAGCGCCTTCGGCAGGTCGCCCGAGCGGTGCACCATGGTGTCGCCGGTCGTCAGGTTCGACGAGACGCAGAAGAACGGCAGCCAGAGGTCCTCGATCCGCACGCCGCCGTAGCGCGCGGCCAGCCCGGCATCGACCTTGGCGCCGCGGGTCAGGGCGTGCAGCGGCAGCGTGTAGTCGTTGATCGGGTTGCTGGTGGCAAAGAACGTCTCGATCTGCGCCTGGATCTCCGTGATGCTCCAGCCCATGGCGAGGCTCGCCGCGATGACCGCACCCATGCTGGTCCCGCCGACGAAGTCCGGCGCGCAGGACGCCTCGTCCAGGGCCTTGAGGACGCCGAGATGGGCGAGCCCACGGGCACCCCCGCCGCCCAGGACGAGGCCCCGCGCCGCCCCGCTGACGAGCCGGGCGAGGCGATGGAGATCCGTCTGGCGGCCGTCCCGGACCTGGATCCGCAGTGCCGCCGGCAAGGCCGCGACCTCCGGATGCAGGGGCTTCGGGCGCTGCGCCGCGGGATCCTGGCGGACGACGAGGTCCATGCGGATCCAGTCGGAGCGCACGCGGTCGAGATAGGCCGCAGCCCCCGGCCGCGGCGGCGCGCCGGGTTCGGCCAGGAGCAGGATATGGTCGCCCCGCCGCTGGCTCTGGCGGCACCAGGGGCAGTCGATCTCGTGCGCCGCGAAGATCGTGCGCGCGTGCCGATTTTCGAAACCCTGGAACCACGCCTCGTCGGCGCCGTCCGGCCAGTCCGTCAGGCATCCGGTTTCGCCGGGCAGCAGGGCGTCGAGGGCAGTGGCGAGCTGGTGCGCCGTCACGGCCGGGTCCGGACCATCCGTGACGGCCAGGACCGTGAAGATCCGCGGCGCGTGGTGGACCGAATAGCCGTCGTTGCGCGCCCGCAGGCGGTCGGCGAGCATGCGGGCGAAATAGAGCAGCGTGTGCGGATGCTCGGCGATGACCGCCTCGAAGGCCTCGCGGGTGAGCTTCAAGAGGTGCGAGTCGCGCAGGGCCATGACGGTCGCCGCCCGGGGGGCGTCCGACAGCAAGGCCATCTCGCCGAAGGTCTCGGGCGGTCTGAGACGCGCGACCCGGGTCGGACGCCCGGCATGGTCCCGGGCCGACACGCCCACGACCCCCGAGACCAGGGTGTAGAGCGCATCACCCGTCTCGCCCTGCTCGAACAGGGTCCGGCCGCCTGCCACCGCCATCGGGACCATGCGCGCCCGCACGGCCGCGACCGCCGGAGCGTCGAGTCCGGCGAGGAACGGGATGTCCGGTGCGCTCACGCCGGCACCGCCGCGTCGATCATCCTGCGCAGACCTGCCGACGAACCCGATCGCATCGTGGCGCTCCCCTCCCCGTCCCCTCTGCTTCGCACCACCATAGTGCACAGCATGGGGACGCTAAGCCCCGTGACCGTCACCCGCATCTGAAACGTCTGTCCCTTCGCGCCGCGTCGCCCATCCGCTACAGGCGGAGCAAAGGCGAAACCGGGAGGAAGGCATGTCGAGGGCTGATCGGATCGCGATCGTGACCGGGGCGGGGACGGGGGTCGGCAAGGCCGCCGCCCTGGCGCTCGCCGGCGCCGGATGGCGCGTGGTGCTGTCCGGGCGACGGCAGACCCCCCTCGACGAGGTCGCCGCGCAGATCGGCGGAGACCGGGCGCTCGCGGTGTCCACCGACGTGACCGACCCGGAGTCGATCGCCGCCCTGTTCGCCCGCACGCAGGCCGCGTTCGGCCGCCTCGACCTGCTCTTCAACAATGCCGGGATCGGCGCGCCGGCCGTGCCCCTGGAGGACTTGCCGCTCGAGACGTGGCGGCAGGTGGTCGACACCAACCTGACCGCGCTGTTCCTCTGCACCCAGCACGCCTTCCGGATCATGCGCGACCAGGATCCCCGCGGCGGCCGGATCATCAACAACGGCTCGATTTCGGCGCATGCCCCCCGGCCGAACTCCATCGCCTACACGGCGACCAAGCACGCCGTGACCGGCCTGACCAAGGCGACCTCCCTCGATGGGCGCGCCTACGACATCGCCTGCGGCCAGATCGACATCGGCAATGCCGACACCCCCATGGGCGGCAAGATGAAGGCCGGCGTCCCTCAGGCAGACGGCTCCCTGCGCGCCGAGGCGGTGATGGATCCGGACCATGTCGGCCAGGCGGTGCTGTCGATGGCGAACCTGCCGCTCGAGACCAACGTGCAGTTCATGACCATCATGGCCACCAAGATGCCGTTCGTCGGTCGCGGCTGAGCCGTCCGGACCGTCGCCGGGACGCAAGCACATCCGAACTCCGGGTTCGTCTAACCTTGAGCCGCGACCGGCTTTGCCCGCGCTCCGGGTCCCTCGGGATGTCGCGGCCGCGCTCCGACGCACCATGAGCCGGCGGCACCGCTGTGCGGCCCGCGTCGGCACGCATCGCGCGCCCGCAGGCTCCGCTTCGGTCTCTCCGAGGCCGCGGTGAACCCGGCAGGTTCCGGTTTGCGATCCGCGAAGCGCCAGCCGTCGATCGCGTCTCCGACGGGAATCCACAGCCGACCGATTTTGGAGCGCGATCGGCACCCTCCGATTGACGCCCCGTTCTATAACTCATACAAATCAGGCAACCTTGGCGGCCGAGGTGAAACCCGGCCCCGCAAGAAGACCGCATGCGCCGCTTGCGCGCCGACTTCGACGCTTGGCCGCCGGTCACCTCGGGCCACGCTGGATCCTGTCCGTGTGCCCGGCACCACGTGATTAACGGCATCGTCGCTACTTTGACAGATGCTTCCGTGTAGATCGTGGGCTTTATCGCCGCAAAGCGGTGTCATCTGAAGATAAAGACGGTCATATTCGAGTAGGTATGATCGATTTTAGAGTGATCATTATTAAATAATTCGAAGAATAAAACAAAAATGAGGGGGGAATTATGAACATAAAGAGATTGATTATAAGTTCGATCCTTGGTTCGGCGCTCTTAGGGGCGCCTGCCGCCACCTCGGCGCAGGCTGCCGATGGGGATCCGATCGGGGTCGCCATGCCGACGAAGTCGTCGCAGCGGTGGATCGATGACGGAAACAACATCGTCAGGCTTCTGAAAACCAAAGGCTACAAGCCGGATCTGCAATACGCGGACGACGATATCCCCACACAGCTCGCTCAGATCGAGAACATGCTCACGAAGGGGGTGAAGATCCTGGTTGTCGCCTCCATCGACGGCACCACCCTCAGCGATGTGCTGGCGAAGGCGAGCGAGCGCGGCGTCAAGGTCATCGCCTACGACCGGCTCATCAAGGGGACGCCGAACGTCGACTATTACGCCACCTTCGACAACTACAAGGTCGGCGTCCAGCAGGCGACCTCCATCGTCGACGCCCTCGGGCTGAAGGACGGCAAGGGTCCGTTCAACATCGAGCTGTTCGGCGGCTCACCCGACGACAACAACGCATACTTTTTCTACGACGGTGCCCTGTCGGTGCTGAAGCCCTACATCGACGCCAAGAAGCTGGTGGTCCGCTCGGGCCAATTCGGCATGGACAAGGTCTCGACCCTGCGCTGGGACCCCGCGACCGCCCAGGCCCGGATGGATAACCTGCTCTCGGCCTATTACGGCAACGCCCATCTCGATGCGGTGCTCTCGCCCTATGACGGCATCTCCACCGCCATCCTCTCGTCGGTGAAGAGCGTCGGCTACGGCTCCGGCGGGGTGACGCTGCCGGTGGTCAGCGGCCAGGACGCCGAGCTGCAAGCGGTGAAGTCGATCATCGCGGGCGAGCAGACGGCGACGATCTTCAAGGACACCCGCGATCTGGCCAAGGTCACGGTGGCGATGATCGACGCCATCGAGGCCGGCCGGCCGCCGGAGATCAACGACGCGAAGACTTACGACAACGGCAAGAAGATCGTCCCGTCCTACTTGCTGACCCCGGTGATCGTCACCAAGGCCAACTGGAAGCCGGCCCTGGTCGACACCGGCTACTATACCCTCGACCAGCTCAAGTGACCGAAGCCGGGACCGAAGGGTCCCGTTCGATCCCGGTCCCGCGCCGACATCGCCGGCGCGGGGTGCGCACGTGCAGTCCGAGCTGGAAGGCGCCGCATGCAGCCCATCCTCGAAATGCGGGGAATTTCCAAGACGTTCCCCGGCGTCAAGGCCCTCGACGACGTCAACCTCACTGTCGAGCCCGCCGAGATCCTCGCCCTGGTCGGCGAGAACGGTGCCGGGAAGTCGACGCTCATGAAGGTCCTGAGCGGCGTCTATCCCCACGGGTCCTACGAGGGGGAGATCGTCTACGAGGGCCGCCCCGGCCAGTTCCGGAACATCACCGACAGCGAACGACTCGGGATCGTGATCATCCACCAGGAACTGGCCCTGGTCCCGTACCTGTCGATCGCCGAGAACATCTTCCTGGGCAACGAGCCGGCCCGGTTCGGGATCATCGACCGCGACCGGGTCTATGCCCGCGCCCGCGAGCTGATGGCCCTGGTGGGGCTCCACGAGAATCCCGAAACCCTCGTCACCCAACTCGGTGTCGGGAAGCAGCAGCTCGTCGAGATCGCCAAGGCGCTCTCCAAGAAGGTCAGGCTGCTGATCCTCGATGAGCCGACCGCGAGCCTCAGCGAGACGGACAGCGAGGCCCTGCTGCGGCTGCTGCTGCGCTTCAAGGCGCAGGGCATCGCGTCCATCCTGATCTCCCACAAGCTCAACGAGATCGCCAAGGTCGCCGACCGGATCACCGTCCTGCGCGACGGCACCACCGTCGAGACCCTTCACTGCCGCAGCGAAGCGATCGACGAGGACCGCATCATCCGGGCGATGGTCGGCCGTACCCTGGCGAACCGCTATCCGGTGCGCGTGCCGCGGATCGGCAACGTGCTGATGGAGGTGCGGGACTGGACGGTCCACCACCCCGTCCATGCCGAACGGACCGTGGTGCGCAACGTCAGCCTGAGCCTGCGCAGGGGCGAGATCGTCGGGATCGCTGGGCTGATGGGCTCGGGCCGGACGGAATTCGCCATGAGCCTGTTCGGCCGGTCCTACGGGCAGGGCATCGGCGGCACCGTCCGGATCGATGGTGCGGCGGTCGACGTCTCGACGGTCGAGCGGGCGATCGCGGCGGGCCTCGCTTACGTCACCGAGGACCGCAAACAGCTCGGGCTCGTGCTCGGCGAGGACATCGCCAGGAACACGACCCTGGCGAATCTGCCGGGCATCTCCACCGCCGCGGTGATCGACGAGGACGCCGAGCACCGGGTGGCGAGCGGCTACCGCACGAAGATGCGCATCCGTTCCTTCGGGGTGACGCAGCAGACCGTCAATCTGTCGGGTGGGAACCAGCAGAAGGTCGTGTTGAGCAAGTGGCTGTTCACCCAGCCCAAGGTGCTCATCCTCGACGAGCCGACCCGCGGCATCGATGTCGGCGCCAAGTACGAGATCTACAGCATTATCAACGAGCTGGCCGATGACGGCCGGGGCGTCCTGGTGATCTCCTCCGAGATGCCCGAGCTGCTCGGTCTCTGCGACCGGATCTACGTGATGAACGAAGGGCGCTTCGTCGGCGAGTTTCCCCGCGCCGAGGCCAGCCAGGAAGCGATCATGCGCGCCATCATGCGCGCCAAGGACCTGAACGGATGAACGAAGTTTCTGCGAGCAAGGCCATGGTTCCCGGCCGCGAAGGACTGCCGGCCTCCAGTGCCGCCACCGAGCCCCGGCTGCGCCGCGGCGTCTTCGCGATGACGCAGCTGCGCGAATACGGTCTCGTGTTCGCGCTGGCCGCGATCACCCTGTTCTTCGAGTACGCGACGGGCGGCGTGCTGTTCCAGCCGCTGAACCTCACCAACCTGATCCTGCAGAACAGCTACGTCGTCGTCATGGCTCTGGGCATGTTGCTGGTCATCGTAGCCGGCCATATCGACCTGTCGATCGGCTCTGCCGTCGGCTTCGTGGGCGCGCTGGCGGCGCTCCTGATGGTCCGCTTCGGGTTCGACCCGCTGTCCGCCACCGCCGTGTGTCTCGTGGTCGGCGCGGTCATCGGTGGGCTGCAGGGCTACATCGTGGCCTATCTGGCCATTCCGAGCTTCATCGTCACCCTGGCCGGCATGCTGGTCTTCCGCGGCCTGACCCAGGCGCTCCTGCAGGGCGCTTCCATCGGCCCGTTCCCGGAGGTGTTCCAGCTGCTCTCCAAGGGCTTTCTGACGAATTTCGCCGGTCCCTGGACGGCGCTCCTGATCGCCCTCGTGCTCACGACGGTGGGGGTCGGCCTGAATTGGCGCCGCCGGCGGGCGCGGGTCAGGAGCGGCGGCCCGGTGGCTTCCCCGGCAGCCTTCATCCTCCGCAACGGCGTCACCGCGATCGTGATCCTCGCCTTCGCGTACCAGATGAGCGCCTATCGCGGCCTGCCCAACGTCCTGCTCGTCATGTTCGGGCTGGTGGTGGTGTACGGCTTCGTCACGACCCGGACGACGATCGGGCGTCGGATCTACGCGCTGGGGGGCAACATCAAGGCCGCCCGCCTGTCCGGCATCAGGACGGAGCGCCTGACCTTCCTGACCTTCGCCAACATGGGCGCGCTGGCGGCCCTCGCCGGCATGATCTTCGTCGCCCGTCTCAACACCGCCAATTCGAAGGCCGGCATCGGCTTCGAACTCGACGTGATCGCGGCCTGCTTCATCGGCGGGGCCTCGGCGGCCGGGGGGATCGGCAAGGTCTCGGGCGTGGTGATCGGCGCGTTCATCATCGGCATCATGAACAACGGTATGTCGATCCTGGGGATCGGGGTCGATTGGCAGCAGGTGATCAAGGGGGCCGTCCTGCTGGCTGCCGTCTGCCTGGACGTTCACAACAAGAACAACCGTCTCTGAGCGACCGCACGCTCGTCGGGCCTGAAACGTTAGGCACGCGTCAGGTCTGGCGGGGCGTCTGCCTGTCGCTGTTGCGCCGCCGGTGCGTCGCCACGTCGGGCAGGCGGGACGCCGGCTGTCGCACCTGCATCAGGAGCATCCGGTGGGGCTGGGGACCCTTCGGCGTCGACATCTCCGGTGCATCCGCGGCGGCTTCCCCCGACGGCACCGCATCCGGCGCCCGCGGCGCGGGCGCCCGGGAACGCGGAAGCGCGGAGAACCCGGCGCACAGGATCAGGCACGAGAGCCCGATCAGGATTCCCTCTCGTGACGGCTCCGGATGGGTCATCAGGTAGCCGAGGCCGCCGAGGCCGAAACCGGCGGCCAGAAGGCTCAAGGTCGGATCGTTGGATTGCACGCCCGATCATCGGGCGCGCGCGGTTACGGTCCGGTCAATCCGATCCGCGCAATCGACGGCATCCGGAAGATTCAGGTCTTGCGCGCGACCGTGAAGCGGGCGGCGTCGCGCAGTATGCGCGCGCCCTCCCCCCATGACGAGACCGCATCCTCGCAGACGCCGACGAGACGGTCGCACTCGGCCCGGGCTCCGTCGAGGCCGAGGCGGTCGACGAGGGTGGCCTTGCCGGCATCCTTGTCCTTGCCGGTGGCTTTTCCCATCGCCTCCGGTGAGGCCTCCCGGTCGAGGATGTCGTCGGCGATCTGGAAGGCTTGGCCCAGGGCGAGGCCGTAGCGCAGGAGGGCGGCCCGCTGGCTCTCGTCGGCGCCGCCGACGAGAGCGCCGGCCTCCACCGAGAAGGCGAGGATCGCCCCGGTCTTCATCGCCTGCATCCGCAGGGTGTCGTCGACGTCCATGTTGGCCGTGCCGAACCGGCCCTCGGCGGTGAGGTCGAGGAGCTGGCCGCCGACCATGCCGCCCAGGCCCGAGGCGCGGGCGAGGCCGAGCACGAGATCGGCGCGGATGCGCGCGTCCGGCTGCCAGGCCGGGTCGGCGACGATCTCGAAGGCCAGCGTCTGCAGGGCATCGCCGACCAGGATCGCGGTCGCCTCGTCGTAGGCCTTGTGCACCGTCGGCTTGCCGCGGCGCATGTCGTCGTCATCCATGGCGGGCAGGTCGTCGTGGACGAGGCTGTAGCAGTGGACCAGCTCGACGCCGGCCCCCGCGGCCAGTGCCGCGGCCTCCGAACCGCCGAGCATCCGCGCGGTCTCGATGGCGAGGAACGGCCGGAGACGCTTGCCGCCGCCGAGCACGGCATGGCGCATCGCCTCCATCAGGCGGGGCGGCCGGGCGATCTCGCCGGGGCCGACGGCGGGGCCGAGGCGCTCGACCAGGAAGGTCTCGACCATCCCGGCGACCTCCGTCAACCTGTGGGTAAAATCGGCGGCCGGCGTGACTGCCTTGACCGAACCGGTCGGGGCCTGCGTTGAGGGGGTCGGGGTCATCGGGCTTACGTCCGGTCCTGGCCTTGCGAAAACCAATCGGGTGTCAGTTGGGCGGGGATGGGCTCACGGTGAACGGGGCTGGACGCAGGCGGGAGACGGCAGGTCGCGACCTTCCGCTCGCGCGCCCGCGCCGTTCCCGCCGTGTCCGCCGGATCATGGGAGCCGTGCTGCTGCTCCCCGCCGTCGGGTTCGTCCTCGCGCTGACGTTGGCGCTCGTCTATAGCGCGGTGATGCCGCCGTCGACCCTGATGCTCGGCCGGTGGTTGACGCTTCAACCGGTAAGCCGGGATCCTGTCCCGCTCTCCGCCATCGCGCCGGCCCTGCCCCAGGCGGTGATCGCCTCGGAGGATCAGCGCTTCTGCCTGGATCACGGGGTCGATTTCGGGGCGATCCGCGACGTGGTCGAGGATGAGGATTCGCCGAACCGCGGCGCCTCGACCATCGCCATGCAGACCGTGAAGAACGTCTTCCTCTGGCCCGGCCGCTCCTACATCCGCAAGGCCATCGAGATTCCGCTGGCGCTCGCGCTCGACACCCTTTGGGGCAAGCGCCGGATGATGGAGATCTACCTGAACGTCGCCGAGTGGGGCGACGGGATCTACGGCGCGCAGGCCGCCAGCCGGCACTGGTTCGGCAAGGATGCCAGCCGGTTGACCCGCAACGAGGCCGCCCTCCTCGCCGCCGTCCTGCCCAACCCGATCACCCGCAGCGCCGGCCGGCCCTCGCCCGGCGTGCGCCGCCGCGCCGCGCGGATTCAGGGCCTGATGGGACAGATCGAGGGGCTGACGGGTTGCGTGCGGCGGTAGCAGGGGCCGATCCGCCTCTATAAGACGGGCCTTCGAAGCGCGAGATCCGGGACCGATACACGATGAGCGATGCCGTCTACGACCTGACCCTCGAGCGCATCGCCCTGATCCGCCGGATGGTCGTCGCGTGGGATGGCGCCGAGCCTGGGGCGCCGATCATCCACCCGGCGGCGCCCTACGGAAGCCTGGATCGCGACGGCGACATCGCCAACGTCACCGGCGACGATGAAGGGGCGGAGGAGGAGCATCGCGCGCTCGAGGACGGCTTGGCGGTCTTCATCCAGAACGCGGCGCTGAAGCCGGGCCGCTACCAGTACCACAACGCCCTGGCCAAGCTCGACAGCAGCACGGTCGGCGATGTGTTCCGGGATTCCGAGACCGGCGAGACGCCCGAGCACATCACCTTCGCGGTGACGGCCGAGCACCTCGCCCTCGTTCCGCACCTCACCGTCGGCTGGGATCCCGCGCGGAACGTGCCGCGCGTTAACCCGCAGCAGCCATACGGCGATGCGGGTCCCTATCTCGCGGCGATGACCCGTCACCTCGCCGCGATCCCCGAGGCGGCCGCGAACGACGACGCGGATGGGCGGACCCAGCTCGTCCGGCTGCACCGCGAGATGCAGCCGGCCCTGCAGATCTTCCTGCGCTACGCGGATCTCGGGCCGGGCGACTTCCGGCGCACGGCCTCGGGTTGGGAGCCCGCCTGACGCGTCGCCGCGCCGGCGGGACCGAGCGCCTCAGCCCTCGCGCTTCCTGCGCTGCGCCAGGGTGCGCAGCCGCAGGGCATTGAGCTTGATGAACCCCGCCGCGTCGCGGTGGTCGTAGGCCACGGCACCCTCCTCGAAGGTGACGAGATCCTGGTCGTAGAGCGAGTGCGGGCTCTCGCGACCGATCACGTGGACGCCGCCCTTGTAGAGCTTCAGCCGCACCGTGCCGGTGACCTTCTCCTGGCTCCTGTCGATCAGGGCCTGGATCATCTCGCGCTCCGGCGAGAACCAGAAGCCGTTGTAGATCAGCTCCGCGTATTGCGGCATGAGCTGGTCCTTGAGATGCGCCGCGCCGCGGTCGAGGGTGATCGACTCGATGGCCCGGTGCGCCGGCAGCAGGATCGTGCCGCCGGGCGTTTCGTACATGCCGCGGCTCTTCATGCCGACGAAGCGGTTCTCCACGAGGTCGAGCCGGCCGATGCCGTTCGCGCGGCCGAGTTCGTTGAGTTTGGCCAGCAGACTCGCAGGCGACAGCGCCTCGCCGTCGATGGAGACCGCGTCGCCGCGCTCGAAGCCGATCGTGATGACGGTCGGCTGGTCGGGCGCCTCCTCGGGGGAGAGGGTGCGCGAGTAAACGTAGTCCGGCACCTCGACGGCCGGATCCTCCAAAACCTTGCCCTCGGACGAGGCGTGGAGGAGGTTGGCGTCGACCGAGAACGGGCTTTCGCCGCGCTTGTCCTTGGCGATCGGGATCTGGTGCTGCTCGGCGAAGGCGATCAGCTGCTCGCGGGAGCGAAGGTCCCACTCGCGCCACGGGGCGATCACCGTGACGTCGGGCTTCAGCGCGTAATAGCCGAGTTCGAATCGGACCTGGTCGTTCCCCTTGCCGGTGGCGCCGTGGCAGACCGCGTCGGCCCCGACCCGCTCTGCGATCTCGATCTGCTTCTTGGCGATCAGCGGCCGGGCGATCGAGGTGCCGAGAAGATAGACGCCCTCATAGACGGCGTTCGCCCGGAACATCGGGAAGACGTAGTCGCGGACGAACTCCTCGCGCAGATCCTCGATGAAGATGTTCTCGGGCTTGATCCCGAGGAGTTCGGCCTTGCGGCGCGCCGGCTCCAGTTCCTCCCCCTGGCCGAGATCGGCCGTGAAGGTCACGACCTCGCAGCCGTAGGTCGTCTGCAGCCACTTCAGGATGATCGAGGTGTCGAGGCCGCCGGAATAGGCCAGCACGACCTTCTTCACGGGACTCTTCGCGGGGACGGACATGCGGCTTCCGGAGCTGGGCGAGGGATCTGGCTCGGCCTCAGCGGCTTATCGCGGGTGTCATCGGCCTGCAACCGGCGCRCCGTCTCGCGCGTAGCCACGATGCTGGCGGATCGGCCGCGTTTCGCCTCACAGTGGCCTTGCGGCTGTGTCAGAAGCGGCACGGGCGTTGCCAGTCGTCATCGCCGCGAAAGTGCATCGGAGAAGCGAAGTCTATGGCGCGCCAGCCAATTTTGGAGTTCTGGTACGAATTCGCCTCCACCTACTCCTACCTCGCGGCGATGCGCGTCGAGGCGGCGGCGGCCGAGGCCGGCGTGGCGATCCGGTGGCGCCCGTTCCTGGTCGGGCCGCTCTTCGCGTCCCAGGGCTGGACCACCTCGCCGTTCAACCTCTATCCGGCCAAGGGCAAGAACATGTGGCGGGACGTCGAGCGCGAGGCGGCCCATCTCGGCCTGCCGCCGGTGACCCGCCCGGCCCAATTCCCGCAAAACAGCCTCAGCGCCGTGCGGGTCGCCGTGCTCGGCCAGGACCAGGACTGGCTGGTGCCGTTCTCGAAGGCGATCTTCGCCGCGAGCTTCGCCGAGGGCCGCTCCATCGCGGAGCCGGCGGCGGTGGCCGAGATCCTCGATTCGCTCGGCCTGGACGGGACGCAGACGGTCCGGGCCGCCGCCGCCGAGGCCAACAAGACCAAGTTGCGGGTCAGCGTCGAGGAGGCGCGCTCCCGCGGGATCTACGGCGCGCCGACCTTCCTGGCCGATGACGGCGAGCTGTTCTGGGGGAACGACCGCCTGGAACAGGCGCTGGCCTGGGCCTCTGGCGATCGGCCGAAGGGGCTCCGGTAGGACCCCGTTCACGCCACTCGGCCATCAAAACCACTCGACTCCCCGGCTCCGGTCCGGCGCCCCTGTGGCGCGACCGGAGTGGGACAGCAATGCCTCGGACGGACCCCATGCCTGTATCCCGTCGACTCCTCCTCGCCGCCGCCTGCGCAGCCCTGGGATCGGGTCCCGGTCGCGCGGTCGCCCAGTCCTACGGTCAGAGGTTCGCCGTCACCGGTGACGACGGCAAGGCGGTGGCGAACTCGATCCTGCCGGGCGAGATCACCGGGCAGATCCCTGCCCTGCGGGGCATCACCTATGTCGGTCCGCGGGAGGCCGGCGCGACGCTCTACGAGTTCTTCGACTTCAACTGCCCGTATTGCCGGAAGGCCGCCGCCGACGTGGTCGCGCTGCACGAGAGCGATCCGGAACTGCGCATCGGGCTTGTCCACAACCCGATCCTGTCGCCGCAATCGGCCCAGGCCGCCAAGGTGATGCTGGCGGTGCAGCGCAAACTTGGCTCGGAGGCCGCCTGGCACTTCTATCAGACGCTGCTGGGCAAGCCCGGCCGCATCGACGGCCCCGGCGCGCTGACCGCCGCGGCGGCACTGGGGGTTCCGCAGGCCGAGGTCGAGGAGATCGCCGATAGCGAGGAGGTGCGCGCAGCGCTCAAGAGCCAGATGCGCATCGCGGCGGATCTCGGACTCTACGCGACGCCGTCCTACGTCCTCGGCAACAGCGGCATCCTCGGCCATCCGGGCGGCCGCGCCATGGCGAAGATGATCGCCAGCGTCCGGCGCTGCGACCGGCTCGCCTGCGGGAACTGACCCGGCGTCACACTTCCGCCGTCCTGGCGCGCAGCGCGCTCGCCTGCCGTGTTGCGCGCGGCCATGCTGGCATGCTAGGCGGTCGCCGCGCCGCGAGGACAGTTCTCGACCCTGTCCGTTGCCGGCGCGATCCCACGTCCCGAACGGTCACGCACCGCGCTCCTGCCGGAGCGCGCGGAGCGGGCGGGCAACCAGAGAAGAGAGCGACGGGTGGCGCAGAACGGTTCCGAGGCTGGTCCCCTGGTCGCAGGCGTGGCGGGCCGGTACGCTTCCGCCCTGTTCGAACTCGCGCGCGACGAGCGCCAGGTCGACGCGGTCGCTGACTCCCTCAATCAATTCGACACGCTGTTGAACGAGAGCGCGGATCTCCGCCGCCTCGTCCGCAGTCCGGTGTTCAGCGCCGGGGAGCAGGCCGCCGCGATCGGCGCGGTCCTCGACAAGGCGGCGATCGGCGGTCTCGCCGGCAACTTCATCCGCCTCGCGGCGTCGAACCGCCGGCTCTTCGCCCTGCCCGACATGATCAGCGCCTTCCGCAGCCTGGTCCAGGATTCGAAGGGCATCGTCCGCGCTCAGGTGCGGGTGGCCGAGAAGCCGTCCGACACCGTGATCGAGGAGATCAAGGCGTCGCTGCGCGACATCGCCAAGGCCGAGGTCGCCCTCGACCTCGTGGTCGACCCCAGCCTGATCGGTGGCCTCGTCGTGAAGATGGGGTCGCGCATGGTCGACGCCTCCCTCAAGACCAAGCTCAACGGTATCCGCCTCGCGATGCGGGCCGCGCGCTAAGCGCCCCCATCCGACCCGAACACAAATAGACGCATCAGCGACAGAGGCCCGAGTATGGACATCCGCGCCGCCGAGATCTCCGCGATCCTGAAAGAGCAGATCAAGAACTTCGGCGAAGAGGCCGAGGTCTCCGAGGTCGGACAGGTCCTGTCCGTGGGTGACGGCATCGCCCGCGCTTACGGCCTCGACAACGTCCAGGCCGGCGAGATGGTCGAGTTCGAGTCGGGCGTGCGGGGCATGGCCCTGAACCTCGAGCAGGACAACGTCGGCATCGTGATCTTCGGCTCCGACCGCGAGATCAAGGAAGGCCAGACCGTCAAGCGGACCGGCGCCATCGTGGACGTGCCGGTCGGCAAGGGCCTGCTCGGCCGCGTCGTCGACGCCCTGGGCAACCCGATCGACGGCAAGGGGCCGATCGTCTCCACCGAGCGTCGCCGCGTCGACGTGAAGGCGCCAGGCATCATCCCGCGCAAGTCGGTGCACGAGCCGATGGCCACGGGCCTGAAGGCGATCGACGCCCTGATCCCGGTGGGACGCGGCCAGCGCGAGCTGATCATCGGCGACCGCCAGACCGGCAAGACCGCCATCGCGCTCGACACGATCCTGAACCAGAAGCCCGGCCACGCCGCCGGCGGCGACGAGAAGGCCAAGCTCTTCTGCATCTACGTCGCTATCGGCCAGAAGCGCTCGACGGTGGCCCAGTTCGTGAAGGTCCTGGAGGACCAGGGCGCCCTCGAATACTCCATCGTCATCGCCGCCACGGCGTCCGATGCGGCCCCGATGCAGTTCATCGCGCCGTTCGCCGGTTGCGCCATGGGCGAGTACTTCCGCGACAACGGCATGCACGCCGTGATCGTGTACGACGATCTCTCCAAGCAGGCCGTGGCCTACCGCCAGATGTCCCTGCTGCTGCGCCGCCCGCCGGGCCGCGAGGCGTATCCGGGCGACGTGTTCTACCTCCACAGCCGCCTGCTCGAGCGCGCCGCCAAGATGGGCGACGCCGCCGGCAACGGCTCGCTGACCGCTCTGCCGGTCATCGAGACCCAGGCCAACGACGTCTCGGCCTACATCCCGACCAACGTGATCTCGATCACCGACGGCCAGATCTTCCTCGAGACCGACCTGTTCTACCAGGGCATCCGCCCGGCGGTGAACGTCGGCCTCTCGGTGTCGCGGGTGGGCTCGTCGGCCCAGACCAAGGCGATGAAGAAGGTCGCCGGCAAGATCAAGGGCGAGCTCGCGCAGTACCGCGAGATGGCCGCCTTCGCGCAGTTCGGCTCGGATCTCGACGCCTCCACCCAGGCGCTCCTGAACCGCGGATCGCGGCTGACCGAGCTCCTGAAGCAGCCGCAGTTCTCGCCGCTGAAGATGGAAGAGCAGGTCGCGGTGATCTACGCCGGCGTGAACGGCTACCTGGACAAGATGCCGGTCAGCAAGGTCCGTCCCTTCGAGGACGCGCTGCTCTCGACCCTGCGCTCGAAGCACAAGGACCTGCTCGACTCGATCGCCGCCTCCAAGGACCTGTCGGACGAGAACGCCGGCAAGCTGAAGAGCATCGTCGAGAGCGTCGCCAAGTCGATCGGCTGATGTGAGGCCCCTCCCCGCGGGGAGGGATCTTGGGTGGTGCGGGGGGATCCCGGTCCCCGCTGCACCGCCCGAACTTCCGGCTCCTTCCCGCCGAGGGAAGGAGAGGCCCATAGAACGGACCTGGACCTCACCCGATGGCGAGTTTGAAGGACCTGCGCAACCGCATCACCTCGGTGAAGGCGACGCAGAAGATCACCAAGGCCATGCAGATGGTCGCCGCCGCCAAGCTGCGTCGGGCGCAGATGGCCGCCGAGGCGGGCCGTCCCTACGCCGAGAAGATGTCGGCGGTGCTCGGCAACCTCGCGGGCAACCTCGTCGGCGGCGTCGGCGCCCCGCGGCTCCTGTCCGGGACCGGCTCCGAGCAGACGCACCTGCTCGTCGTGTGCACGGGCGACCGTGGCCTCGCCGGCGCGTTCAACTCGTCGATCGTCCGCCTCGCGGTGCGCGAATACGCCCAGAAGCTCACCGTCGAGGGCAAGACCGTCAGGATCATGACGGTCGGCAAGAAGGGTCTCGACGCGCTGCGCCGCCAGTACCGCGACCAGATCGTCGAGAGCATGGACATCCGCGGCAACCGCCCGGTGGATTACGATTTCGCGGCCTCGATCGCCGACAAGATCCTGACCCGCTTCGAGAACGGTGAGTTCGACGTCGCGACCCTGTTCTTCTCCGAGTTCCGCTCGGTGATCTCGCAGATCCCGACCGCACAGCGCCTGATCCCGGCCGAGTTGCCCGAGGCCGACACGACCGCGAAGGCCGCCGCCGGCAACGCCGCACTGGAATTCGAGCCCTCCGAGGAGGCGATCCTGGAGACGCTGCTGCCGAAGAACCTGACGGTGCAGATCTACCGGGCGCTCCTGGAGAACGCCGCCTCCGAGCAGGGGGCGCGCATGAGCGCCATGGATTCGGCGACCCGCAACGCGGGCGAGATGATCAAGAAGCAGACGCTGATCTACAACCGGACGCGTCAGGCCATGATCACCAAGGAACTCATCGAGATCATCTCGGGTGCGGAAGCCCTCTGAGGCACCGCGACCCGACCGCACAGCTTGAAGGGTAGGTTAACGATGGCGAACACCGCACTCCCCGGCACCGGCTCCAACAAGTCCGGCAAGATCACCCAGGTCATCGGCCCCGTGGTCGACGTGCAGTTCGAGGGCCACCTGCCCGAGATCCTGAACGCGCTCGAGACCAAGAACAACGGCGCCCGCCTCGTCCTCGAGGTCGCCCAGCAGCTCGGCGAGAACACCGTCCGCTGCATCGCCATGGACACGTCCGAAGGCCTGACCCGCGGCCAGGAGTGCTTCGACACCGGCGAGCCGATCAAGGTTCCGGTGGGCATGAACACGCTCGGCCGCATCATGAACGTCATCGGCGAGCCGATCGACGAGGCCGGCCCGGTCGTGTGCGACACCTACCGTGCCATCCACCAGCCGGCCCCCTCCTACGCCGATCAGTCGACCGAGGCCCAGATCCTCGTGACCGGCATCAAGGTGGTGGATCTGCTCGCCCCCTACGCAAAGGGCGGCAAGATCGGCCTGTTCGGCGGCGCCGGCGTCGGCAAGACCGTGCTGATCATGGAGCTGATCAACAACATCGCGAAGGTGCACTCGGGCTACTCGGTGTTCGCCGGCGTGGGTGAGCGCACCCGCGAGGGCAACGACCTCTACCACGAGATGATCGAGTCCAAGGTGAACCTGGATCCGAAGGAGAATGGCGGCTCGGCCGAGGGTTCGAAGTGCGCCCTGGTCTACGGCCAGATGAACGAGTCGCCCGGCGCCCGCTCGCGCGTCGCCCTGACCGGCCTGACCATTGCGGAGCAGTTCCGCGACGAGGGCCAGGACGTGCTGTTCTTCGTCGACAACATCTTCCGCTTCACGCAGGCGGGCTCCGAGGTGTCGGCGCTCCTCGGCCGCATCCCCTCGGCGGTGGGCTATCAGCCGACGCTCGCCACCGACATGGGCGCCCTGCAGGAGCGCATCACCACCACCAACAAGGGCTCGATCACCTCGGTGCAGGCCATCTACGTGCCGGCCGACGATCTGACCGACCCGGCTCCGGCCGCATCGTTCGCCCACCTCGACGCCACGACCGTGCTGTCGCGCTCGATCGCCGAGAAGGGCATCTACCCGGCGGTGGATCCGCTGGACTCGACCTCGCGCATGCTGTCGCCGACCATCCTCGGTGAGGAGCACTACGACGTCGCCCGCCGCGTCCAGCAGACCCTGCAGCGCTACAAGGCGCTCCAGGACATCATCGCGATCCTGGGCATGGATGAGCTGTCCGAAGAGGACAAGCTGACCGTGGCCCGCGCCCGCAAGATCGAGCGCTTCTTCTCGCAGCCCTTCTCGGTGGCCGAGGTGTTCACCGGCTCGCCGGGCAAGCAGGTCGCCCTCGAGGACACCATCAAGGGCTTCAAGGGCCTGGTGAACGGCGATTACGACGACCTCCCGGAGGCCGCCTTCTACATGGTTGGCACCATCGAGGAGGCTCAGGAGAAGGCCAAGAAGCTGAAGGCCGCCTAAGACGACACCTCCCCTTCCCCGCGCGGGAAGGGGATGGAAGCTGCGCGGACGAACCTCACCGGTGCCGTCCGCGTGGCATTTTCTACCAACCCCTCCCCGTAAGGCGGGGCGCGCGTCGCGGATCCGGGAACCCGTCAGCCCATGGCCACCTTTCACTTCGATTTCGTCGGCCCCGAGCGGACGCTGTATTCCGGCGAGGTGACCGCCGTTCAGCTGCCCGGCACCGAGGGCGAAATGACCGTGATGCCGGGCCACGCGCCCGTGCTGACCTCGCTGCGGGTCGGCGTCATCGTGATCACCGAGAGCCAGGGGTCGGGCAAGCGGATCTACGTCCGCGGCGGATTCGCCGATATCGGCCCGACCGCCGTCACCGTGCTGGCCGAGCGGGCGGCGCCCATCGAGGAGCTGACCCACGAATCCCTCGATCGCGACATCGAGGCGATCGAGATCCAGCGTGACGCTACCGAGGATCTCCAGAAGCGCGAGGAGCTGAACGGTCAGATCGTCCAGCTTCGGGAGACCAAGGCTCTCCTGAAGCTCTGAACGCTGCTCAGCGGGCGCTCTCGAGCGCCCGCGCCAGCAATTCGGCCCGCGCCTCCTCAGCCGTCGGACATCCGCTGTCCAGCCAGATCTTTCGGGCCGCGGCGAGGCCGCGACCGATCGCGGGTCCCGGGCTGAGGCCTGCCGCGACCAGATCCGCCCCGGTCAGCGGAAAGACCGGCGTGCCGCCCTGGCTCCCGAGCGCGTTCAGGACGGTCCGCGCCGCTTCGGTCACGACGGGCCGCGGCTCATCCGCCAGGATCGCCAGCGTCTCCGCCAGCTGCGTCGAGCCGTATTCGGCCGCCAGGGCGCGAACCGCCGCCCCATCCAGCCTTTCGCGACCGTGCAGGTCGGTCAGCAGGCCGGCATAGCCGGCGAGCCGTCCGTGCTCGGCGTTCGAGAGGCGCAGTCGCTCGCGGAGGCGCTCCGCGTCGTGCCGGTCACCGACCGACAGAGCCGCGAGGCGCATCACCGGAGCGAGATCCGCCGCAGCGGCGCGGTCCAGCCGCCCGAGCTCGCCGACGCCGCCGGTGATCCGCATCAGGAGGCCGGTGGCGCTGAGCGTCACCACCATGGCCGGTCCGCCGGACGCCGCCAGCAGCTTCAGGAACTCCGCACGGACGCGCTCGCGGGAGAGCCGGTCGAGGCTGTCCCGCGCGGCGACGCAGGCGGCCAGGGCTGCGGCGTCCGGGGCTTCGATGCCGAACCGGGCCTGGAAGCGGAAGAAGCGCAGGATCCGCAGGGCGTCCTCGCGGATGCGGGTCGCCGGATCGCCGATGAAACGCACGCGGCCCGCCGCGAGATCGGCGAGGCCGCCCACCGGATCGTGCGGCGTGCCGTCGGCACCGAGCGCGAGGGCGTTGATCGTGAAATCACGCCGCTCAGCGTCGCGGGTGAAGTCCGTCCCGAATCGGACCACGGCGCGGCGACCATCGGTCTCGACATCCTCCCGCAGGGTGGTGACCTCGATCGGGCCGTCCTCGGTCACCAGGGTAATGGTGCCGTGTTCGATCCCCGTCGGCACCGCCTTGAGGCCCCGCGCCTGCCGCGCCGCATCCATTACCGCCTCCGGGAGGAGGGTCGTCGCCATATCGATGTCGGCACTTTGCACGCCGAGCAGCGCATCCCGCACGCAGCCGCCGATCAGGCGCGTTTCGGCGCCGGGACGGTCCAGGGCCGCGAGCACCCGGCGCACGCCCGGACGCGCGAGCAAGGTCGCGAGACCTGCGGGATCGAGGGGAGGCGTCAACGGAAACCGCCCGGCACCAGGCGGCCGTTCTCCATGTGCGTCGGCACGTAGCCACCGGGGCGGCGCTCGGAGAACAGGCCTTCGTAGACGAGGGTGCCGATCACCACCGCCAAGCCGGCCAGGACGAGGCGGAACAGGTGCGCGTCCCAGTGCACCCGGCGCAGCGGGTTGCGGCCGGACAGCAGCAGGTAGACCAGGAACAGGGCAAAGGGGATGAGGAAGAGGCCGAACTCTTCGAGGATGCGGCGCAGCATGGGGCCAGCCTATCGCGCCGCGCGGCGGACGTCGCCCGCCTCCGCCTCCGGGTAGAGTCGTTCCCGGAGGTTGTTCAGGATCCCGGCGGTGACACCCCAGATCAGCCGCTCCCCGAAGGTCAGGGCGTAGAACCAGCGCTCGCGTCCCTGCCACGCGCGGGAGCGCAGGCGGTACCGCTCCCGGTCCATCAGGATGTGGAGCGGGACCTCGAAGACGTCGGCCACCTCCGTGGGGTTGGGCGACAGGGCCGCCTCGGACCCGACCAAGCCGATCACCGGGGTCACCATGAAGCCCGTCCCCGAGAGATAAGGATCGAGATAGCCGAGCAGCCTCACCAAGCCGGGATCGAGCCCGATCTCTTCGAAGGCCTCCCGGAGGGCCGCATCCGCGGGGCCGGGATCGGACGGATCGATCTTGCCCCCCGGAAGGGCGACCTGCCCGGAATGATCGCGCAGATTCGCGGCCCGCAGGGTCAAGATGAGGCTCGGCCCGTCGTCGCGCAGCACGACCGGCACCAGTACGGCGGCGCGGCGGTGCGGAGGCGGCGGCATCACGGCCGAGCCGTCCGGGTCGAGGGTGTGGTCGCCGCGGGGATTGGAGAGCGGATCGTCCGGCCCGGGCGGATCCCGCGACAGACCGATGGCGGCGCGGGCGAGGAAGTCGGCGAGGCGATCGCTCACGCGGCGGCAACCCGCGCGATGGTGTGGAACGTCCCGCCGGCCCACAGGCCGAGCCAGGGCTGCCCGTCGACGCTGTGCTCCTCGGCGAGGTCCACGAGGTCGTAGGTCAGCGCCCGGGTGACGCGCGCCCACAGCCCGCGGCGGACATGGAGATAGGGCTTGAGCGCCCCGTCCGGCCCCTCGTCGAAGCGCAGGGCATGCTCCGCATCGACGCTCACCAGATCGTCGACGTTGGTCCGGAAGGCGATGCGCCGCGCCTCCCCCGTGCCGTCGACGGCCATCTCGACGGCCACGAAGGCCGCATCCTCGACCGTGATCCCGACGCTTTCCACCGGCGTGACCAGGACGGTCCGGCCGTCCGCCTCGCGGCGCAGGATGCTGGCGAACAGCTTGACCAGCTTGTCCCTCCGGATCAGCGCGCCGTTGTGGTGCCATGTCCCGTCCGCGGCGATGCGGATGTCGATGGCGCCGCAATAGGGCGGATCCCACCGTTCCACCGGCGGCAATCCGCGCTTCGGCAGGTCCCCGAGGGCCGCGCTCAGGCGGCCCAGGGTCGGGTCGGGGGTGGTATCCTCGCTCATGCCCGATACAGATAGCGCCCCCCGGCGCCCACAGCCATGGCCGGCGGCCGTGTCCTGCGATCGCGACTGCGCGGCGGCCATGCCGGCCCCTGCCGGGCGCGCTGGAGCCGTTCCCGATCGGGTCAGGACGGTATCGATCACTGTGCCCGTGCCGAACGAGGCGCAGGTCCCCTCCCGCACAGGAGCAGGGTCACGGCCCGGCTGTCGCCAGCGCAGACGCCGGTCTTCCTGACCGTTGCGACCAGATCGGGAACGGCCCTGGCGGTCGCCTCAGGCCGGTCCGGCGCCCTGTGTGTTCACCGTGAGCGCGTAAAGCGACTGGCTCGCCGCCATGAACAGGCGGTTCCGCTTGGGGCCGCCGAAGGTGAGGTTCCCGCACACCTCGGGCAGGCGGATCCGCCCGATCAGCCTCCCCTCCGGCGTCCAGACGGTGACGCCGTTGTAGCCCACGGCCCGGCCGGCATTGCTCGAGACCCAGAGATTGCCGTCGACGTCCGCCCGCAGGCCGTCGGGACCGCACTTCACCCCGTCGACGATGCAATCCGCGAACAGCCGCTTGTTCGCGAGCGCAGGTCCGTCGCCGACATCGAAGGCGTAGATCTCACCCTTGCCGCCGGGGCCGGTATCCCCCGGTCCCTTCCCGGTGGAGCAGACGTAGAGCGTCCGGTGATCGGGCGAGAAACACAGGCCATTCGGATCGGGCACCTGATCGTCGGTGAGGACCCGGTCGATCCGGCCGGACGGATCGATGCGGTACACCGCGTTCGGCAGCGTGCGCCGCCGGGGCTTGATGCCGGCCGGCTGGCCGAGTCGCGGGTCGAGGCGGCCCTGCGGATTGCCCGGGCCGCCCGGCGCGTCGGCCAGGCCCTCGTAGAGCAGCGCGCCGTAGGGCGGATCGGTGAACCAGTACGATCCGTCGGCATGCTGGACCACGTCGTTGGGCGACGTGAGCGGCTTGCCCTCGAAGCTGTCGGCCAGGACCGTCGCCGCGCCGTCGAGTTCGTAGCGCACGACGCGCCCGGCGGCGTGCTCGCAGCTGAGCTGGCGGCCCTGGCGGTCGAAGCTGTTGCCGTTCGAATTGTTGCTCGGCATCCGGAAGACGGAGACGTGCCCGTCCTCCTCGAGCCAGCGCATCTGCCGGTTGTTCGGGATGTCGCTCCAGACGAGGTAGCGGCCGACTGCGTTCCAGGCCGGGCCTTCCGCCCAGAGCGCGCCGGTCCAGAGCCGGCGGATGGCACTGTTCGCCACCACGTAGGGTTCGAAGGCCGGATCGACCGTGATCACGTCCGGATCGGTGAAGTACGTGGTCGGGGATGAACCCGGCCGGAAGTCGCGCGGCGGGCTGGTCACGGTGCTGGGCGGCTCCGGCCGCGCCGAAGCGTCCCCGGCCGCGGTGACGACGGCTCCCAGGCCGGCGAGGATCGCGCGCCGGGAGAGTGCGGCCGAGCCTCGATCCGCCGCGGTTCCGAATGCGTCGGTCTTCGCCTTCCGCATGGGATCCTCCATCGCGCGGCCCGCGCGGGGGCCGCGGGGCGGGCCATCACGTTAGGATCGATGTCCTGTCCCGGTCAACTTGGCCGGCGGCGCAGGATCTTCCAGACCCCGTCCGCCGAGGCGAGGAGGCGCGCGCCGTCGCGGACGTCGCCGCGCATGAACACGAGGGAGCCGGTGCGCTTGACCACCTGCGGCCGGATCTCGATCCAGTCGCCGAGCCGGCCGACATCGATGAACTTCATCTCAAGCTGGATGGTGACGCAGTTGGCACCGTCCGCGGCGCGCATCGCGGTCTCGCCGAGGGCGCGGTCGGCGAAGCTCATCAGCATGCCGCCATGGACCACGCCGATCAGGTTGGCATGCTTCTGCTCGGCCCGGAACGCGTAGGCGCCGTCGGCAGCGCGAAGACGCAGCGGCCCCACATGGGCGATGAAGCCCTTGTCCTCCACCAGCGCCCATCCGTCGGCGGCGGGGTCACGTGCGGTCGTGTCGTTGGTCATCGTGTCCGGTCCGTTCTGGTCGCGTCTGTCGAGGGGTGTCGTGGCCGTCAGGTGCCCCGGGGCTTGGCCCGGCGGGTCGGGGACTCGCTGAGGGGATCCTCCGGCCAGGGATGGCGCGGATAGCGCCCGCGCATCTCGGAGCGCACCGCCGCCCAGGATCCGCGCCAGAAGCCCGGCAGGTCGCGGGTGATCTGGATCGGGCGCTGCGCCGGCGACAGCAGGTGCAGGACCAGCGGCCGCCCCCCGGCCCTGGGATGCCGGTCGAGGCCGAACAGTTCCTGGACCCGCACGGCCAGGACCGGTTCCTCGGCGGTGTAGTCCACCGGGATGCGCGACCCGGTCGGCACCTCGACGTGGGTCGGAGCCTCCGCGTCGAGCCGGGCGCGCAGGTCCCAGGGCAGCAGGGCCTGCAGGGCACCCGCGAGGTCGTCCGCCGTGACCGACGCGAGGGCGGCACGCCCGAGGAGAGCCGACGCGAGCCACGTCTCCGCGGTGCGCGCCAGAGCCACGTCCGAGAGATCCGGCCACGCATCGCCCTCTGCGGCGTGGAGGAAGCGGATCCGAGCGCGCCATTGCGACAGGGCCGGCGTCCAGGGCAGACGCTCAATCCCGAGATCGGCGATGCCGCGCGCCAGGATCTCCGCGCTCTCCGGTTCGGCGGGCACCGGCAGCGGCCGCGCCCCGAGGCTCACGGCGCCCAGCCGCCGGACCGCCCGAGCCCGCAGGGCCGCGGCCTGCGGATCGAACGTGATCTCGGTGCGGGATTCGATCCGGTCGGCGAACAGCCGCTCGATCGCCTCGGTCCCGATCGCCGCCGCGGCGAGGATCCGGGCGTTGCCGGCCGATCCGGCGAGATCGGCAATGACGAGATAGGTTTCGCGGGCGAGCGCGCTCGCGGAGTCGAGACGGCCGGCCCGTCCGCTCGCCATCACGAACTCGCCCTCGCGGCCCCTGGCTCGGGCGACACGGTCGGGATAGGCGAGTGCCAGGAGCGGGCCGGCCGCGGCCGGTTCGGATTCCGCCGGCCGGCCCGCCCCGGCGATCCGAGCCCAGCCGTCCGCGAGCCGCCGCATGTCGGCGGCGCGTTGTCCCCGGTCGCGCCGGAAGCGCTCGACCCGCTCGTCGAGGTCGAGGCCGTCCCCCCCGAGCCCACGCTCCACCAGCACGGCCGCGAGGTCGGCGGCGGCCCGGCCCTGGCCGGTTCTGGCCGCGACTGTCACCATCCGGGCGAGCCGCGGCGGCAGTGGCAGGGCGCGCAGGCGCGCGCCGATTGCCGTCAGGCGTCCATCCCGGTCGAGCGCCCCGAGATCGGCCAGCATCGTGCGGGCCTCCGCCAGGGCCGGGGCCGGCGGCGGATCGAGGAAGGGGAGCGAGCCCGGCTCGGCCACGCCCCAGGCGGCGCAATCGAGGAGCAGCCCGGCGAGGTCGGCCGACAGGATCTCGGGCCGGGTGAAGGGTTCAAGGGCGTTCGTGCCGGCCTCAGACCAGAGGCGCCAGCACAGGCCAGGCTCGGTCCGCCCGGCCCGGCCCCGGCGTTGATCCACGGAAGCCCGGGAGGCGCGGGCCGTGACCAGCCGGGTCAGGCCGAGGCCCGGCTCGTAGACCGGGATCCGGGCGAGGCCGGAATCCACGACGATCCGAACGCCCTCGATCGTCAGGGAGGTCTCGGCGATGCTCGTGGCGAGCACGACCTTGCGGGTGCCGGCCGGCGCCGGGGAGACGGCGCGGTCCTGCTCGGCCGGCGTCAGCGCTCCGTAGAGGGGTGCCAGCTGCACCGCGGCATCGACCTTCTCGGCGAGGAGGTCGGCGGTCCTGCGGATCTCCGCCTGTCCGGGCAGAAACACCAGGACCGAGCCCGGATCCGCGCGCAGAGCCCGCAGCGTGACCTCGGCCACCGAGTCCTCGATCCGGCGGTTCGGGTCGCGATCCACGTACCGGGTCTCCACCGGGAAGGCGCGGCCCTCGGAGGTCACAACCGGGCAATCGTCCATCAGCCGCGCGACCCGGGCACCGTCGAGCGTCGCCGACATGACAAGGATCCGCAGGTCCTCGCGCAGGCCGCTTTGCGCGTCGAGCGCCAGTGCGAGGCCGAGATCGGCGTCGAGGGAGCGCTCGTGGAACTCGTCGAACAGGACCGCACCGATTCCGGCGAGTTCCGGGTCGTCCAGGATCATGCGAGTGAACACGCCCTCGGTGACCACCTCGATCCGCGTCCGCGCGGAGATCTTCGAGCCGAGCCGGACCCGCAGGCCGACCGTCCCGCCGACGGGCTCGCCCAGCGTCTGCGCCATCCGGGCGGCAGCGGCCCTGGCGGCGAGGCGACGGGGCTCCAGGAGGATGATCTTCCGCCCGTCGAGCCAGGGCGCGTCCAGCAGGTCCAGGGGCACACGCGTCGTCTTGCCGGCGCCGGGCGGCGCCACCAGCACGGCGCCGCTGCGCGCGGCGAGCGCGCGGCGCAGATCGGGAAGCGCTGCCTCGATCGGCAGCACGGGTGCGGGGCCGGCCATCGCGGCCGCTGATGGCGCGGCGCGGCCCCGAAGGCAACCGGTCCGCCCGCCCCGTGACGGCGCGCGGGTTTCGACACGTCATCGGCAACCAAGACCCTGGCGGCCGGGCGGCGCTGCCGCGATCGTGCCGCGGGACTCAAACGATCCCCTCGGGAGTGAAACGATGAACACCTTCCACCGCGCGCTGGCGCTTGCCGCCCTCGCCCTGCCGCTGGCGACGGCCGTCGCGCGGGCGCAGGACCGCCTGCCGACGATCCCGCCGCAGGACTACACCCCCGAGCAGAAGCAGGCGGCCGACGCCTTCACCCAGGCGCGGGGCAAGCCGCCGTTCGGGCCGTTCGAGCCCCTCATGCACTCGCCCGAGGTCATGACCCTCGCCCGGTCGATGGGCGACTACCTGCGCTTCAAGCCGAAGATCGGCACCACGCTGTCGGAACTGGTGATCCTGATGACCGCCCGCCGCTGGACGCAAGATTACGAGTGGTACGTCCACGCGCCGATCGCCGAGAAGGCCGGGATCGCGCCCGAGATCGTCGCCGCCATCCGCGACGGCCGCCGCCCGGCCAAGATGAGCGACGACGAGACCATCGTGTACGATTTCACGTCCGAGCTTCAGGATAACAAGCGCGTCTCGGATGCGACCTACGCGCGGGCCGAGTCCCGGTTCGGCAAGGCGGCGATCGTCGATCTCGCGGCGATCTCCGGCTACTACACCTTCCTCGCCATGGAGCTGAACGCCGCGCGCTATCCGATTCCCGCGGACGGTAAGCTGCTGCCGCGGATGCCCGAATGAGCCGGCTTATCCACAGCCGCGTCTAGGCGAAATCCGAGTTCTCCACAGGGTTCGGGCCGGGTGATGCGGGCATCCGGCCCTGTCTTGACGAAACATTAACCCTTCTGGCTTGTTCTCTTTTCGTTCCCGTACCCAACGATGGAGAACCCGATGCCGATCCAGGCCCTGGCCGCGCGCGACGAGCATGCCTGTCCCGTCGAGGCGATCAGCACCGCGTATCTCGGCTTCGCCGGCGGCGATGCCGGGATCGCGTTGCGCTGCGCGATCGCCGACGCCCTGTCGGACCTGATGGAGGCGGAGCGGCGCACCCGGGAGCGCAGCCGCCTGATCTCCCGCGGCTACATCCGGGCCGTGCCGCATCCGGAGGCCGAGCCCGCAAGCTGAACAGTGGCTGCAGGGCGGCTTCAGCGTCGGTGCAGGGCGGGGGTGGCACTGTGTCCTCCGTGATCCGGGGCGCCGCAGGCGTTCCGCACTGCTTCCGGAGACAGGTCATGACACGCATCGCTCTGCTCTCGGCCGCCGCGCTGATCGGCGCGGGCAGCCTGGCCTCCACGACCGCCGAAGCCCGCGGCGGCGGTGCCATCGCGGCCGGCATCCTCGGTGGCTTGGCGGCCGGTGCGCTGATCGGCGCCGCGACCCAGGCACACGGGGCGCCGGGCTACGGTTACGGCGAGCCCGATTATGGCTACGCTCCGGCCCCCGTGGTGGTGCGTCGGGCTCCCGCCTACCGCGTCTACGAGGAGGACGCCCCGGTCTACGCCACGCGGCGGACCGTGACCTACGAGCGCGTCCCCGTCGGCTACGGCCCCGCCCGCCGCTGGGGCCGCGACTGGGACGGGGATTACGGTTATCGCGGCTGGTGAGCGGCGGCGCGCCGCATGGGTGCCCAGCCGCCTGCGTGACTTGAAGGCGGTTGCAGGACCGGGCTGAATCCGGAACCCCGCACCTGAGACGACGATTCCATGCTGGTCCAAGAAGGAGAGACGCGCACCCCCGAGGCCGACCGGGCTCTGGCCCTGTCCCTCGCCGCCGTGGCGGGCGCATTGAACACCGCGGGCTTCTACGCGGTCGGCCTCTACGCATCGAACATGACCGGGAACGTCTCGACGATCTCCGACCGGACGGGCACCGGCGATCTCGTTCTGGCTGTGCAGGCCGGGCTTCTCGTCATCCTGTTCGTGCTCGGCGCCGCGACCGCGACGCTCCTGATCCGCCGGCGTCGGCGCGCCGCCGGTCCCGACGCCTACGCGTACAGTGTCTGCGTGGAGGCGATCCTCCTCGTCGCCGTTGGCGTGCTGGTGCTCGCGCTCCAGGAGCCGGCGCGCAGCCATGTTCTGGTCATGGGCCTGAGCTTCATCCTGGGCCTGCAGAACGCCGCCGTGACGAAGATCTCCGAGGCGCGGGTGCGGACCACGCACGTGACCGGCATGATTACCGATATCGGCATCGAACTCGCCCGCTGGTTGGATCGCGGACCGCCCGGACCCGGGCCGCTCAAGCCCCACGATCCGATGCGGCTGCGGCTCCACCTGCTGACCGTCGGCGCCTTCCTGGCGGGCGGCGTGGTGGGCGTCATGGCCTACCGGCTGACCGGCGTGGCGCTGCTGTTCGCCGCGGCCGCGATCCTCGCCGGCCTGGCGGTCCCCGCCCTCAGGCGCTGACGTCCAGGAGTTGTCCCATCATGCGGTCGGCGGTCCGCGCCACCGCGGCGTTCAGCGCGAAGGCCGATTTCGATCCGATCAGGTCGGCGGCGGCCCCCGACAGGTCCACCTGGGCGGCGGGCGGCAGGGCGGTGTCGCCGAGCGGGGCTCCGCTCGCCGCGATGGTCTGCGCGGCCGTCCCGAGCCGGTCGGTGGCCCGGGTCATGCCGGTCGTAGCGGTCCGAAGGGCGTCGATCATGCCGGAATCTCCCCGGGACGATCCTGGCAGGAAGGCGACAAGAACCGGTTGCGGCGATCGCTCGAATGCGCGGGATCCCGGGCGAAAAGCGTTTCCCGCATCTCACCCCTTGGGGGCGCACACGGTGATCGCCGAGGCCCCGCCATAGGGACGATCCGCATGGGCGATCATCTGCGCCGCGACCTCGCAGGCCGGCTTGCTGTTGAACTCGACGGATCCGACAGCGGAGCCCGAGCCGGCGAGCATGATGATGAGCACGTAGACCACGCCAGTCTCCTCCGACGCCCTGCCCCGACGGCGGCGCATGAGAGCATTTCTACCGGGCGCGATGCGGATTGCGTGGACGAACGTAGCGGCTTTCCGTGCCTGGGAAAGCGGGTCGGGGTGAAAGCCGAGACCGGACGGCCCTCTTCACGCCGCGGAGGCGGGATCCGCTCGCCTCGGAACGCTCCCCACCCTCGACTTGCCTCTCCCTCACCGTCCCGGTGCGTGCGGCTCGCCCGGCAGGTCCGCCGCGTCGACGGATAGCGTTGAGGCGTCCCGGGGCTTGTCGGTGAAGCGCACCGCGCAGCCCGGATGGGCTGCGACCAGCCGCGCACCGCACTCCCGACCGAGAACCATGCAAGCGGTCGACAGGCCGTCGGCGAGGAGTCCCGTCGGCGCGGTGACGGTCACGGACGCAAGGCCAACGGGGGAATGCCCGGTCGCGGGATCGAAGATGTGGTGATCGGCCCGATCCTCCGAGAAGCTCATGTTGTAGTCGCCCGACGTTGCGGCAAAGCCCGTGAAGGGGGCGATCACGGCGGCGAGGGAGCCGGGGTCGCGCGGATCGGCCAGGCCGAGGCGCCAGGGGGTTCCATCGGGATGGGCGCCGCGGGCACCGAACTCGCCGGTATCCACGAAGGCGTCCGCGATGCCGCGCTTCCGGAGCGCGCCCATCACCTGATCGGCGGCGTAGCCCTGGATCAGGGCGTTCAGGGTCAGGGTTGTCCCGGGCTGCAGGGCGATGCGGTCGGGTCCGACCTGCACGCGCCGCCAGCCGATCCGCGCCAGGGCGGCAGCGAGGGCGCCCGCGTCAGGCCGTGCGCCCCGGGCGGCCGCGCCGGACCAGACGGGCCAGAGCGGCTGGACGGTCGGGTCGAAGGCGCCGTCGGTCCCGGCCGCGAGGGCGAGGGCGAAACGCAGCAGCGTGACGAGGTGCGGGTCGGGCGCGTCCAGGACGCCGGCGCGGTTGAGTTCGGAGAGGGCGCTGTCGGCCCGGAACAGGCTGGCGGCGGCCTCCACCGCGCGCATGGCCGCGAAGCCGTCGCCCAGGGCGGCCTCGACGACGGATGTGTCCGGCCCCGCGGCGGTGAGGGCGACCGTGGTGCCGAAGGCGAGGCCGGCGCGCGTGCGCAGGCGCAGGCCCCGCGCCTCCGCAGATCTGCGGAATGCCGAAATTCCGGCGAGCCCGGCGGCGCCGGCCAGGCCGGCGGCCCCGACGAGGACGCGGCGGCGCGCGGGGCCGAAGCGGTTCGGCGCCCTCATCCGACGGTCGCCGGGCGGTTTGCGGCGCGCCGCCTGCGCTTGCGCGCCACCACCTGCGGCACGCATTGCGCGGGATCGTGGATGATCGTCACGCACTCCATGCACTGGAAACACTCGGCGTAGTCGATCCGGCCGGAGGGTGCGATGGCATCGTAGCGGCAGCGGACCCTGCAGAGCTGGCAGGGCGAGCCGCACTCGGAGCGACGGGGAATCCAGTCGAGGATCCGCAGGCGCCCGAGCACGGCCAAGCTCGCCCCGAGGGGGCAGAGATAGCGGCAGAACCCCTTGTAGACGAAGAGATTCAGCACGAGGAGGCCGAGCGCGTAGACGACGAACGGCCACGCGCGGACGAAATACAGCGTGATGGCGGTCTTGAACGGCTCGATCTCGGATACGGTATCGGCGAGCGGCGACCCGACGGCGGCGGCCCCGAGGATCCCGGCGAGGGCGATGTACTTCCCCTGCCGGAGCGCCCGATCCAGCGCGGCCGGGACCGTGATCTGCCGGATCCGGAGGGGCCGCGCCAGGACCGCGACGAATTCCTGCAGGGCGCCGAAGGGGCAGAGCCAGCCGCAGAAGGTCCCGCGTCCCCAGACCAGGAGGGCCGCGAGGGCGAAGGCCCAGAGCACCAGCGAGGGCGGGTCGTAGAGCAGGAAGGCGAGGTCGTGGGTCACGCAGGCGGCGCGCACGAGGCCCACGAGGGTCACGATCGACAGCTGCGCCTGTGCGGACCAGCCGAGGAACCCGAGGGTAAGGGCCAGGAAGCCGTAGCGGAACGCCGCGAAGCCGCGGGCCTGGGCCACCAGCCCGCGCTGGCGCGCCAGGACCGGGACCAGCACCGCGAGCATCAGCCCGATCAGCCCGAGTTCGCCGGCCCGCGCCCGCCACGGATCCGTCCAGCTCGGTCCGTCATCCGGATGGCTCAGGGTGAACAGGTCGGCGGGCAATGCGGATTCCACCGGGAAGGTCCGGGCGATCTTCTCCGACAGGATCTGCCCGCGCTCACGGACGATCGTCTCGGTCAGCACCCAGGGGGCGGAGGGATCGAAGCCGGCCGCCTCGTCGATCCGCAGGATGGTCCAGGACCCGGGGGGCAGGCCCTCGGCCGAGCCGGCGTCGCGGCGCTCCACCGCCATGTCGCGGGCGTTGACGATCAGGCCGCCCTGGCTGAGGGCCAGCCGGTCGGGCACGGCGCCCAGGACGAAGCGGTCGCCGATCGGATTCTCCGGTGCCTCCGGCGGCCCGGCGCTCAGCACCATCACGGCGTGATTGCCGGTGCCGCGTTCGGCCATCAGCGCCTCGTACCGCGCCTGCCCGAGCAGGTTGCGGCCGATCGACGGCACGTCGAGGCAGGCGACGTACAGGTCGGTCAGGACCGCTTCGGGCGGCCCGTCGGCCGGGTCTTCGACGCCGGTCCCCTTGAAGGCCGCGGCGGCGGCAGCGTTCGTCACCGTCAGCCGCTTCACCCAGCCCCGGGCGAGGAGCTCGGCCAGGGGCAGGGGTTCGTAGAGACCGGGCTTGGCCTCGACCCGGAGGCCGAGATTGGCGGCCCCGAAGCCGAGCTTGCGACGCGCCACCGTGAGGGCCGAGGTCAGGATCGATTGGTTGATCACCCGGGTCGAGGCGGTGGCCATCGCGATGCCGTCGACCGTGGTCTGCGGCGCCGCACCGGCGGCGCGGGCGTTCGGCCGGCCGACCCGGACTGCCTGCCGCGCCGACAGCCCGGCATATTGCTCCACGAAGGCGAAGAGCGGTTCGGAGCCGAGACCCTCCAGGAAGACCGGCTCGTGGTGGGACACGACCTTCACGTCCCGGAAGGTGCCGTCGGGCGCCAGCGCGATCAGCAGGTCGGGGGGGGTGCCGCCGAAGCCGGGGATGGGGGCGAGATCGACGGATTCGAAGGCGTAGGCGAACACCTCGTAGGCGCCGGCCTGCTGCTTGAGGATCGGCCAGACCGGAACCGCGTCGTCCTTCTCGCCGACGATGAGCGGCGGCGGGAAGTAGGTTTCGAGGGCGGCGCGGTCGAGCTGGCCGCCGACGGCGGGCCACGTCGCCAGAAGGCCCAGGAGGATGAGCGCCGCGCGCAGAAAGGCATCCAAAGCCGCGCTGCGCCTCTCGGGCGCCGAGCGGGATGCGGCCGGCCTCGGGGACTGCCTGACCGGCACACGCGGCGCGGCCGCCGTCTCCCGCGGAATGGCCAGGAGGGGGCGCGTCGCGCTCTGCCGCCAGTGCCCGTCTCCGACCCGGATGTGTGACCATCGTAACCCGTGCGGGACAGGGAGGACCCGCGCCCGGGTCCACACCGCCGTCGCCACGCCGGATGCGTCGTTCTGGAGGCCTCCGCGGAGGCCGGCGGGTGTTGCGGTCCGCGACCGGTCGAGCCTCACGGCGCCGCACCGGCGGCGCGTCCGTCCGGTGTCTTGGCCGCCGTCATGGGGCGGGCCGCCGCGCCCCAGGGGAAGCGGCCGACCTTCACGGTCTTGATAGGCCTGAACGTCGCGGCGTCGATCACCGTCACGTCGCCCGAGACACCGTTGGTGGTGTAGAGCCGGGTCCCCGCCGCGTTCAGTGCGAGCTGCCAGACCCGGCGGCCGACCAGGATGTAGCTCTCGACCGCGTGGGTCACGGTATCCACCACCGCCACCCGGTCGGACGGGCCGAGCGCCACGAAGGCGTGGCGCCCGTCCTTCGCGAACTGGATGCCCACCGGCTGGATCCGGTCGGCCGCGACCCCCTTCACGGCGAAGGCGATCGTGCCGGTCACCCTGCGGGTCGCGACGTCGATCACCGAGACGGTCCCGCCGATCTCCGAGGAGGCCCAGAGCCTGGACCCGTCCGCCGAGAAGGCCGCGAAGCGCGGCCTCTGCCCGACCGGCGTGGCGTCCACCGCCTCCAGGCTGCGCGTATCGATCCAGTGGACCATGTTGGTGGTCTCGGAGGTCGTCACGGCGGTGCGGCCGTCCGGGCTCACGGCGACGCCTTCGGGTTCGATCCCGACATCGATCTGCGCCAGGACCTTGCGCGTCTGGGCGTCGACCACGGTGGTGGTGGCGTTCTCCTCGTTGGCGATAAAGAGCGTGCGCCCGTCCGGCGCCAGGGCGAACTGCTCCGGATCCTCCCCCGAGGGCAGGTTGTGCCGGACCTCACCGGTATCCGGATCGATCACCTGCACGGCGTCGGAATCGCTAGCGCAGACGTAGAGGGACCGTCCGTCCTTCGAGAAGGTCAGCCCCCTTGGCCGCCGGCCGACGGGGAAGGTACGCAACACCTCCAGGCTGTCGCCGTCGATCACCGAGACGGTGTTGTCGCGCTCGTTCGAGACGAAGATCTCCTCGGCCCGCGCCGGCGCGGCGAGGCAGAGCACTAGGGCGAGGGCGGCGAGGCGGCTCATCCCGACATCCCCGGAAAGGCGCGGCAGGCACTCTCGGGCGCGTCGAGGCCGAGGGTGTCGAGTTCCGTCCGGTGGTGCAAGTAGCCTTCGATCGGCGCCGTCGCGGTCACGGCGCCGGGCCAGAGCAGGAAGACCGGCTGGCGCAGCTGCCCGTCCCAGGTGCGGAAGCTCAGGGGCCTCCCCTTGAACCCGCCGACCTCGAAACCGGGTGCCGTCAGGGCGGCGCGGACCGCACCGGCATCGGTGCTGCGCACCTTCACGGCCGCCTCGCCGACCGCGTGAACCGCCATCCAGCCGGCCCAGTCGACGGGCCGCATGGGCCGCCCGGCCAGCTTCCGGAACCGGCCCTGGAGCTGGACGGCCGCCCAGGCCTCGACCGATCGTCCCCAGGCCGCCGGCGACAGGCCCTGGGTCCCGACTACCGGCCGGGGCGAGGCGGTGTTGTAGTTCAGGCTCGCGCCGAACGCGCCCGCTTCATCGGCCACCGCCACGACGTCGTGCTCCGGCCCGCGGGTCGGCAGGGCGAATTCCCGCAGGGCGGTGTCGCGGACGTCGCCGCCCTGGGGATCGTAGCGCGACTCGGCGACGATCCGCGCCCCGAACTTCTTGGCGCTGCGCTTCAGCGCCTCGGCGTAGAGCGCGTCCCCCGGCGCCGGCCCGGTCAGCAGCAGGATCCGGGACCAGCGCTTGAACGCCAGGAACTGGACCAGCGCGTCGGCCAGCATGGCGCGGGAGGGCAGGACGTGGAGCAGGTTCTTCCGGCAGTCGGCGTCGCGCAGCCGCGTGTCCGGAGCGCCGATATTGAGGAGCACGCTGTCGTGCGCCTCCGGCAGATCGACGACGGCGAGCACGTCCGCGGCCGGGGCGTTGAGCACTACGATGCGGGGATCGGCGAGACCCCGGAACGCCTGGCGGATGTCGTCGCCCGGCTCGACGACCTTCGCGTCCAGGTCGAAGCGCAGCCCGAGGAACCGGCCGGTGGCGTTCGAATCCCTCAGACCGAGTTCGGCGCCCTTCGCGCCCTCGTCGTCGGGGATCGCATCCTCGTTGTTCAGGGGGACCGGGCGCTCGATCCGCCGCTCCAGGTAATGGATCCGCAGGGGCGATCCCGGCTCCGGGGTCGCGGCGGCGGCCGTCGGCATCGGCCCAAGACCGAAAAGGGCTCCGGCGAGCAGGAGGGCGGCCACGGGCCGTCCGCAGATCCAGGCCCGCTGCGCGCCGGGGGACATCATCCTCGCCCGCTTCCTCCGTCCCCGAGGACGTTATCGTTGTGCTCGACTCTAAAGGCGGACAACGGCCCGCCGATATTGGACCAAGGTGCACCAGCCAATCCTGATGCAGTGCAGCATCAGTCGTATATCTGCGGGATCAGACGAGACCGTACCAAAGCATAATGGGTCGGGCACCCGGTACTTGCTAAGCGTCGTCCAACAACGATGGGAGGCGGCGGATGCGCTTGATCAACACGGCGGCGGGCGGTGCGCTAGCGGCGCTGGGGCTGGCCCTGGCCGCCGGCAGCGCCTTCGGCCACGGCGACGTCCAGCCGCAGCCGGTGAAGACCGACGGCCTCAAGCCGCTGGGCGCCGAGTGGGTCACCGAGAATCCCTACAAGGGCGACGCGTACGCCATCTCGATCGGCGCCTCGGGCTTCAACCAGAATTGTGCCCGGTGCCACGGCCTGGAGATGATCTCCGGCGGCCTCGCCCCGGACCTGCGCTACCTGCCGCAGGGCAAGGAGGGTGACGAATACTTCGTCGAGCGCATGAAGCACGGCGCCGTGATCAACGGCGTGACCAAGATGCCGGCCTTCGACGGGGTGATCTCGCAGGAAGGTTTGTGGGCGATCCGCAGCTACATCGAGTCGAAGCATGAAGAATAGCGCGCGGCTCCTCGTCGCCTGCGGGCTCCTTCTGGCCCTCCGGTTCCAGCCGGAGCTGGCCGCCGCGCGCCCGCTCGATCAGGTCGTCGCCGACGGGACGCTGCGGGTGGCGGTCTACGGCGACAACGCGCCGTTCTCCGACACGGTCAACGGCAAGGCCCGGGGCATCGACGCGGATCTCGCGCAGGCCATCGCCGACGCGCTCAAGGTGAAGCTCGACCTGCGCGTGGTCGATGCCGGCGAGAACGTCGACGGCGACCTGCGCCTGAACCTGTGGAAGGGCGATCTCGCCGGCACGCCCCTCGCCGACCTGATGCTGCACGTCCCCACCGACCGGCAGCTCGCCCTGCGCAACGATCAGGTTGTCTTCACCGCACCGTATTTCGAGCAGGAGATCGCCTTCGCGTACCGGAAGGACGCGCTGGAGGGCTTGGACCGGCTCGACGACATCGGCGACAAGAGCGTCGCCCTGGAGGGCACGAGCGCCGCCGACCTGATGCTGCTCACCGCGCAGGGCGGCCGGTTCCGCCCGAACCTGAAGCACTACAAGAGCTTCGAGGAGGCCGCGCAGGCCTATCGCGCCGGCGAGGCCCCGATCCTGGCCGGCACCCGGGCTGCGATCGAGGCGGCCCTGGCCGCCGCCAAGGCGCCGAAGGACGACAACCCGATCGTGACGGTCCCCTCGACGGGGCTGGTCAAGACGCGCTGGGAGATCGGCGGCGCGGTGCGCACCGATTCCCGCGACCTCGCCTACGCGGTCGGGGACGCGATCACGGCGCTGAACGCGGACGGCCGCCTCAAGGCGCTCTGCGAGACCTACGGCGTCACCTACACGCCGCCGAAGGGATACTGAACGCAACCGTCTTTGCGAGCGAAGCGAAGTAATCCAGACAGCGCCGCATCTTGGTAGGATGGGGTGCCCTGGGTCGCTTCGCTGCGCTCGCCATGACGGCGTTGCCGAACATCAGATTTCCCGCCCACGGCAACCTGCAGCGCGGTGCAATTTCGAGCCACAACCATGATGAATACATGGTTTCCAGCGCCATGCCGCGCCGAGTCATTCGACCAATGGCCAATAAGACTTTCCTGAGAACCTCGATAGCCTCGGTTCCCAAGGGGGCGCCCCGCGACTCGTGCGGCCCGCGTCGAAACCCGGATGCCACGGCCATGCGGACCGGGGCCGACAACGGAGGATACGTCATGAGAATGCGGACCCGGTTCCTCGCCGCGGTGGGCGTCGCCGCCCTCGTGGCAGGGGGCGCCCTTCCGGCCATGGCCGAAGGCGTCACCGAGCAGGACATCATCAACGATGCCAAGACGCCGGGCGACGTAGTCACCTACGGCCTCGGTCCGCAGGCCCAGCGCTTCAGCCCGCTGAAGACCCTCAACCGCGACAACATCAAGGGCCTCGTCCCGGCGTGGTCGTTCTCCTTCGGCGGCGAGAAGCAGCGCGGCCAGGAGAGCCAGGCGCTGGTGAAGGACGGCATCATCTACGTCACGGGCTCGTATTCGCGCATGTACGCGATCGATTCCCGCACCGGCGACAAGAAGTGGGAATACGACGCCCGGCTGCCGGAAGGCATCCTGCCGTGCTGCGACGTGGTGAACCGCGGCGCCGCCCTCTACAAGGACAACGTCTACTTCGGCACGCTCGACGCCAAGCTCGTCGCCCTCAACACCAAGACCGGCAAGGTGGTCTGGCGCAAGGACATCGACGACTTCAAGGCCGGCTACAGCTACACGGCCGCCCCGATCATCGTGAAGGGCAAGATCATCACCGGCGTGTCCGGCGGCGAGTTCGGTGTGATCGGGCGCATCGAGGCCCGCGACGCCGAGACCGGCGAGGTCGTGTGGAAGCGCCCCGTGATCGAGGGCCACATGGGCGAGCTCAACGGCAAGCCCTCGACCATGACGGGCAAGACCAACGAGTCCTGGCCCGGCGACATGTGGAAGTTCGGCGGCGGCGCCACGTGGCTCGGCGGCACCTACGATCCCGAGACCAACCTGATCTACTTCGGCACCGGCAACCCGGGTCCGTGGAATTCCTGGCTGCGGCCGGGCGACAACAAGTGGACCTCCTCGCGCCTCGCCCTCAACCCCGACAACGGCGAGATCGTGTGGGGCTTCCAGACCACCCCGCACGACGGCTGGGACTTCGACGGCGTCAACGAGTTCGTGCCGTTCGAGCTGAACAAGGGCGGCAAGACCATCAAGGCCGGCGCCACCGCCGACCGCAACGGCTTCTTCTACGTCCTCGATCGGACCAACGGGAAGTTCATCTCGGCGACGCCGTTCGTCGAGAAGATCAACTGGGCCAAGGGCATCGATGAGAACGGCCGCCCGATCTACAACGAGGAGAACCGGCCCGGCGACCCGAGCAAGGCGACCGGCGACGACAAGAAGGGCAAGTCGGTCTTCGCGGTGCCGAGCTTCCTCGGCGGCAAGAACTGGATGCCGATCGGCTACAGCCCCGACACCAAGCTGTTCTACGTGCCCTCCAACGAGTGGGGCATGGATATCTGGAACGAGCCGGTGAACTACAAGAAGGGCGCGGCCTATCTCGGCGCCGGCTTCACCATCAAGCCGGTCTTCGACGACCATATCGGCTCGCTCAAGGCGATCGACCCGGCCTCCGGCAAGGTCGTGTGGGAGTACAAGAACAAGGCGCCGCTCTGGGCCGGCGTGCTCACCACCGCGGGCAACCTTGTCTTCACCGGCACGCCCGAGGGCTTCCTGAAGGCCTTCGACGCCAAGACCGGCGAGGAGGTCTGGAAGTTCCAGGTCGGCACCGGCGTGGTCTCGTCGCCGATCACCTGGGAGCAGGACGGCGAGCAGTGGATCGGCGTCGCGGCCGGCTGGGGCGGCGCGGTTCCGCTCTGGGGCGGCGAGGTGGCCAAGTCCACCGCCGGCATCAACCAGGGCGGCAGCTTCTGGGCGTTCAAGCTGCCGAAGACGGTCGCGTCGCGCTGAGGCGCATCACCGAAAGCGAGCCGGCCCCAACACGGGTCGGCTCGCCCAGGTCCCGTGGTGGGGCGTTCGTCTCAACACCCGCTTGCGTCCCGGGGCCGCTTCCATCACCTTTCAGGCGTTCCGCCCAGGTATTCGGCGGATCCCGTAGGGATCTCGAGCGAAGGACCGAGTTGTCCGTGCATCTCCTGATCGTCGACGATCACCCGCTGTTCCGGGACGCCCTGGCGGCCACGATCCGCCTCGCGCATCCGGACGCAGTGCTGCACGAGGCCGACGGCATCGAGGCCGCCTGCGCCGTGCTCGCGGCGAACCGCGGCATCGACCTGACGCTCCTCGACCTGTCGATGCGCGGCGTCACCGGCTTCGACGGCCTGATCACCATCCGGGCGAGCTTCCCGCGGATCCCGATCCTGATCGTCTCCGGCCACGAGGATCCCCGCATCGTCCGCGAGGCCCTGCAGCACGGGGCAGCCGGCTTCGTCCCCAAGGCCATGGACAAGGCGACGCTCACCCGGGCGATCACCGAGGTGATGAGCGGCGCGCTGTTCCTGCCGCCGGGCCTCGCCGAGGCGAGCACGCCGGCGCCGCGGTCCAAGAAGGCGCCGCTCGCCGAGCGCCTCGCCCGGCTGACCCCGCAGCAGCTGCGGGTGCTGATGATGATCCGGCAGGGCAAGCTCAACAAGCAGATCGCCCACGAGCTTCAGGTCGGCGATTCCACCGTGAAGGCCCATGTCTCCGAGATCCTGCGCAAGCTCGAGGTGATCAGCCGGACGCAGATCGTGATCGATACGGCCTCCCTCGACTTCGACCAGATCCACAACGCCCATCCGGCGTGACGAACTGAGCAGAGGCGCGAGTCCGCTGCGAACGCGCAGGCTCAGGACGCGCCGCGACGTGACTCAGGTCAGCGCGACGTCCGGAGACGTGGCGCAAATGGATTGCTTCGCTCCACTCGCAAAGACGGCCGGAGGCGTCATCACCTCTGGCATAAGCCGAACGCCTGTAACGCAGTCGAAGGTGCTCCGGGATCCAGCACTGGAAGCGCCGCGTCAGCGGCACAGGTTGGTCCGAACCTTTCCTGATCGATCAGAGCGGCGCCGCTGTCTTTGCGAGCGGAGCGAAGCAATCCAGTCGGCGCCACGCTGACACGTGTTGCGCAGCTCTGGGTCGCTTCGCTGCGCTCGCGATGACGAGGCAGGCTGCACCGACCGGAACGCTCAAGCGAAACCGGACGCTTCGCGACGTCTCGGGCCGGATTCCGGGCCGCATTCCGCCGGTGCTGCATGCGACCGGGAGAAGCGGGAGCCCATTCGTATCCCGCAACCCTGCTCCCCCCGAGAAGCCACCTTTGCAAAATAGATATGATGCTATCTATCAGCATGCGAGCTGATAGATCGGACCGACCGGCCAGATCCTCGCAGCGATGGATTAGGCCCTTGCCCGGCATCAACGATCCGAAGACGCGGGAGCGCCTGCAGCAGGCCTGCACCCACGCGCTGCTGACCACCGGCCGCCACTGGCGCCGCGCGGCCAACATGGTCGCGGAGGCGCATGGCCTGTCCGACGCCACCGCACACCCGCTGATCATCATCGGCCGCATGAACGAGGAGCCGCGCCAGAATGCCCTGGCGGAAGCCGTCGGCATCGAAGGCCCTTCGCTGGTCCGCCTCCTCGACCAGCTCGCCGCCGCCGGGCTGGTGGTCCGGCGGGAGGATCCGTCCGACCGCAGGGCCAAGGTGCTAGGCCTGACCCCGCGCGGCCGGCAGGTCTTCGAGCAGATCGAGGCCGAGCTCTCGACCCTCCGCGCACGCGTCTTCGCGGAGGTCGCCGATGCCGACCTGGAGGCGAGCCTCCGGGTTTTCGCGGCCCTTCAGAACGCCGGTCGCGCGGCCGCCGAGCCCGAGCTGGAGCCGGTCTCGTGACCCTTCCCGGATGGCGCGACTGGGCCTTCGCGCTGAAGACCTACGCGGCGGCGATGCTCGCCCTGTACCTGGCCCTCTGGATCGACCTGCCGCGGCCCTACTGGGCGCTGGGCACCGTGTACATCACCAGCCAGGTTCTCTCCGGCGCGACGCGGGCGAAGGCCGTCTACCGGGTCTGCGGCACCGTGCTCGGCGCGGCCGTGAGCGTCGTGCTGGTGCCGAACCTCGTCAACGCGCCGATCCTGCTGAGCCTCGCGGTGGCGCTCTGGGTGGCGCTCTGCCTCTACGTGTCTCTCCTCGACCGGACGCCGGCAAGCTACCTGCCGATGCTGGCCGGCTATACGGCGGCCTTGATCGGCTTCCCTGCCGTGGACGATCCCGGGGCGATCTTCGACACGGCCGTGGCGCGCGCCGAGGAGATCTCCCTGGGGATCGTCTGTGCCGGCCTCGCCGCCACGCTGGTGCTGCCGCAATCGGCCGCCCCGGTCATCGTCGCCCGGCTGAACCTGTGGCTGGCCGAGGCCCGGGCCTGGACGCAGACCGCCCTCTCGGCGGCCCGCGCACCGAACGTCGGGGGGGCGGCGCCGGGCAAGGGTGTTCGCCTGCGCCTCGCCTCGGACGCGATCGGCCTCGACGCCCTCGGGCTCGCCCTGCGCAACGAGAACACGGGCGCGGAGCGCGCCGCGGAGGCCTTCGCGCCGCTCCGCCAGCACATGCTGATGGTCCTGCCGATCGTCGCCGCCGTGTCGTCCCGCGTCGCCACCCTGGAGCGGGCGGGCGCGCTGCCGCCGCGGGTCCGGGCCTTCCTGTCGGACCTCGCAGTCTGGCTCGCCGAGGCGGACGACGACCCGGCGGGCGCCGCGCGGCTGCGCAGCCGCATCGACGGGTTCGCGCCGGTCCTCGGCCGGAACCCGGACTGGCCGACGCTGCTGCTGGCGAGCCTCGCGGAGCGCCTGCGCGACGTCGTCGACCTGCGGCAGGATCTGCGCGCGCTCCGCGATCACGTCGCCGCCGGCACGGCGCCGCGGGCGCCGCTCGCCTTCGCCTACACGGCCCGGGTCCGGTCCATCCGCCACCGGGATCACGGGCTGGCGGCGTTCTCGGCCTTCGGGGTGTTCGTCGGCCTGCTGGTCTGCTGCGCCATCTGGATCGCCACCGGCTGGCCGGACGGCTCCGCGGCACCGATGATGGGCGCGGTCGCCTGCTGCCTGTTCGCCGCGCAGGACGACCCGGTGCCGCAGATCCTGAGCTTCGCCAACTCGGCGATCGTCGGCGCCCTCGGCGCGGGATTCTACCTGTTCGCCGTGCTGCCGCTCGCCACGTCCTTCGAGATGGTGGCGCTCGCGCTCGCGCCGGCCCTGATCCTGTGCGGCCTGATGATGACGCAGCCGCGCTTCGCCGCGATGGGCATGGGTGCGGCCCTCAACGGCGCCACGCTTCTGGCGCTCCAGAACGGCTACAACGGCGAGTTCGCGCCCTTCGCCAACGGCGTGGTCGCCTCGGTGGTGGGGATGTGGAGCGCCGCCGTGGTGACCCGGCTGATCCGCTCGGTCGGCGCGGGCTGGAGTGCCCGGCGCCTGGTGCGGATCAACCGGCGCAGCCTCGCGGCGGCCGCGGACGGCCGCGGCACCGGACACGGCCTCGAACTCGCGGCGCTGATGCTCGACCGCGTCGGCCTGATCGCCCCCCGCCTCGCGACGCTGCCGGCAGAGACGTCGGCGGGCCTGGGCGACCTCCTCGCCGACGTGCGGGTGGGCATCAACCTCGTGGCGGTGCGGCGGGTGCGGCGGAGCCTGACGGGCGCGGCACGCACCGCCGTCGATCACGTCCTGGCACTGGCGGCACGCGCGTTCCGTGGACGGACCGGCCGATTGGAAGCGGGACTCCTGGTGGCGCTGGACGACGCCCTCGACGCCGTCGCCGCGGCCGTAGCCTCGCCGGAGCGTCGGGCCGCCCTGATCGGCCTCACCGGCCTGCGCCACGGGCTGTACCCCGATGCGCCGGCCTACCGGGCGGCGACCGCGCCGCATCTGCGGGAGATGGCGGCATGATGGGCGAGATCGACCTCTACGGCGTGTTCGTGCCGGGCCTCGCCCTCTGGATGGTGATCGCCTTCGCGCTCGGCCTGCCCCTGCGCCGCCTTCTCGCGGCGACCGGCTTTTACCGCCTCGTCTGGCACCGGCCGCTCTTCGACCTCGCGCTCTACGTCGTCCTGCTCGGCGGCGTCGTGTCCCTCGCCCATCGGACCCTGCCATGACCGCCCTGTTCTCCGCCCTCGGCCGCCTCTTGGTCACCGTCGGCATGGTCGCCGCAGCGCTGATCGTCGGCCTCGGCCTGTGGGACTACTACATGGACGCGCCCTGGACCCGGGACGGGCGCGTGCGCGCCGACGTGGTGGCGGTGGCCCCCGACGTGTCCGGCCTCGTCACCGAGGTGCTGGTGGAGGACAATCAGGTCGTCCGGAAGGGCGACGTCCTGTTTCGCATCGATCCGGACCGGTTCCGGCTCGGGCTGCGGCAGGCGGAGGCGACGGTCGAGGGCCGCAGGGCCACCGCCGAGCAGACGGCCGCCGATTACGCCCGCTACAGCAAGCTGTCCGACGCGGCGGTCTCGCAGCAGAAGGTCGAGGCCGCCAAGGCCGCCGACCTGTCCGCGGAGGCCGCCTACGAGCAGGCCCTGGCCGACCGCGACCTCGCCAAGCTCAACCTGGACCGCTCGGCGGTGCGGGCCTCGGTCAACGGCCGGATCACCAACATGGAGCTGCGCCCGGGCGCGTACGTCACCACGGGCCACGGGGTGATGGCGCTGATCGATCGCGACACGGTGCGGATCGAGGGCTATTTCGAGGAGACCAAGCTGCCGCGGATCCGCGTCGGGGCGCCGGTGACCGTCCAGCTGATGGGCGATGCCGGGGTGCTCGGCGGCCATGTCGCCAGCATCGCGGGCGGCATCGGCGAGAGCGGCCGGAGCGACGCCACCAACCTGCTCGCGAACGTGAATCCGACCTTCTCGTGGGTCCGCCTCGCGCAGCGCATCCCGGTGCGGATCACCCTCGACGGCAGCACGGCGGATCCCCGTCTGGTGAGCGGCCGGACCGCGACGGTCTCGATCGCCCCCGCGTCGGGCGCGGCGGCGATGCGCTGGCCCTGGACGGGGTGGCGCGAGGCGCTCGCCCGCTGAGGGCCGCAGCGAACCATCCCGGCGCCCCGGGGTTGGCCTGACACGACTCAGCCCTGTCAGGAGGCCCCATGAAGACGATCCTCGCCCTCGCCACGTCCCTCGTGCTCGCCCCCTCCGGCGCGGCACTGGCTCAGGCCCCCCAGACCGGCGGGGCCAATCAGGGCAACGTCAACAAGTCCGGCGCGGTGGGCGGCACCGGGACGGGAGCCGGGTCCATGGAGCGCACCGGCTCCACCGGAGCCGGCCTGCCGCCCGGGACCAGCGGTGGTCCGCGCGTCAGCACCCCCGGTGCGCCCGCCGGCAGCAGCTCGGGCAACGGCGCGACCGGCAGCGGCGCCGCGCCGAGCGGGCGATAGGACGCGCAGCGCCTCTTCCTCCCCCACAGAGGGGGGAAGGGAGAGGCGGGGGCGAGACGCTGTTATGGATTGCGGCGGAGTCGGCAGCCTTGCGGAGAAGCAGAGCACCGAAGGCTCCTCGGCGCGACCCGAGACCAGGCACAACACGGCGCGCAAGATTGGACGGTCAGGGGCGCCTGGGCTGCATCGCGGAGAAAATGGGACACTCCCCCAGAGTCTGTAGCTGCAACCAAACCCCCCGACTCGCAAATATAATTTTTATACTTTGTATCTAATTAGGTCGTATAAGTTCGCAATTGGCTATTGATATTTGCAACGTTACTGAAACGAAGTGTCGTATATTGCGTGATAATCAAATCGATGGCTTCAAACGGTCTCGTTTTGTCGGTCTTACGCGCATTGCCAATGTGCGCGCCCCGGATGACCTGAGCAAGGGACTGTGATCGTGGACCGGGTGGGAGTATCGATCGTGATCTGGCTAAGAGCTGACCCTCACGCTGAAAAATCGACGATGGGTTGGCATGTATAAGTAGCCATCCCCGCAGTCACGGCATTGGCGTGCGGTATCCGACAGGCGACATTGCCGGTCCCCACGGGGGCTTGCTGCTAAGATTGTGATGTCGCCTGACTTTATTGTTCGTGGAAACCGAAATCTGACCGCGCGCACCTACTCCACGGTGACCGACTTGGCGAGGTTGCGGGGCTGGTCGACGTCTTTCCCCATGAAGACTGCTGTGTGATAGGCGAGCAGCTGGATCGGGACCGCGTACACGATCGGCGCCACGGTGGCGTTGACCGCCGGCATGGTGAAGGTCGCCAGCGTGTCGAGCCCGTGCTCGGCCGCGCCCTTGGCGTCGCCGATGAGCACGATGCGCCCGCCGCGGGCGGCCACCTCCTGCATGTTCGAGACCGTCTTCTCGAACACCGCGTCGTGCGGCGCGATGACGATCACCGGCACGCTCTCGTCGATCAGGGCGATCGGGCCGTGCTTCAGCTCGCCCGCCGCGTAGCCCTCCGCGTGGATGTAGCTGATCTCCTTGAGCTTCAGCGCGCCCTCCAGCGCCATCGGGTAGCTGGTGCCGCGGCCGAGATAGAGTACGTCCCGCGCCTTCGCGACCTCCCGGGCCAGAACCTCGATCTCCGGTTCGTGGGTCAGCGCCTCCGCCATCAGGCCGGGGGCCTTGATCAGCGAGTCGACCAGCTGACGTTCGCCGGCCGCGTCGAGGGTGCCCCGCGCGCGGCCCGCCGCGATGGCCAGGCACAGCAGGACGGTGAGCTGGCAGGAGAACGCCTTGGTTGAGGCGACGCCGATCTCCGGCCCGGCCAGCGTCGGCATCACCACCGAGGATTCCCGCGCGATGGTCGAGGTCGGCACATTGACCACGCTCAGGGTGTGCTGGCCCTGGGACTTCGCGTAGCGCAGGGAGGCCAGCGTGTCGGCGGTCTCGCCCGATTGCGAGATCACCAGCGTCAGCCCGTCCTTCTCCAGGGGCGCCTCGCGGTAGCGGGCCTCGGAGGCGACGTCGATCTCCACCGGCAGGCGCGCCACCTGCTCGAACCAGTACCGGGCGACGAGGCCCGCGTAGTAGGCCGTGCCGCAGGCGGTGATGTAGACGCGGCTGAGCTTGGCGAAGTCGAAGGGCAGCGCCTCGGGCAGCATCACCCGGCCGTTGGCCATATCGACGTAATGGGCGAGCGTGCGGCCCACGACCTCGGGCTGCTCATGGATCTCCTTCGCCATGAAGTGGCGGTACTCGCCCTTGTCGATCCGGTAGGCCTGCGTGGCGATCTTTTGCCGCGGGCGCTCCACCGCGGCCCCCGAGGCGTCCCGGATCTCGGCGCCGCTCCGTGTCAGGATCGCCCAGTCGCCCTCGTCGAGATAGGTGATCGCGTCCGTGAACGGGGCGAGCGCCAGGGCGTCGGAGCCCAGATAGGTCTCCCCCTCGCCGAAGCCGACGGCCAGAGGCGCGCCGTGGCGGGCGCCGATCAGCAGGTTCTCCTCGCCGGAGAAGATGAAGCCCAGCGCGAAGGCTCCGCGCAGCCGCGGCAGGGCGGCGGCGACCGCCTCCACCGGACCCATCTTCCGGTCCATGTTGCGGCTGACGAGCTGGGCGACGACCTCGGTGTCGGTCTCGGTCTCGAAGACCACGCCGTCGGCCTCGAGCTCCTGCTTCAATTCGCGGAAATTCTCGATGATGCCGTTGTGGACGACGGCCAGCCGCGCGGTGGCGTGCGGGTGGGCGTTGGTCTCGTTGGGCCGGCCGTGGGTCGCCCAGCGGGTGTGGCCGATGCCGATCGTGCCGGTGAGCGGCTCGCGCTCCAGGCGGGCCTCGAGGTTGACGAGCTTGCCCGAGGCGCGCCGCCGCTCCAGCCGGCCGTGCTCCAGGGTGGCGATGCCGGCGGAATCGTAGCCGCGGTATTCGAGACGCCGCAGGGCCTCGATCACCTGCCCCGCCACCGCGTCGCGCCCGACGATGCCGACGATGCCGCACATGGAACTGTCTCTCGTTTCGATGGCCGGATCTTTGCGCGAACGGAGTGCGCGCCGGATCCGGGCCGCCCCGCTCAGCGCGGGCTCAGGCGTGACTTGTACCGGATCGCAGCGGCGCAGGACCAGCCCCGGCCGCGCTGGGCTTGCCAGCCCCGCGGTCAGGACCCTTTGGTGCGCCGCGCCTTCTCGGCCTGGAGGGCGGCGCGCTTCTCCCCCGCCCAGCCGGGCTTGACTGCCTGCCGGCCCCGCGCCACCGCCATGGCGTCCGCCGGAACGTCGTCGGTGATCACCGAACCCGAAGCCACGTAAGCGCCCGCCCCCACGGTGACGGGCGCCACCAGCGCCGAATTCGAGCCGATGAAGGCGCCCGCCCCGATCGTGGTCCGGTGCTTGAGCACGCCGTCGTAATTGCAGGTGATCGTTCCGGCGCCGATATTGGCCTTCGCACCGACCTCCGCGTCGCCGAGATAGGTGAGATGGGCGGCCTTCGCCCCGGCGCCCATCCGGGCATTCTTCAGCTCGACGAAGTTGCCGAGTTCGGCGCCGGCTTCCAGCACGGCATGGCCCCGCAGACGCACGAACGGGCCGATCCGGACGCCCGCCTCCAGGCTGGTCTCCGTCAGATGCGCGAAGGACCGCACGGTGCAGCCGTCCGCGATCCGRACACCCGGTCCGAACACCACGTTGGGTTCGACCACCACGTCGCGCCCGAGCAGGGTGTCGTGGCTGAGGAACACCGTCTCCGGGGCGATCAGGGTCGCGCCGCCGAGCATGGCGCTGCGACGGAGCCGCGCCTGGATCGCGGCTTCCGCGACGCTGAGCTGCACCCGGTCGTTGACGCCCTGCGCCTCGGCCTCGTCCACCGGCACGACCGTGACCGACAGGCCGTCCGCAACCGCGAGCGCCACGGCATCCGGCAGGTAGTACTCGCCGGCGGCGTTGGCGTTGCCGATGCGGGCGAGCAGCGAGAGGGCGTGGCGCCCGGAGAGCGCCATCAGCCCGGCATTGCACAGGGTCACGGCCCGCTCGGCCGCGCTCGCGTCCTTCTCCTCGCGGATCGCCAGGACGCGGTCGCCCTCGGTCAGCACCCGTCCGTAGCCGGCGGGCGTCGCCGTCTCGAAGGCCAGCACGGCCACCGCCGCGCCGTCGGCCAGGGGCGCCCGCAGGCGCAGGAAGGTTTCGGCCGAGACGAGGGGCGTGTCGCCGAAAGCGATCACGACGTCGTCATCCGCCTCGGCCAGGATCTCCCGGGCGGCGAGAACCGCGTGGGCGGTGCCCAGGCGCTCGGCCTGCGGGAAGACCCGGGCGCCGGGGGCCGCCTTGGCGATCTCGGCGGCGACGTCGTCGCGGCCGGGCTCGGCCACCACGGCGATGCGGCCTGCGCCCGCCGCCTGCACGGCGTCCAGGACGTGGCCGAGCATGCTGCGCCCGGCAATCCGATGGAGCACCTTCGGCAGGTCCGAGCGCATCCGCGTGCCCTTTCCGGCCGCGAGCACGATGGCGGTGAGGCTGCGCGGGGGCGTTCCGGTCGGGGTCATCGCAGGTCCAGGCATCGATCAGCGGCACGACGGATGGGCCGGACGGGCGCCCGGCGCAAGTCCGTCCCGGCCGTCAGCGCAGCGCCATCGCGGCGTGATGGCCCCCGCCATGGGCGAAGTGCTCCCGGCGGCGTTCGATCGAACTCGGGATCCGCAGCGATTCCCGGTACTTGGCCACCGTGCGACGGGCGATGTCGACGCCCTCCCCGCGCAGCTTCTGCACCAGCGCATCGTCGGAGAGCACGTCATTCGGCGTCTCGCCGTCGACGAGTTGCTTGATGCGATGGCGGACGGCTTCGGAGGAATGGGCCGCCATGCCGGCCGCGCCGGGGATCGCCGCGGTGAAGAAGTACTTCATCTCCAGCGTGCCGCGACTGGTGCCGATCGCCTTGTTGGAGGTGACGCGCGAGACGGTCGATTCGTGCATGCCGATCGCCTCGGCGACCGTCTTGAGGTTCAGCGGGCGCAGATGCGTGACGCCGTGGACGAAGAACCCGTCCTGCTGGCGGACGATCTCGGTGGCGACCTTGAGGATGGTGCGGGCACGCTGCTCCAGCGAACGCGTCAGCCAGTTGGCGTTCTGGAGCGCCTCCGACAGGAAAGCCTTGTCGCCCTCCGCGCAAGCATTGCGCGAGACCCGGGCATAGTAGCTCTGGTTGACCAGAACCCGCGGCAGGGCCTCGCTGTTCAGTTCGATCAGCCAGGAGCCGTCCGGCGCGGCGCGCACGAAGACGTCGGGGACCAGAACCTCGACCGCGCTCGATCCGAAGGCCCGGCCCGGCTTCGGGTCGAGGCGGCGGATCTCGCCCAGCATGTCGACGAGGTCTTCGTCGTCGACGCCGCACAGGCGGCGCAGGGCGGCGAAATCGCGCTTGGCCACCAAGTCCAGGCGCGCGACCAGCGCCTGCATCGCCGGGTCGAACCGGTCACGCTCGCGCAACTGGATCGCGAGACACTCGGCGAGATCGCGGGCGGCGATGCCCGGCGGATCGAAGGTCTGGACCAGCGCCAGCATCCTCGCGACGACGGCCGGATCGGCGCCGAGCCGTTCCGCTACGTCGTCGACGCTCTCGCGCAGATAGCCGGCCTCGTCGACCGCATCGATCAGGAAGCCGGCGATCAGCCGCTCGGCGGGATCGCGGGTCGCGAGGTCGAGCTGGCCCGCGAGGTGCTCGCGCAGCGAGGTCTCGGCCGTGAGGGTGGCCTCGAAATCCGGGGCCTCGGCATCGAAGCTGCCGCCGGTGCTGCCATAAGGCGGCGGCGTCAGCGAGAGCATGTCGCCGCCGCTGGCCTCCCGTGCCTGGATCGGCGCGTCGTCCGGGAAGACGTTGTCGAGCCGCGTGTCGAAATCGGTCTCGATCTCTCCCCGGCTCGGATTGAGCTCCGTGGCCAGCCACGATTCGGGTTCACCGGAGTCGAACCCGTCGGATCCCGCCTCGTCTTGAGCAGGGCTGCCTGATTCGGGTGCCTCGCCCGCCCCGGGGAGTTCCGGCTCGGCGCGTTCCAGCAGCGGATTCCGCTCCAGCTCGGCCTCGACATAGGCCGCGAGATCGAGCTGCGACAGTTGCAGGAGCTTGATCGCTTGCAGGAGCTGCGGCGTCATCACCAGGGCTTGGCCCTGACGCACTTCCAGCCGTTGCACCAAACTCATGCGAGGCCCCGATGCCCTTCCGGCGTGGTTCGCCAGCCGGAGCCACGCTGCTCACGGCATGGTTCTTGCTTGTTCCGTTAGGACTTCTCTAGCCCCAATGGGCGCGCGCGTCAAAGCGGGTCCCGCGACGCCGGTGTTGGCAACGTCCCTACCGACAGACGCGCGTGGCGAACGGGCCACAGCGCTCGGGTGCCGCCGGCAATCTGAGGGCCGTCCTTTAAGGAAGCTTTGCACGTCCGCCCGGGTTCGACGAGTTGGGTCCCGATCGACGCGCCACGCGCGCCCCGGCGTGCAGACCGCTCGTCGGCCCATTGCGGTCTACCAACCGCAATTCGGGACCGGCGGCTGGGATTTGGCCATCGCGGCCTTCTCGATCTTCACCATCGCCCCCCAGGCGTATTTCTGGGCGTAGGGCGTGACGTTGGTGAACAGGCACCCGAGCTGGAAGTGGGTTGCGCCCATCTCGCCCGCGAAGCTCATGCAGTCGAGGAAGGTCCAGGTCTTGGGGACCGGGGTCATGGAGCGCCAGCGCGGCATCGCCACGGGCGAGCAGACCTTGACCGCCCCGGTGCCGTCATCCGCGTTCAGCGCGTCTCCGGGATTCTGCGCCGCGCCGGCATCCGCGGCCATGCCGAGCAGGACAAGGGTCGCGAGGGCCGTGCGGCGCGCGAGCGAATCGTATCGGTTCATCGGGTCAGCGCATCGTCCACCACAGGGCCGCGAGGATCGCGAAGCCGATGAGATTGTAGAGGATCGCCCAGATCCAGACACCCAGGATGGCGCGGCTCGGCTGACGGGACCGCGGGGTACCGAGGCGCAGGCGGTTCCGGTCCTCGGGCGTCGGCCAGATGGCGGTCTTGGGAGCCCGGAGAAGGCGCGTGAGCGCGTCCGGAAGCTGTGGGCCGGGCGGTCCTTCACCGGTCATGACGGCCTCGGCTGCGACTGTGGATCGGCCGCGGGGGCGCGTCCCGAGCAGGCCCCGGTCGCGGCCGGTGCGATCCGAGCGCCAGCCGGTCGGTCACAGCACCGTGCCGGGTGCTTCCGGATAGTATTGGTAGGCCCAGGTCTCGGACAGGAGCCGGTCGCCCGATTTGAGCTGCAGGCGCATCTCGAGCGGTTCGGGTCCCTCGGCATAGACCTTGAAAAAGACCCGCCAGGGGCTCGGCTTGCCGTAGGGCGCCCAGGTCGCGGCGACCTCCTCGGCGCTGCCGCGCGCGAGGCTGAGCGCCACCGTGGTCTTCTCGGGGTCGAGTCCGGAAAGGGCGGCCCCTGCAAATTCCAGCACGAACTGCCGCACCAGATTGGCGCGGCCCGGGCGTCGATCCGCTTCCGGGAGCCACGCGGCCTTCGTGGCCCGCGTCGCCACGCAGCGAGCGAGATCCGTGGCGACGGGCTCCGCCACGGTCCAGCAGAGCCGGTAGGCGAAGCTGCGGTCGGATCCCGCCTTCGGCGGGTCGTCCGGGACCCAGAGGGCGACGATGTTGTCGTCGGTCTCCTGATGAGTCGGGATCTCGACCAGCTGGACGCTGCCCCGGCCCCAGTCGCCCTGCGGCTCCACCCAAATGTCGGGCCGGTTCTCCTCGAACCCGTCGTCGATATAGGAATCATACGCGCGGTCGCGCTGAAGCAGGCCGAAGCCCTTGGGCGAACGGTCCGCGAAGGCGCTGACGCTGAGGCGCGGCGGGTTGTTCAGGGGCCGCCAGATGAACTCGCCGGCGCCGGTCTGCATCAGCAGGCCGTCGGAATCGTGGACCTCGGGCCGCCAGTCGCTGGCGAGGAACCGGCTCATGCCCTCGGAGTACCAGAGCATCGAGGTCAGCGGCGCCATCCCGAACCGCTCGACGGACCGGCGCATGTAGAGCGTGCAGGCGACGTCGATCACGACGTGCGGCTTCTTCCGCGCGACGAACCGGTAGGCGCCGGTGAGGCTCGGGCCTTCCAGAAGCGCCAGCACGGTAACGGCGCCGTCCGACGACGGGGTGACGTAGAACCGCGTGAAGACCGGGAATTCCTCGCTCTTGCCCGGGCCGGGCGCGGTGTCGATCGCGATGCCCCGGGCCGAGGCGCCGTACTGCTCGCCGTCGCCGGCAGCGCGGAAGTAGGACGCACCCAGGAAGGCGAGCCAGTCGCCGTCGTCGCCCGGTTGGCCGGCGGGGACCTTCTGGAACCGGAACCCCGCGAAACCCGCCCCGTCCGGGACGTCCTTGGCCGGGTTGCCCGCCGGATAGGTGAACAGGTCGTGGCCGTAGAGCACCTCGCGGGCCTGCCCGCCCTCCAGGGCGTAGATCTTCACGGGGTGGCGGAAGAAGTTGCCGAGGTGGAAGAACGTCACCGGATACGGGCTGTCGGCGAACAGGGCGTGGCCTGGCGGGTAGCGGATCTCCTGAAGCGGTCCGTAGGTCAGGGCATCGAGGGCCGTCGAGGCCGGCGCCTCGGCCGGCGGCGCGTAGGGTCGGTCCCGCAGGGCGCGGGCGAGATCCTTCAGCCGGTCGAGATCCATGGGCTCCGGCGGCGCCAAGCGCGGCCCGGCGGAGGCGGCCCGGGCGAGTCCGGGAAACGGCGCGAGGGCGAGCAGCCCGATGGCGGTCAGGACGCGGCGCGTGATCAAGCTGGAACCCCCGGGGATGCGGCCGGGCCTCGCGACCCGCGCCGCCCTCTAGCCAGACCGGGCCGGGGACGCAATTTGCGGCGCCGCAGCTCAGCTCCGCGGTCCGCAGCTGCCGGTGCTGCCGTCGGTCGCCCAGAGATTGGCGGCGCCCCCGGGCGGACACTGGCCCGGCAGCGCCAGGGTGATCAGCTTGGCGAAGGCGCTGGCCTCATCCTCGCCGTAGCCGATCTCGCCGACCATGCGGCCGGTCCTGTCGAACAGCGCCACGGTGGCGGAATGCTCCATCGTGTAGTCGCCGTCCTTGGTCGGTACGCGCTTGTAGGCGACGTGATAGGCATCGGCCATGCGGGCGACCTGCCGGGGTGAGCCGACGAAGCCGCGGATCCGTGGATCGAACGAGGCCAGGTAGTCCCGCAGGGCGTCGGGCGTGTCCCGCTCCGGGTCGAGGGTGACGAAGACGACGTTGAGGCGGTCGGCGTCCCGGCCCATCCGGCCGAGGGCGGAGGCCAGTGTGGCGAGCGTCGTCGGGCAGACATCCGGGCAATGGGTGAAGCCGAAGAACAGGACGGCGGGCTTGCCCAGCAGGTCGGCCTGCGTGACCGGATGTCCGTCGAGATCCAACATCGCGAAGGCGCCGCCGACCCGGCGGGGGTGGCTGAACGAAGAGCCCTGCTGCAGGACGATCGCGCCGGTCCCGGTGACGACCACGGCGACGAGGGCTGCGGAGACGAGGAGGGCGAGGGGGCTCGGTGCCATGCTGTGACCTATGACGGCGCGTCGATGCGCCGAAACGAGGTCCGTGTCGACCGGCGTGATGCCGCGGCGGGGCGCCGAGAGCTCCCGCCACGACGCCGATCCGGTCTACGCTTTCCGAGGGCCGCCGAACGGTCCGGCATTCCCCGCCCTACGAGGCCCTGGCGAGATCCAGGGTTGCGGAACGCTGCGTGACGGTGTCCGCGGCCGCGAGGATGTCGTCCATCTCGCCCTTCGGCATGGCGCGACCGAACAGGTAGCCCTGGCCGAAATTGCAGCCCTGGTCGGACAGCCAGTCGAGGCTCGCGTTGGTCTCGATCCCCTCGGCCGTGGTGGATAGGCCGAGGCTCGTCCCGAGCTTGATGATGGCGTCGACCAGCTTGGCGCGCTCGTCGCTCATCGTGATCGCGTCGACATAGCTCCGGTCGATCTTCAGCTTGTCGAACTTGAGTTCGCGCAGGTGGTACAGGCTCGAATAGCCCGTGCCGAAATCGTCCAGCGCGATGCGCACGCCGAGTTCGCGCAGCGACAGCAGGGTGGCCCGGGTCGCCTCCAGATCCTGGATGAGGGCGGTCTCGGTGATCTCCACTTCGAGGCGCTGCGGCGGGAATCCGGTCTCGGTCAGGATCGCCAGGATCCGCTGGGCCAGCCACGCATCCTGGAACTGCTGGGGGGCGATGTTCACCGCGAGGATCAGATGCGGCGGCCAGGACCGGGCATCCAGGCAGGCGCGGCGGATCAGGGTGTAGCTGAGATCGGCGATCATCCCGGTCTCCTCGGCCACCGGGATGAACTCGGCGGGTTCGACCAGCCCGCGCGTCGGATGGCGCCAGCGCGCCAGCACCTCCACGCCGACGATCTCCTTCTCGGGCAGGGAGACCACCGGCTGGTAGAAGGGCTCGATCGCGCCCTGCTCGATGGCGGTGCGCAGCTCCGTCTCCATGCGGGCGCGGGCGCGCAGCTCCGCATCCATGGTGCTGCGGAAAAACCGGAAGTTGCCGCGTCCGTCCTTTTTGCCCTGGTACATCGCGAGATCGGCCGCGTGCAGGACCGCATCGGCGTCCGCGTGATCCGCCGACACGGCAGCGACGCCGACCGTCGCACCGACCTTGAGGTCGTTCTGGTTCCACGTCACCGGCTCGGCGATGCGAGCGATGACGGCCTGGGCGAGGCGCTTCAGGCCTTCGCTCTCGTAACGCAGCGGGACCAGCATGGCGAACTCGTCGCCGCCGAGCCGGGCCGCCATCCCGCCCGGCGGTACGAGCTGCTGGAGACGCTCGGACACCGCGCACAGGACGGCGTTGCCGGCCGCGTGACTGTAGAGATCGTTGACCGGCTTGAACCGGTCGAGATCGATCAGCAGCACGGAAGCGGTCGAGTCCTCGGCCGCCGATCCGTGCGCCCGCTCGACGGCGTCGATGAAGCGGCGGCGGTTGGCGAGTCCGGTCAGGCCGTCATGCCGCGCGATGGCCTCGGCCTGCGCGGCGGCAGCGTCGCGCTCGAGCATCAGCCGCCGGAGGATGATCGACTTGCGGACGCTGGCGCCGAACAGCGCCACCCCCATGCAGGCCGCCAGCATCAGAAGGTCGTTGAGGTTGTAGGCGGTGACGAAGTCCTTGACGAAGTCGAAGGTCCCGAGGGTGACCCCGACGAACCAGATCCCGACACCGATGATCAGCAGGCACAGGGTCTCGTAAAGCTCGCCGCGGCCCCACGCGGTCGACGTTTCACTCGGCATGCTCTGGACCCGGTCTGCGTTGCTCGTTTGAACCATGCTGTCTGCTAAAGTGTAGTAAATTCATCGATGAACGGGGTGGATCGTCTCCAGATTTCCGCAATGGTGTCGTGGTTTAATTTGCGCGCCTTGGTTTAATTTGAATGAATTCGAATTCTGTGGCGGCACGCGGCGGCAGTGGGATCCGGCCGCCTCACGTGCCTTGTCAGGCTTCGGCTCCCTGATCCGGAATCCGCACGGCCGAGCGCTTCTCGTGGTGGGCGGCCGCCGCCTCCACGATCGACAGGATGCCGCTGCGGGTCGTCTCGTCGGTGATGGCCGTGAACGCCACAACCAATTCCATGACCTTCGGATCGTCGAGAAAGCTCGTGGGTGCGATCCGTCCRCCGCTGCCCTCCGGCGGCCCGGCGAAAAAGGTGTCGACCGGAACCCGCAGCAGGTCGGCGATGGCCTGCAGCCGGCCTGCGCCGATGCGGTTGCGGCCCTTTTCGTACTTCTGGACCTGCTGAAAGCTCACGCCGATCGCCTGACCGAGATCGGTCTGGCTCAGGCCCTGTGCCACGCGCAGCGTCGCGATGCGGTTGCCGATCGTGCGATCGGCCTCGGTGGCGGACTTGGGCTTCGGAGGGGACGACATCGAAGGACAGCCTTGTAGGGGGCAGGAATGGTCGCCTTACCGGCAACCGCTCGGAAAGACGCAACCGCAAACTGCTTAGTGCACCAATAAGTTGCGCAAGCGCTAGTTGCGCCAGGCGCATGGCTCCGCGGTCGATTGTCCTTCCCGCCAAGCCGCAGCGTGCGAGCCCACCGGACGGGGTCCGTAGACTTCTCCTTCGGCCGTATGGCGCAGGGCTTGCCTGGTCTGCAATCGTCTCCGGACACCGGTCCTGCATTTCTCCGGGACGACGAAGACTACCGAGACGGGCGGATCCGTCCCGAAAGTGTTCGGAACCGCGACACTGGAGCCATGCCGGCACGCGGGCGCCGAACTGCTCTCGCGAAGGGATCCAGGATGGCAAGGAAGCGCGAAACCGATCCGACCGCGAAAGCCGCGGTATCTGATTTCGTCCAGAGACCATCCGTGCCAAGCCGGCAAAAACTGGCGTTTTTCAGTCGTCAGTATCTATGAAATGATGTATTCGCTCACTGCAACCAGCAGTAAGGTTGAAGTCCTTTCACAGTGCCGGCATCGATGACCGATTTCCTGACCGCCCTCCCGGAGACCGTCGATGCGGCGGACCCTGCCGAGCCGGTGACCGAGACATCGGCGCTGCGTGCGCATATCGAGCGGGTCCTGCGGAAACTGACCGCCATCACGTCGACGCGCCGAGACCGCTGAACCCCGCATCCGGGCCGGAGATCCGCCGCCAGCTCTCGCTGACGGCCAATCCCGTGATGTCGGCGCCTTCCGCCGGCGCCTCATCCAACGCGTCGGATCGGCCACCCCATGTCCCGACACGGGTCTAGACTATACCACCGATGCTGCCCTTGAGCGCGCTGAAGTCGTTGCCGGACCCGCGCCGTGCCGCGTCGCGGGCCTCGTAGAGCCCGGATCGAACCCGTCTTTAACCGGGCATTCACCATACCGCGCGAGGTATCCGCATGGAGTCGGAGCGTCGTGACCAGCCATGCTTGATGTCGTGTTCTGGTGGTGCGTCATCGTTGCGCTGACCGGATCGGTAGCCCTGTTCGGCATAGCCGTCTTTGCCGGACGCACGTCCCGTTCGCAGCCCCGGGGGATCCAGCTACCCCGCGACGAGCCCCTCGTGCTCCGGCATTTCGGCCGCGCGTAGGCCCCTCGGCGCGCAGCCCTGAGGGGGAAGCCTGCGTGCCGTACCCATCCGGGCACCGGTGCCGCCTGAACCCTGGCGATCCGCACCACCCCCGTAAGCCCTTATCGGAACAGCCGCGCGAGCGTCGCGGCAGGACCATCGTCACGACGCCGCACCATGGGCCGCTCTCGGCCACAGACATTCGGGTTCGTGGGCGAGCCCCTCCGGTCCAGAGGCTCAGTCATTGCGCTCACAACGGAATAATGGTCGGAGTGGCGGGATTCGAACCCACGACCCCTAGTCCCCCAGACTAGTGCGCTAACCGGGCTGCGCTACACTCCGACGCCGCTAGGGCTCGGCGCTCTTAGCCTCCGCGCCGCGCCCGCGCAACCCCTTCGGTGGCGGCCTCCGGCGCGGATGAGCTGGCTCTCGCGGGCCATGATCGCTACGGGGAGCCCCCGCCCAGTCGATTGCCAGAGGATCATGTCGGAACGACCGATCGCCTTCGATCTCACCCGCCTCGTCACGCGTCTGCGCCACGCGAGCCCGTCGGGGATCGACCGCGTCGATCTCGCCTACGCCCGCGCCTATCTCGGCCGGTCGGATACGGGCGTCGGCGTCGTCGCGACGGCGTTCGGACCGCGCATCCTCAACCGTGAACGGGCTCTGGCGATCGTCGAAGCCGTGGCGGCCGGCTGGGTCGAGGATCGGGAGGCCGCATCGGACCCGGTCTATCTCCGGCTGGCGACCCTCTGCGGAGATCCGGCCGCCGCGCCGCCCGCACCGGTTTCGTCTGCGTCGGCGCGGTCCGCGGACCGACGCCGGATCCAGATGCGGAAAGCCGCCGAGATCGCGGTCCGCGGCCGGCCGGTCGCCGCCCTGCCCAGGGACGCGCTCTACCTGCATACCTCGCATCTGCGCCTCGACGACCCGCGCCGGTTCGACTGGCTATACACGCGGCCGGACGTGCGCGCGGCCTTCTTCGTCCACGACATCATCCCGATCACCCACCCGGAATACGGCCGGTCCGGTGAGGCCGACCGCCACCGGGCGCGCCTGCGCACCATCGGGCGGCACGCCGCCGCGATCCTGGTGAATTCCGCCGATACCGGTCGGCTCACCCTGGCGCATCTCGCCGCTGAAGGGTTCGGGCGGCCGCCGCTGGCGGTGGGGCACCTCGGAGTCGAGCCCGCCTTCGGGCCGAACGGGCCGCGGTTCCGGCCGGACCGGCCGACCTTTTTGGTCTGCGGCACCATCGAGTCGCGCAAGAACCACCTGCTGCTGTTCCAGATCTGGCGGCTCCTGGCCGAGCGCCATGGTGCCGCCGCTCCGCGGCTCATCGTGGTCGGCCGCCGGGGCTGGGAGGCCGAGAGCGCGATCGATATGCTGGAGCGCTGCCCCGGTGTGCGGGACCACGTCGTCGAGGCCTCGGGGCTGTCCACGCATGGGCTCGCCGCCCTGATGCGCAGCTGCACCGCCTTGCTGATGCCGTCCTTCACCGAAGGCTACGGGATTCCCGTGGTCGAAGCGGCTGCCTCCGGGCTGCCGGTGATCGCCTCCGACATCCCCGTCCACCGGGAGATCGCCGAGACCTTCGCGTCGTTCCGCGATCCGCTGGACGGTCCGGGTTGGATCGCGGCGATCGAGGCGCTCGCACGCCCCGACGGGAGCGCGCACGCCGAACTGGCCGGACGCTTGGTCGGATACCGGCCGCCCGACTGGGAGACGCATTTTGCCGCCGTGAACCCGGTTCTCACGGCGCTCTGAGGTGTCGGCGCGGCCTCGACCGGGCCGGAGGTCGGCCGCTGCGCGCGGACGGGCTCAAGTTGCGCCGCCGGGGCCTGACGAATAAGGAAAAGCGTCAGTCAGCCAGGCTGAGCCCCAAACGGGTTGAACGGAGATCCTGCCGATGCGGGTGGTCGACCTCGATCGCGAGACAGTCAAGCGCGGGCTCAGCGATGGTTCGATGCTGGTCATCGACGTGCGGGAATCGCATGAATACGAGGCCGGGCACATCCCGGGCGCCGTCTCGCATCCGCTGTCCGATTTCGATCCGCAGGCCGTGGCGGCCCTCTTGGCCGAGGATGGCCGGCGTCCGGTCTTCTCGTGCGCCTCGGGCGTGCGGTCGGTCCACGCGCTGATGGCCGCGCAGAATGCCGGGCTCGAGATCACGGAGCACTACAAGGGCGGCTTCAAGGACTGGTACGGCGCCGGCGAAACCATCGCCTGACCCGTCGTTTCAATTTGGCTCACGAGGCCGTGATGTGCGCTCGCGCACAAGCTGCGGCGGGGTACGCGGGTTACGGCCCACTCGCGGCGGAACAATCGTCAAGCTCGGCGCGACCGGACGGTCGGCCAACGGACAGCAGGACCCGATGCGCAGCCGGCTTCCCAGCCTTCTCACCGTCTTGTCAGGCCTGATCGCGGGGCTCGCCGCAGGCCCCCTCGCGACGCCGGCCCGCGCGCAGGCGCCCGGCGGCCCGCCGCCCAAGGTCACCGTGGCCAAGCCCGTGGTGCGTGAGATCGTCGAACAGGATCAGTATACCGGCCGCTTCGACGCGATTGATTATGTCGAGGTCCGCGCCCGCGTCACCGGATACCTCGAGAAGATCAACTTCACCGACGGCCAGACCGTGAAGAAGGGCGACGTGTTGTTCGTCATCGACCGGCGCCCCTACAAGGCGGCCCTCGAGCAGGCCCAGGCGGCGCTGACCTCCGCGAAGGCGCGCCAGTCCTTCTCGCAGACGGATCTCGAGCGCGCCCAGACCCTGTCCCGGAGCGGCAACATCTCCGAGCAGGTCACCGACCAGCGCCGGCAGGCTTCGCAGACCGCCCAGGCCGACGTCGACAGCGCCCAGGCCGCCCTTAACAACGCCCAGCTGAATTACGACTTCAGTGAGGTGAAGGCGCCGATCAACGGTCGGATCAGCCGGCGGCTCGTCACCGAGGGGAACATCGTCAGCGCCGATCAGACGATGCTAACGACGATCGTCTCGTTGGATCCGATCTATTTCAGCTACACGGTCGATGAGAAGGCGTTTCTGAAATACCAGAGCAGCCTCGGCATCGGCATGGGCCAGACCCAGCAGGGCAAGGGCGTGCCGATCCTGATCGCCCTGTCCGGCGAGCCGAAGCCGACCCGCAAGGGCACCCTCGACTTCGTCGACAACCGGGTCGACAACGCCACCGGCACGATCCTGCTCCGCGCCACGGTCCCGAACGGCGACCTGTTCATCAAGCCGGGCCTGTTCGGCATCGTCTCGATGCCGGCGACCAAGCCGTTTCAGGGCATCCTGATCCCCGACGAGGCGGTCGCCGCCAATCAGGACAAGCGCATCGTCTACCTGGTCGGCCCCGACAACGTCATCCAGCAGAAGGACGTGGTGCTGGGTCCGAAGGTCGACGGCTACCGGGTGATCCAGTCCGGGCTGAAGGGCGACGAGACGGTGGTGGTCAACGGTCTCTCGCGGGTCCGGCCCGGCGCCAAGGTGACCCCCGAGACCATCGAGTTGCCTCCGAGCAAGACGTGAGCCCGGGCGGCTCACCGCAACCGCGTTCGAGCGCGCCCTGCAGCGCCCCCCGCACCGACGACGCAGGGCCCCGTCCGGGAGACCGGCGGGCCTCAGAGGTTTGACCGATGCGTTTCGCCCATTTCTTCGTCGATAGGCCGATCTTCGCGTCCGTCACGTCGATCGTGTTCCTGATCCTCGGCTTCGTGGCCTACGAGAGCCTGCCGGTCTCGCAATATCCCGAGATCGTGCCGCCGACCGTGACCGTGCGCGCCTCCTATCCGGGCGCCAATGCCGAGACCGTGGCCGCCACGATCGCGACGCCGATCGAGCAGGAGGTCAACGGCGTCGACAACATGCTGTACATGACGTCGTTGTCGACCAACGACGGCAACATGCTGCTGACCGTGACCTTCAAGGTCGGCACCAACCTCGATATCGCCAACGTGCTGGTGCAGAACCGGCTGTCGGTGGCGCAGCCGCGCCTGCCGCCGGACGTGCGCAACCTCGGCGTGACCGTGCGCAAGGCCTCGCCCGACCTGATGCTGGTCGTGCACCTGCTCTCGCCGAACAAGACCTACGACCAGAACTATCTCGCCAACTACATCTACCTGAACATCCGCGACGAGCTGCTGCGCCTCGACGGCGTCGGCGACATCACGATCTTCGGCGGCAACGAGTATGCCGAGCGGATCTGGGTCGATCCCAACAAGCTCGCCGCCTACGGTCTCTCCGTCACCGACGTCACCACCGCGCTGCAGGAGCAGAACGTGCAGGTGGCGGCCGGCCAGCTGAACGGACCGCCCGCGGCCAAGAGCGAGGCGTTCCAGCTCGTCGTGCAGTCGCAGGCGCGCTTCAAGACGCCGGAGCAATTCGCCGAGGTGATCATCAAGGCCCAGGACGGGCGCCTCGTCCGGGTGAAGGACATCGCCCGCGTCGAGATGGGCCAGAAGGACTACACGACGAACTCCTACCTCAACGACACGCCCGCGGTGGGAATCGGCGCGTTCCAGCGCCCGGGCACCAACGCCCTCGACGCAGCCGCGTCGGTCAAGAAGGTGATGGAGGTCGTCAAGAAGAACTTCCCGCCGGACGTCGAGTACCGCATCGCCTACAACCCGACGGAGTTCATCGAGGAATCCATCCACGAGGTCTACAAGACCCTGTTCGAGGCGGTCGGCCTCGTCGTCATCGTGGTGCTGGTCTTCCTGCAGAGCTGGCGGACCGCGCTGATCCCGGTGATAGCGATTCCCGTCTCGCTGATCGGCACCTTCGCGGCGATGGCGGCCTTCGGCTTCTCGCTCAACAACCTGACCCTGTTCGGGCTCGTGCTCGCCATCGGAATCGTGGTCGACGACGCGATCGTGGTGGTGGAAAACGTCGAGCGCAACATGGCCGAGGGCCTGTCCCCGGGCGACGCCGCCCACAAGACCATGGACGAGGTCGGCGGCGCGGTCATCGCCATCGCGCTGGTGCTCGCCGCGGTGTTCGTGCCCACCGCGTTCATCCCGGGCATCTCGGGCCAGTTCTACAAGCAGTTCGCGCTGACCATCGCGGCCTCGACGCTGATCTCGGCCTTCAACTCGCTGACCCTGTCGCCCGCGCTCTGCAAGCTGCTGCTGGTGCCGCATCACGCCCGCAAGGAGCCGAAGTTCTTTCTGACCCGGTTCGTGAACTGGCTGGCCAACGGCTTCAACCGCGCCTTCGACGCGACGTCGAACGCCTACGGCCGGACGATCCGCGTCCTGACCGGCGGCATCGTCGGCCTCGGCGTGATGCTGCTGGTCTATGCCGCGGTGATCGCCGGCACCCTGCACCTCGCGCAGACGACGCCCACGGGCTTCATCCCGGACCAAGACCAGGGCTACCTGATCGGCGTGGTCCAGCTGCCCTCCGGCGCCTCCCTCGACCGCACGACGGACGTGATCCTGCGCGCCGCCAAGCAGGCCCGGACGGTCGACGGCGTCGCCAACGCGGTGATCATCGCCGGCTTCGACGGCGCGACCTTCACCAACACGACGAATGCCGGCGTGATGTTCCTGACCCTCAAGGGCGCCAAGGAGCGCGCGGTGACCGGCCGGAGCGCGGCCGTGATCACAGGCGACGTGCTCAAGGCGACCTCCGACATCCAGGAGGCCCGGGTCATCGTGATCCCGCCGCCGCCCGTCCGCGGCCTCGGCAGCGGCGGCGGCTTCAAGATGCAGATCGAGAGCCGCCAATCGTCGGATATCGGCCCGCTGATGGCCGCGGCCGGCGAAGTGCTGGGTCAGGCCAATCAGAGTTCGGACGTGCAGCGGGTCTTCACGACCTTCGACAACTCGACGCCGCAGCTCTTCCTCGACATCGACCGCACCATCGCGCGGATGCTGAACGTGCCGCTGGCCAACGTGTTCTCGTCGGTCCAGGCGGATCTCGGCGGCACCTACGTGAACGACTTCAACACCCTCGGCCGCATCTACCAGGTGCGCCTGCAGGGCGATGCGGCGTTCCGCACGTCGATCCAGGACATCTCGCAGATCAAGGTGCGATCCTCCACGGGCGCGCTGGTGCCGATGGGGACGCTCGCCTCGGTGCGGGACGTGACCGGTCCGCAGATCGTCCAGCGCTTCAACCTGTACTACTCGGTGCCGGTGCAGGGCGTGGCCAAGCCCGGCGTCTCCACCGGTCAGGCGCTGACCGCCATGGAGGAGATCGCCAAGAAGGCCCTGCCCGACGGCTATTCCTACGACTGGACTGAGATCGCCTACCAGCAGAAGGCCGCGAGCGGGACGGCCGGCGCCGTCTTCGCGCTGGGCGTGCTGCTGGTCTTCCTGGTCCTGGCCGCGCAGTACGAGTCCTGGGCGCTGCCGCTGGCGATCCTGCTGGTGGTGCCCACCGGCGTGCTCGCCGCCCTCGCGGGCGTGCAGTTCCGCGGGCAGGACAACAACATCCTCACCCAGATCGGCCTGATCGTGCTCATCGGCCTCGCGGCCAAGAACGCGATCCTGATCGTCGAGTTCGCCCACGACATCGAGCAGCGGGAGCATCGCGGCCCGGTCGAGGCGGCGGTGGAAGCCTGCCGTCTCCGCCTGCGCCCGATCCTGATGACCGCCTTCGCGTTCATCCTCGGCACCCTGCCGCTGGTCATCGCGACCGGTCCCGGCGCCGAGATGCGCCAGGCCCTCGGCACCGCGGTGTTCTTCGGGATGATCGGTGCGACCTTCTTCGGCCTGTTCCTGACGCCGGTCTTCTACGTGGTGATCCGCCACTTCTCGCTCTGGCTCGGCCGGTTCCGGAAGACGCACACGCACGGCGATCCCGGCGACGCCGCCCCCGCCCACGGCTGACCCGCCGCGGGGCCGCATCATGGAAGCCGCATCCGGTCCGTGGGGATCGGGTGCGGCTTTCGCGCGACGAACCGGGGCGCCCGGTGTAGAGGCTTGCGGAATGCATGCCCTCGGCCGCCTGATCCTCGGGGCCTTCGCCCTCCTTCTCGCCGTCCCGACGGGGTTTGCCGTCCTCGTTCTGGCCCTGTTCGTCGATCCGGCCGCGCAGGCGTGGCTGACCGGCGGGGCGCTCGCCGGCCTCGACATGGCCCTGTCCGACCTGTCGGCCGGCCTGCCCCCCGAGGGCCTCGCCCTGTTCATCGTCGGCCTCGCGAAGGCCCTCTTCGTTCTGCTGTTCGTCCCCCCGGCCCTGATCGGTCTCAGCGGCGAGATCCTCGGCCGGCGCGGCCTTCTGTGGTACGGCGCCGGCGGCGGCCTTCTGACCGCCGCTCTCCCCTGGCTGACCCGTGGCGCGGTCCGGTCGGCAGGGGGCGCACGCGATCCCGGCCTCCTCGCCGCCGAGGCGCGCCTGACGCTGATCCTCTTCGTCGTCGGCGCCAGTGCCGGCTTGGTCTATTGGCTCGTTGCCGGGCGTGGCGCCGGGCTGGCCCGGGACGGCCGCATCGCCGCGGACGCCTGATCGACCCCCGCGACGTCGCCCTTGGCCGCGGGCGGGCGGGCGCGCTACAGGGAGGCCGCCACGTCACGGTTTCCGATGATCGCCCTTCGCTCCCTCACCTTCAACGTCTGCTTCTACGCGACCACGGCCATCCTGGCGGTCGCCGGCCTGCCCATGCTGATCTCCGGTCGGTCGGTGCTGCGGCTGGCCCGGATCTGGGGACGGATCACCCTGTGGCTGCTGCGCGTCGTCGCGGGGACGCGGGTCGAGTTCCACGGCCTCGAGAACATCCCGCCGGGGCCGCTGCTCGTGGCCGCCAAGCACCAGTCAGCCCTGGAGACCCTGGCCCTGTGCACCGTGCTGCCGGACTTCGCCTACATCCTGAAGCGGGAATTGCTGCTGATCCCGCTGATCGGTTGGTACCTCTCGCGCAGTGGCATGGTGGCGATCGACCGGTCCAAGGGCACCCGGGCCATGAGCCTGATGAACGGCGCCGCGGCCGAGGCGATCCGGCAGGGGCGCCAGCTCATCATCTTCCCCGAGGGGACCCGCCGCCCGGTCGGCGCGCCCCCCGCCTACAAGCAGGGCCTGTCCCACCTGTACACGGCGCTGAATGTTCCCTGCCTGCCCGTGGCCCTCAACACCGGCCTGTTCTGGTCCCGCAACAGCCTCGTGCGCAGGCCCGGCACGGCGGTCATCGCGTTCCTGCCGCCGATCCCCCCGGGGCTGACGCGGCAGGCGTTCCAGACCCTGGCGCAGGAGCGCCTCGAGACGGCCTCCAACGCCCTCGTCGACAGGGGCCTTGAAGGGCTCGCCGCCGTAGGACAGGCCGTCCCGGAAGCCGAGACTTCGGCGGCTGCAGAACCTCGCCGCTGATCGGTCGGTCGATGCCCCGGAAAGCCGCGATGCCGGCCGCTCCGGCTTGTGGATAACGGGCGCAATTCCCACATCCTCCCTCAGGAACGTCGTGCTTGACGGCTGTGGATATCGCGCGCTAGGTTGGAACAAATGGCGAACAAAAGAGCCCTGTCCTGGTCGGCCGCGCTCCGCGACCTGAAGGACGATCGCACGCGGAGACAGGATGTGCGTGAAGAACGTCTCAAGACGACGGCAGGCCTGCGCGGTTCCCCCGCGCTTCCGCTCTCGGCCTGGCGCGGCCGCTCTGGCCGGCGCTACGTGGTGGGCGTCCATCCGGCCGGTGGCTTCGACCTCGACGAGATGGCCGAGGCGGTGGTGATCGCCGTGCGCCGGGACGGCGCGGGCATCGCCGAGATGGTCTCGGTCGCCAGTTCCCGCGAGAGCCCCCGCGATCATCTGCGGCGGACCTGGCTCGACCGGGTGCGCCGTCGGGGCGCCACCGAGATGCACGTTCATCGTCTCGCCGAGAACGAGGCCGAGCGGGTGGCGATCGTCGAGGACCTGCAGGTCGACCGCGTCGAGCCGGCGCAGGTCTGATCGAGAAATCCGCACCGGATCGTCGCGCGCCTTTTCGCGCGGCGTCGACGGAGCGCGGCGCTGCCCCAGTTTCGCCCCTTGCGTGGCCTCATGCCGGGGGGCGCGATGGTCCCAAGGGACCCGGGACGGGGAGCGGAGTGCATGGTGCAGGATCGGACGCGGCCGGAAGCGGCCGCCCAGGCTCGACCGGCAGGCGTGGCGCGGCGCTCACGCCTCGGTCTGTTCCTGCCCTACATTCTGCTCGCCGTCGTGGTGGTCGGATGGTCGGCCGGCTGGTTCTGGATCCGGGGACGCGCGGCCGGTGAGATCGACGGCTGGATCGCCCGCGAGGCGGCGGCGGGTCGTACCTGGACCTGTGCGGACCGTTCCCTCGGCGGTTTCCCGTTCCGCATCGAGCTGCGGTGCAGCGCCGTGACCCTGGAGCGTGCCGACGGGCGGTTCCGGCTCGGGCCGAGCACCGCCGTGGCGCAGATCTACCAGCCCCGCCTCGTGGTTTTCGAGAGCGCCGGACCCTTCCATGTCGAGCAGGGCGCGCTGACCGGGGACGCGACCTGGAGCGGGCTCCAGGGCAGCTTCCACGGGGCCGCCGAGGGCTTTACCCGGGCCTCACTGGTGGTCGACACGCCCAACATCACCGTCAAGGGCGCCGAACCGGGGCCGATTGCGGTTGCCGGCCGGCACATGGAGCTGCATGCCCGCCCGACACCGGGCCGCTACGAATCCGACGGTGCCGTCGACATGAGCCTGCGCCTGAACCAGGCGGCCGTGCCGCAGCTCGACGCCCTCACCGGTACGCCCGACCCGGCCGATCTCGTCCTGGACGCCACCCTCACGCAGGCCGCCGTGCTGCGGACCGGAACTGTGGCCCGCGAGCTGGAGCGCTGGCGTCAGGCCGGCGGCACCCTGGATCTCGCGGCCCTGTCGCTCGCCAAGGGCGCACAGCGGGTCCAGGCCAAGGGGACGCTGGTTCTCGACGCCCTGCATCGTCCGGCGGGTCAGATCGATCTGCGGGCCGCCGGGATCGATGCGCTGGTGGGCGGCATCGTGGGCCAGCGCTTCGGCTCCGACAGGGGCGCGCTGGTGGGACAGTTGGTCGGCGGCCTCCTCGGCCTGAGCCGTCGCCCGGATGCGGAGACGCCGGGCGATGCCGCGCCCTTGAAGGCGCTGCCGCCCCTGCGCCTCGTCGACGGGAAGGTCGTCTTCAGCGGCTTTCCAATCCCGAACGTCTCGGTGCCGGCGCTGTACTAGACCCGCCGTCGATCGCGCTGCGGCGCTGTCCAGACCGATGTCCGACGTGCGGGCGATCCTGCGCCGGCCACTTCCCTGAGGCAGCGTCACGGCGCCGTGGGGCATGGTGCACAATCGGGATCGTCATGGCCGCCGCCGCCGGCCGGCGCCGGGGTGTGCAAGACCGCCACGGGGGCCTGATCCGCACGGCACCATCCGCTATAGGAGGCGCATGGCCTCGACGACCGTCCCCCCGACCCGCATCAAGATCTGCGGGCTCAGCACCGAACCGACCCTAACCGCCGCGCTGGAGGCCGGGGTCGACTGGATCGGGCTGGTGCATTTTCCCCGCAGCCCGCGCCACGTCGCGCTCGCGCGGGCCGCTGTGTTGTCGGCCCGCGCCCGCGGGCGCGCCGAGCGCGTGGTCCTGCTCGTCGATCCCGACGACGCCTTGGTCGCAGCCGTCCTGGAGGCGGTGGATCCGGATCTCATCCAGCTGCACGGGCGCGAGAGCCCGGTGCGCGTCGCGGCCATCCGCGCGCTCACCGGCCGGCCGGTCATGAAGGCGCTCGGCCTCGCCGCCCGCGAGGATCTCGCGATCCTGCCGGCCTACACCGCCGTGGCCGATCGAATCCTCCTGGACGCCAAGGCGCCGCCGGACGCGGTCCTGCCGGGCGGCAACGGTCGCGCGTTCGACTGGGGGATCCTGGCCGGATGCGATCTTCCTCCCGGCACGATGCTCTCGGGCGGCCTCGACGCGGTCAACGTCGCGGAGGCGGTCACCCGCACCGGAATCACCGCTGTCGACGTCTCATCGGGGGTCGAGTCGGCGCCCGGGGTCAAGGACCCGGACAGGATCGCGGCCTTCGTGGCGGCCGCGCGAGGAGCGCGATAGGCCCGCAGGCCTATGCCGCCCGTTCCGCCTCGTCCTGGAGATCGTGACCGGACACCCCGGTCCTGGCGCCACCGGTGCGCGCCGCCATCCTCGGTCGGGACCGCCTCTGGCCGAGCACCGGCGTCGCAGGACCGGCTGTCGCGTCAGCGCGGCGCCGGCAGGGCCGTCCGGCCCGAGTTCGGAACCGTGTAGGCGCTCGGCACCTCGGTCTCCGGTGCGTAGGCCCGCAGCCGGGTCGCCTCGCGCTCGTAGCGGACCGCCTCGCGGCGATGATAACGCGCCCGGGCGCGGGTCTTGCCTTGGCCAAGCCACGTGAAGATGCCGCCGACCACGATGCCGAGCGCCACGGCGCCGAACAGGATCGCGTAGAGCGGCAGATCAACGCTGAAGACCGGGGCGTCCACGTTGAACGGATCGAAGGACAGCCGCACCGGCGCGCGGTTGGCCACCGCCAGCAGGATCACCAAGGCCGCGATCGGCAGCAGCACGAGGCTCTTCAGGAAACGGATCATCGCGCTCACAGGTCCTTCCTACTCGGCGGCCGAGGCACTCTCGCCGATGCCGGCGGCGTTGAGGCGCTGGCGCATCTCCTTGCCGGTCTTGAACACGGGGATCGCCTTCTCGGACACGGCAACGGCGGCACCCGTGCGCGGGTTGCGTCCCCGGCGCGCGTCCCGGCGTTTCACCGAGAAGGCGCCGAAGCCGCGCAGCTCCACCCGGTCGCCACGGGCCAGCGCGTCGGAAATGGTGTCGAGGATCGCGTTGACCAGGATCTCCACGTCGCGCTGGTAGAGATGCGGGTTCTGCTCGGCGATCTTGATGACGAGCTCCGACTTGATCATGGCGTCTGGTCTTCTCGCGGGATCGGGGCGGGCTGCGCGGCGGCGCGTTCAGGGTTCCGGACGCCAGAGGGCAAGCATCCCGCCTCGGGCGGCCTGCGCTTCCGCGCCGACGGTCCGGAGCCGCGCCGCGAGGCCGTCGAGGCCCAGCAGATCGGCGCCGATGCCGGCAGCCGACCACAGGGAGAAATTGCTCTGCGACGACGGCTTCCAGTCCTTGACCGGCAGGTCCTTCGGCACGCTGCGGGCGCTCTCGAGCCAAGCCACGGCCTGTCGCTCGCTGCCGAGTTCGTCCACGAGCTTCAGCGGCACGCTCTGGCGACCGCTGAACACACGCCCGTCCGAGACCGTGTTGAGCTGGCCGGCATCCATGCCGCGCCGTTCGGCCACGAGGTTCTTGAACCACGCGTAGGTATCGCCGACGACGGCGGCCAGCGCCGCCCGCGCCTCCGGTGAGGTCGGCGTGAAGCCCGACGGCTCGGCCTTGAGCGGCGACGACTTCACCGACTCCACCTTGACCCCGACCTTGTCGAGCAGGCCCGAGAAGTCGGGATACTGGAACAGCACGCCGATGGACCCGACGAGGCTGGTCTCGCGCGCGACGATGTGGTCGGCTGCGATGGCGGTGATGTAGGCGCCGGAGGCGGCGGTGCCGTCCACGAAGGCGACGATCGGCTTCTTGGCGGCGAGCGCCCGCAGGTTGCGGAAGATCTCCTCCGATCCGGTGGTCGTGCCGCCGGGCGAATTGATCGAGACGATCACGCCCTTCACGGCGTCAGCGTCGCCGACCCGCTGCATCAGCTTGGCGGTGGCCTCGCTTCCGGCGATGAAGCCCGAGACGGAAATCCGGGCGATCTGCGGCTGCACGGCGAAACCGCCCTCCCCGCCCGCGCGGACCCGGTAGCCGACGGCGCCGACCGCCACGATCAGGCCGCCGATCCCCAGGACGCGCCAGAGGGACAACCTGCGGCGCAGGCGCCGCCGGTCGATCAGCAGTTCGGCGTCGGCTGCCATGCTGTGCCTTCCCCTGAAGCCCCCGGTCCGCCCCTCTGACGGGGTGCGGGCGCAACGTCCCGCGCCGGGCAAGTCCTTGGTTTCCTTCGGCTCGCCCGGTTCGAGCCGCGCGAGGCCGGTGTTCTAGAGCATTTACCGCGGGCGTGGATACGGCCTGCGTGAAGAAAATGACCGGCTGGCCCGTCGCTGTCGCGGCGGGGGGGGGAGAGCGCCCCGCCGACGCGACAGCGGCAACCTTGAATTGTCCGATCCCAAAAGAAAACCCGCGCCGGACCGAGGTCCTGCGCGGGTCTCTGAGCCGTGGATCCGCCGCCCGGACGGGCCGGGCGGCGGACGGCTGCGTCTTACTCGTCGTCGGTGCGCTTCTTGTTGAAGGCGGCACCCAGGATGTCGCCGAGCGAGGCACCCGAATCGGCGGAGCCGAACTGAGCCATCGCCTCCTTCTCCTCGGCCATTTCGAGGGCCTTGATCGAGACCTGCACGCGGCGGGCCTTCCGGTCGAACTGAACGACGCGGGCGTCGAACTTCTCGCCGGCGGCGAAGCGCTCGGGGCGCTGGTCGCCGCGGTCGCGGGCGAGCTCCGCCCGGCGGATGAAGGTCTGCATGTCGGTGTCGACGATCTTCGCCTCGACGCCGGCATCCTTCACCTCGATGACCTCGCAGGTGACGATCTGACCCTTCTTGATCTCGCCGGCTTCGGCGAAGGGGTCACCGCCGAGCTGCTTCACGCCCAGCGAGATCCGCTCCTTCTCGACGTCGACGTCGAGAACCTGGGCGCGGACCATGTCGCCCTTCTTGAACTCCTCGATGACCTGCTCGCCGGGACGGTTCCAGTCGAGATCCGACAGGTGGACCATGCCGTCGACGTCGCCCTCAAGGCCGATGAACAGGCCGAACTCGGTCTTGTTCTTGACCTCGCCCTCGACCTCTGAGCCGACCGGGTGCTTCTCGGCGAAGCCCTCCCAGGGGTTCTGCAAAGTCTGCTTGAGGCCCAGCGAGATGCGGCGCTTGACCGGATCGACCTCTAGGATCTGGACCTCGACCTCCTGGGAGGTGGAGACGATCTTGCCCGGATGGACGTTCTTCTTGGTCCAGCTCATCTCGGAGACGTGGATCAGGCCCTCGATCCCCGGCTCCAGCTCCACGAAGGCGCCGTAATCGGTGATGTTGGTCACGCGGCCCTTGAGCTTGGCGCCCTCCGGGTAGCGGGCGGCGATGCCCTCCCACGGATCAGCGAGCAGCTGCTTGATGCCGAGCGAGATGCGGTGCGTCTCGTGGTTGATCTTGATGATCTTGACCTTGACCGTCTGGCCGATGGTCACGACCTCGGACGGGTGGTTCACGCGGCGCCACGCCATGTCGGTGACGTGCAGCAGGCCGTCGATCCCCCCGAGATCGACGAACGCGCCGTACTCGGTGATGTTCTTGACGACGCCGTCGATGACCTGACCTTCCTCGAGGTTGGCCACCAGCTCCGAGCGCTGCTCGGCGCGGCTCTCCTCGAGCACGGTCCGGCGCGACACGACGATGTTGCCGCGACGGCGATCCATCTTGAGGATCTGGAACGGCTGCGGGGTGCCGAGCAGCGGGGTAACGTCGCGGACCGGACGGATGTCGACCTGCGAGCGCGGCAGGAACGCCACGGCGCCGTCGAGGTCGACGGTGTAGCCGCCCTTGACCTGGTTGAAGATCGTGCCGGTGACGCGGTCGTTGTTCTCGAACGACTTCTCGAGCTTGACCCAGCTCTCCTCGCGGCGCGCCTTGTCGCGCGAGATGACGGCTTCGCCGAGCGCGTTCTCGATCCGGTCGACGTAGACCTCGACCTCGTCGCCGACCTTCAGCTCGCCTTCCCGGCCGGGGCCGGTGAATTCCTTGAGCGCGACACGGCCTTCCGTCTTGGCACCGATGTCGATGACGGCCACGTCCTTCTCGATCGCGACGACGCGACCCTTGACGACGGAGCCTTCGGTGATCTCGTGTTCGAGGAAGCTCTCCTCGAGGAGGGCGGCGAAATCGTCGCGGCTCGGGCTGTGCCCCAGAGCGGTACCTGCGGTCATTCCATCTCCTGAACGGCCTCCAGCGGAGGCCCGTTGCGTCGGCGGCTCGCGTTGCAGGCGCCCCCGTTCGCCGCGGCCTCCCCGGAGTCTTTCGGGAGAGGCGACCGGTCCCGCGGGAGCCGGTTTGCCGACGCGTCGATACGGATGACGAGGGCGGTCCATCCGGCGGCCCGGCGGGCGCGCCAGAAGACGAGCGCGCGAGGGCGGATCCGGGAGGACGCGCGTCCCATACAACATCGTCCTTGCGACTTCAACCGATTGGGGTTTTAGGCTCGGTGGACCGCCAGGCGCCGTCGCGCCGTACGGTCTTGCCGATGGAAGCGGATGCGGCAACTCTGTCGGCGGTGTGGCGAACCCGGTGCGAAAGGCGCAGCGGGACCGGCGCTCGGGCGGGTCCGGCCGATCCGGAGCGGTTTTGGGGGGCAGAGGGTGCGGAACCTCGATCACGACGCACACGCTGCGGAGCCCCGGTCCGGCGCCGCCCCACCATCCATGCGATCCGGAGGGTGACGCGCATGCCGAACGGCTACAACGCCCCGATGGAGATGCTGGCGCGCAAGCTCGACAGCATCGCGCCTCTCGCGGAGTCGGACCGTGCCGCGCTCCTCGGCCTTCCCCATACGGTCCGCAACCTTCCGGCCCGCCACGACATCGTCCAGTTCGGCGACCGGCCGGGCCATAGCTGCCTCGTCCTGCAGGGCTGGATCTATCGTTACGCCGCGCTCGCGGAGGGCGGTCGCCAGATCCTGTCGTTCTACATCGCCGGCGACGTTCCTGACCTGCAGAGCCTCCACCTGCATCGGATGGACCACAACCTTGCCACGCTGAGCGCCTGCGCGGTCGCGTTCATCGCGCATGACGATTTGCGCGCGGTCCTCCTCCGGAACCCGGGCCTCGCCGGTATCCTCTGGCGCGACAGCCTGATCGATGCCGCCCATTATCGCGAGCGGATCACGAGCCTGGGGCGGCGGCAGGCCCTCGGGCGCGTCGCCCACATGTTCTGCGAGCTGTATCTCCGCCAGAGAGCCGTCGGGCTCGCCCGGGGCCTGAGCTGCCCCCTCGCCCCCAAGCAGGCGGAAATGGCCGACGCCCTCGGCCTGACCAGTGTCCACCTCAACCGCGTCCTGCGCACCCTCAGGGGGCGCGGGCTCGTGACCCTCAGCGGAGGCACGCTGACGATCGAGGACTGGGCGACGCTGGTCAAGGTGGCCGAGTTCGATCCGACCTTCCTGCATCTGGCGAACGACACGGCGATCGTCCCGGAACCCGTCGAGACCGTCTAGTCCGGGGAGCGCGTCAGGCCGCCAGGGCGTCCGGCGGCGCGACGGCCTCGTCGGTATGGACGTCGAACCGGACGAGCAGCGCGGTGCCGAAGCTCGTGGTCAGGGCGCAGTCGGTGGCGTCGCGGCCGCGGGCCATGACGATGCGGCCGATGCGGCGGCAGTTGTGCCGCGCGTCGAACGTGTACCAGCGTGGGCCGTCCGGCCCTTCGAGGAAGACCTCGAACCAGGCGGAGAAGTCCATCGGCGCCGGGTCCTGCGGCACGCCGATGTCGCCGAGATAGCCGGTGGCGTAGCGGGCCGGGATGTTCATGCACCGGCACAGGGCGATCGCCAGATGGGCGAAGTCCCGACAGACACCGACCCGTTGCGTGTACCCGTCGAAGGCGGTGCGCGTGGCGTCGGCCAACTGGTAATCGAAGCGCAAGTGATTGTGGGCGAAGTCGACGATCGCCTGGACCCGCGCCCAGCCCTCGGGCGTGCCGCCGAACAGCGACCACGCGATGCCGGACAGCTTGTCGGTGTCACAGTAGCGCGAACCGAGCAGGTACATCAGGACGTCGTCGGGCAGATCCTGGACGGCGATCTGGCGCGCGCCGGGTGCCTGATCGTCCGGCAGGCCGCTGTCGGCGACCGTGAAATCGGCCGCCATGGTGATCCGGCCGCCCGGCGCGACGATGCGCGTGCTGACGTTGCCGAAGGCATCGACATGCCGGCGGGCTGCAACCGGAGGGTCGAAGGTGATCGCCTCCGGAGTCACGAGATCCCCGTGGCGCTCCGGGCGCACGTTGAGGAGCAGGTTCATCGGCGTCGGGCCGAACGTATCGAAGGCAATCGAGAAGCCCGAGCGGATGTGCATCGTCAAAGACCGTGTAAGAATCCGCCGCCCGGGTCGGCCGGACGACGGGTCGTGACTGGACAGGGCTCTAGAAGCCGCGAGGCGAGGCGAAGTTCCTTCAGGTTGTTCGTCTATCCGCCGACGGGCTGCACGAATATTCCGGACGGACCGGGCGCGCGTGCTTCGGCGTCGCGTGCGTCGGGCACGCTTCAGGTGTCGCAGCCGAGCGGGGCTGCCCGGCGCCGCGCCATGTTGCAACGCACAGGGCGCCCTCGTATCCCTGGCCGCCCGAATCCAGGGTCGGCCGGACGCCGCCGCGTAGACCCGCTGCCAGACGATCGATGCTCATGACGCCCGACAAGTTTTCCCTGTCGAAGGACAAGATCCGGGTCCTTCTGCTCGAGGGCATCAACGACAGCGCCGTGGCGCTGATGCAGGCGGCGGGCTACGCCAACCTGACTCGGCTGCCCAAGGCGCTCGACCGGGAGGCCCTGCACGAAGCGCTCCAGGGCGTGCACATGGTGGGCATCCGCTCGCGCACGCAGCTCGACGCGGCGGCCTTCGCGGCCGCGGACCGGCTGCTGGCGGTGGGCTGCTTCTCCGTGGGCACCAACCAGGTTGACCTCGAGGCGGCGCGCCACCGGGGGATCCCGGTCTTCAACGCCCCGTTCTCGAACACGCGCTCGGTGGCGGAGCTGACGATCGGGGAGATCGTGATGCTCCTGCGCCGGATCGTGCCGCGCTCGGTGGGCGCCCATGCCGGGCGCTGGGACAAGTCGGCGGCGGGCGCGCTGGAGGTCCGCGGCAAGACCCTCGGGATCGTGGGCTATGGCAATATCGGTACGCAGCTCTCGACGCTCGCAGAGGCCATGGGCATGCGGGTGCTGTTCTACGATCACACCGACAAGTTACGGCACGGCAATACCGAGCCGACCGAGTCCCTTCGGCAACTCCTGGCGCAGAGCGACGTGGTCTCGCTGCACGTGCCCGAGACCGAAGCCACCGCCAACATGATCGGCGAGGGAGAGATTCGGGCGATGAAGCCCGGCGCGTTCCTGATCAACAATGCCCGCGGCACCGTGGTCGATCTCGACGCCCTGGCCGGGGCTCTCCGCGACGGCCATCTCAAGGGCGCGGCCGTCGACGTCTTCCCCGTGGAACCCGGCTCCAACGCCGAATCCTTCGTCAGCCCGCTCCAGGGCCTGGAGAACGTCATCCTCACCCCGCATATCGGCGGTTCCACCGAGGAGGCCCAGGAGCGCATTGGGTCCGAGGTGGCGCGCAAGCTGGTGGATTACTCCGACATCGGCTCGACGGTCGGCGCCGTGAACTTCCCGCAGGTGCAGCTCCCGGCGCGGCCGACCGGAACGCGCTTCATCCACGTCCAGCGGAACTTGCCGGGCATGCTCGGACGGCTGAACGACGTCTTCTCCCGCGGCCACGTCAACATCGCCGCCCAGTTCTACCAGACCGACGGCGAGGTCGGGTACGTGGTGCTGGAGACCGACGCCACCGACGCGGATGCGGAGGCGCTGCTCACCGAGATCCGCGCGATCCCCGGTACGATCCGCGCCCGGCTGCTGTACGAGCGCCGCTGAGCATGCGCGCCGGCGTGCGGCGCATTCCGCCGACCGGAATTTACGATGCCGGCGTGAACACCACCGCTCTTGCCGCGTTCGCCTTGCGCGGCCAAGCTGGCCGCTGTTCAAGTCTTGGACGGCACATCGACGGCGTCGACCGATCGATTGCCAGGCCGGCGGAGGAATTGCGGTGACGAAGCGTGTTGGATGCGCGTGGGCCGGACTGGTGCTCGGCATCGCCGGGTCGGTCTCGGTCGTCTCCGGCGCGTCGGCGGATTGCCTGCGCCGGGTCTACAACCGGTCGAACCTCGTCATGGTCGCGCGCCAGGACGGCGGCCCGCCCGCCACGCTTCTGCCGGGCCAGTCCCTGCCGTTGCGGCTGTCCCATCCGGGCCGGATCGATATCGCGGCGTATTGCGGCGTGCCCGCCGCGGGGGGCGCCCCGGTGACCCAGCGCACCTTCGACTACGAAGCGGTTCTCGATCGCTGCTTCGTCCGGTTCGGCGGAGATCTGTTCGTGCCGCAGCTCGGGCGCGGATTCATCGGCCTGCAGGAGACAGCGCCGTTCACCGTGAACAACCCGCGCCAGGGCGACATCGTTCTGGGACCGGCGGCCGGGGCCGCCTGCGCGATCCCAGGCGCCGTGCTCAGACGGCGGGGCTGAGCGCCAACCCGTCAGAGATAGTGGCGGAACACGACGCCCCCGTTTTCGGACGCGCCGGGCGGCGGCGGAGCCACCGGCCCGATGAGCGGGCTCGCGAGGCGCAGGGCCACCAAGCCAAGGGCGGCGAGCGCCGGAGCGATCAGGCGAAACGGGCGAGCGAGCATGGACGCCTCCGTCGCGCGGTCGGTTCCGGATACGTCCTGCATGCAGACCCGTTGCGCATGTGAAGCATCGCACCTTACGGCCGAGCTGGACGTGCCGAAGCGCACATCGGTGACGTTGGGCGTCGCCCCGGCGCGGGGCGGCGCTGCCGCAGTGACGGTCGTTCGAATGCGTCCGCCATGTCGCTGGCATGTGCGCCGATGCGCTCCTATGCTGCCCGGCGTCGGGTGTTGCCTGGGGTCGCGCTGCACGGGCCGCGATGGCGCTCTCCGGGTGGAACCGACTGCGTGAACGAGGACGCGCGTATGCTGACCCAGACAGGCAACCCGATTCTCCGAGGTGATCTCGGCGTCGAGGAGACGATCGAGTCCGACAACATCGTCCGCTGGGACGGGGAGCGGCTCTACGTGGAGCAGGACGTCTATCACAACGGGCAGCTGGTTCACCGCAAGTATCGCCGGACGGTCACCGAGCCCGTCGCCCGCGTGCTCTGGACGATCCTCAACCGCGCCAAGCAGTAAGCCTCGGGCTTCCCGAACGACCGTCCTGACGCCGGGTCGTCGACGGCGGCGCGGAATCGGCCCGACGGGGCGATGGGTGATCCGGGGGTGTGAAGCGCGCCGCCGGCGGCGCTGGGCCGTGTATTCGGCCTCGCTCGGGATGATCCGTCTCAGATTGCGGCCCCTGCGTCCCAGACGAACGCCGTCCTTGACGAGGCGAGATAGGGGCGCTTTTCCTGCTCCGGACTGGGGCTGATGACCTCGAGTCTTGCCCGAGTCCTGCGTTCATGCGCGTTCAGACTGTCGTCCGGTCGATGCTGGCAAGCCTACTTCTCAATCGCTGGTCGATCATCGTGTTCAACACGGTGATCGCTCTCCCGCTGATCCTTGCACTGGTCGAGATCACGTCGCTGCTCTGGGGCGCAGGCTTGCAGACCCACCCGACGATCCATGAGGCCGGACACCTGGTCGAGGGTATGGGTGTGATCCTGATCGGCTGGGGCGTCGTGCTGGAGGAACGACACGGCGTTAGCCATCTCCTTGGAGGCCTGCCGACCGAGGACCCCGATTACGAGGCAGCCATCGATGCGCTCTGTCACCGCGGCGGTCTCGCCCTGCTGGTGCTGGGGCTCGTCGCCGAGATCCTCGTGCAGTGCGTCGAGGTGCCCGACCACGTCATCAACACCGACCGGATCGAGCGGGTCGTCCTGAGTGGTGGGGCGATCTTCCTCGCCCTCGGCCTGACGATGCTCGTTCGCCTGTCGGCCGGTCTCGCGACATTTCGGCGGCCGGGAACCGTTTCGGCCGGCACGCCCGTGCCCGAGGCGCGGCCGCACTGAGACACCGTCGGCGGGATCGCCCGGGCACCTGTACCCCGATGCGGCCGCTACGCGGCGACGGCAGCCGTCGGTTCGACCAGGGTGAGGTGAGCCGGTTTCAGTGCGTCCAGGCGCTCATGCGCGTGATCGAAGGCCGCCCGGATCGTCGTGCTCGCATCCTCGACCGCGACCAGGACCGCCAATTTCTGAGCGCTGGCGCGATCCGCGAGGCTGCGCGCGGCCGAGACCAGTGACTGCTCCAGATTGAGGAGGTCGGCCTCGGCATCCTTCCCCGCCTCCCGCGCCACCGTCGTGAGCCGGTCCAAAACAGTTTCCAGGGCATGGCGCAGGACAAGCGTCCGCACGCGCTCCTGAAGGAGCGCCCTCTCGTCGATCTTCATCGGAATCGGTCCGGGTTCGGGAACACGATCAAGCTCTCATACTTCGGCGCAGTGTGCAGCCACCTTTTTGCAACAGCGCAATACTGTCTCGCGACCTGGGTCTTCCGCGCGTTCAACATCGTGTCGGTGCGCAGGCGCCAAGTTGCTCTGCAATCGTGTGTCGAGTATTTGCCCAATTTGGGAATCGAATGCCCTGTCTCACGAGGTGCAGGACGAAAAATTGCGCACTCCGAGGTGCGCGCAATGGGTCGAATACCGGTGGTTGCCTGGGATTCGCTGCATCACGCGCGGCGCGCCGAACGGGACCGGGAGCGGGTGGCCGCTGCGTCGTGTCTCAGTACGGCGTGCCGCGCTGGCGCCGATCCCGCAGGGCCTCGGCGTGCCATTCCAGCTCGTCGAGGAAGCGGGCGGCCGCCGGTATGAGCCAAGGCTCGGCGGGGATGCCCTGCCCGTCGATGGCCGTCTGAAGGCGCGGGATCGGCAGGAGCGAGGGGATGCTGGACATGCCCATCTCCGCGAGCATCGCCCGGAGCGGCATCGCCGCCCGGACGCCGCCGAACTGGCCGGCGGAGTAGCAGCAGATCGCCGAGGGCCGCCAGAAATACTCTTCCAGGAAATGGTCGAGGGTGTTGGACAACGCCGGTGGGACACCGTGATTGTACTCCCCCGTGACAATCATGAAGGCGTCGGATCGGCGGAAAAGATCGGCGAGACGTTGCAGGGGCTCCGGCGCGGCGCCGGCCGGGTATTCCTTGAACATCCGGTCAAGGAGGGGCAGCCTCAGCTCAGCCGGATCGACCAGCGGTGCCGCGTGGCCGCGCGCCTCGAGCTGCGCAATCAGGAAGCGTGCGGCGCGGATGCCGATGCGGTCGGTCCGGACGCTGCCAAGGATCACGGGGATGGTCAGGGGCATGGTGAGCTCCGGTTCGCCCGATTATGCCAGAGGCGGTCGCGCCGCTCCAGGCGTGGGGCGATCCCGGGGGCGTCAGGCCTTGGCGCTGCTGGTGAGCGCGGCCGCGATGCCGATCGGACCGCCGGTCGCATAGGCGGTGATCGCCTTCGTGACCTGCTGCAGGAAGGAATCCAGGTCGCTCCCGCTCGCGGTCGGCAACGCGGCGGAGGCGGTCGAGGTCGCGCCCGTCGACGTGGTCGACGCCGTGGACGCGCTTGTCGCGTCCGTCGCGGCGCCGGTCTGCCCGGTCTCCGAGGAGTCCGGCAGGGGCGGACGGGCGTGGTGGCCGTGGTGGCGGTGCACCGGCGTGGCGTCGGTCGCGGCCTGGCCCGACGCCGCGCCGGTCGTGGATGCATCCTCGGCATTGGCCGCCGCATCGGCTGGCGTCGTGACGCCGCTCTGGAGGCCCATCTGGCTGAAGTCGGATTGCAACTGCAGGAGTGACGCCATCAGGTCGCTCGACAGGGTCGGCGCCGTGGCTGCGCTGGTCCCCTGCGGCGTGGCCGCCGTTTCGGGCGCAGTGCCGGAATTCTGGCCGGCGCTCGACAGGGCGCTGGCATCGAGCTGGATGGCGCTCGCTGCGCGTGCCTGCCTCAGGGCGCTGACGAGATCCCGTTGGAGAGAACTGCCCGTAACCGCATTCACCGACATCGTACGCCCTCGCGACCGCGTTCGATGTGGGCAGGCATGGCACGTTCCAGAATTAGCGCAATGATTTCAAGCGCCCTTGCAGGACGTCCTTCGGCAGGAACGGCCGAGCGGCAGAATTTGCCGATCCGTCCCGACCGAGCGCGATCGATTGGATCGGGATGAGGCCGGTCGCTCGGGGGATGCTGAGGGCAGTGCCGTGGATCGCGGCTTCTTCTGGTTTGCTGCGCCGCGCTCGATCAGGGCCGCCGCCACGGGTGTCGTGGGACGAGGGCACGGTGCCCGGCCCGGATCCATCGTCTGCGGACCGCCGCAGGCGCGACGGACGAACGGTCAGACTGAATTGTGCTGGAGCTGGGCTTTTGGCTCCCCGAGCAGGACTCGAACCTGCGACAAGGCGATTAACAGTCGCCTGCTCTACCAACTGAGCTATCGGGGATCACGAGGGGGTCTCTACACATCGGGATCGCAGCACGCAAGGGCCTTGATGTGCGCTCCGCTCCGGGGGGCGCCGGGCGGCCGTGACGTGATCGATCGGCAACACCCGCGGACGGCACCCAGGCTGATGGCACGCCGACGACTCGCCAACGCACGCCCCGCGTCATCGGACGGTCGTGACCCGATCCTATGGCGATCACCCCGCCGCACGCGCCGGCACGTTCTCACCGCGACCATGCTGTTCCATCGTTGTCTCAACCCGCAGGACCCTTTCGCCGAGAGCGAACTGTCCGTCGCCTTCGAATGGGTGAGCGACCGGCCCCGCCTGATCGCCGCCTTGGACGAGCATCGGGCCGACATCCTCCCCGAACTGGTCGACGTCTAGCGCGATGACCTGCGCCGCGAGATCGTCGCCGCCCTCCCGAGGCAGCCCGCTTCGCGACATGCGCCAGAGGGCGGCCGGTTCGCCGCGTGCGTGGATCGATGATTGGAGCCCGGCCCGGGTCGGCGCCATGATGAAATCTGTTCCGGCCGGGCCCGTGAACCGCGGCGGCGAGGCGAACAAGTCATGACGGTGGTTCGTGCCGACATGAACTGACAGCAACGATCGGAATTGAACTTAAAACCTTGCAAGCATCAGGAAACTTCGCTGGCTATCAGCGCGAAAAACCTCAGCGTTTGATAAGTAATTTTGCCAGCTATAGTTGTCTGTTCAAATTATTGTCCTTCGGTATAGATTGAGCAATCAGGCATTCCTGCCAGGGCGGCGCTGCTCTCATGCGAATCTCACTCGGCTTCAAGCTCTCGGCGGTCGTCGGGCTGCTGGCCCTGGTGGCGATCGCCATCGCGGTGTTCGCCGTACGGCAATCCAACTGGGAGCAGGAGCGCGCCGCCGCTACGGACAGGATCTGGAACGCCGGGCTTCAGGCCGGCGCTCTGGGTCAGGCGATCGAGCACGCGGTGGTGCAGGCCATCGCCCTCTACACCGCGGAGGACACGACCGAGGCGCGTTCGCGGCTGTCGGCGCTGCACGACGCCCTGGCGACGGTGGAGCAGGTGCGGGGGCCGTTCCTCGACGCGATGCAGGATCAGCTTCCCGAGGACCGCCGCCGGCGGTTCGATCTGTTCGTCAAGGAATTCATCGCCTACCAGACCGACACGGCCGAGCTGGGGCTCACGGTCTCGCCCAAGGCCGCTCTGATCCAGGCGACCGACGAGGCGACCGTGAAGAACCGCGAGCGCATGATCGCCGAGATCGGCCTTCTCGGGCGGGAGGTGCTGACCCGTCTCAACGCCCGCCGCGCCGAGGATGCGGCCGAGCGCCGTCAGATGCGGATCACCCTCGTGGTCGTGCCGGCCCTGGCGCTGGCGCTGGGTCTGTTCGCGGCGATCTGGATCATCGTCACCCAGGTCCGGCAGCCCCTGCATCGGCTCAAGGACGGGATGACGGCCCTCGCCACCAACGATCTCGGCCGCACGATCCCGTTCACGCACCGCCGCGACGAGATCGGCGAGATGGCCTCCGCCATCGCGGCTTTTCAGACAGCCCTGATCGAGAAGCGCGACCTCGACGCGCAGGCGCAGGGGCGCCGCGACCGTGACCGCCACCGGGCCGAGACGCTGGCCGTCGCGACGCGCACCTTCGAGACGGAGACGCATCGCGCGGTCGCCGATCTCGCGGGCTCGGCGGAGGCGATGCAGGTGGCGGCCGACACCCTCTCGGGGAATGCCGGCGCGATGACGGCCGAGGCCGCCGTCGTGACCGGGGCGTCAAGCCAGAGCGCCGGCATCGTCGACAGCATCGCCAGCGCCGCCGAGGAACTCTCGGCCTCGGCCCGGGAGATCGAGGCCCGAGTCCGATACACCAGCGAGATCGCATCCTCCGCCCTCACCGATACCCGCGGCCTGGAGGAGACGGTGATGAGCCTCTCGCAGGCGGCGGAGGAGATCGGCGCCGTCGTCACCCTCATCCGTGCGGTGGCCGAGCAGACCAACCTGCTGGCGCTCAACGCCACGATCGAGGCCGCCCGCGCCGGCGCCGCCGGGCGCGGCTTCGCCGTGGTCGCCGCAGAAGTTAAGGCGTTGGCCTGCCAGACGTCCCTCGCCACCGACCGCATCACCGGGCAGGTCGGGGCGATCCAGGGGGCCGCGGATCGCACGGTCGGCGCCATCGGGACGATCGGCGAGACCATCGCCCGGATGAGCCTGATCGCTTCCGAAGTGGCCCTCGCCACCGACCAGCAGGGTCACGCCAGCCAGGACATCGCCCGGGCAATCTTCAGCGCGGCGGCGGATGCCCGGAAGATCTCGGAGAGCGTGGCCGGCGTTGAGGCCGCCGCCGCATCGAACGAGGTGCAGGCCGGGCAGGTGCGCGGCAGCGCTGCGCGGGTCAAAGCCGGAACTTACACCCTGCAGCAGGCGATCGAGACATTTCTGATGCAGGTCCACGGCGCGTGACGCCGCGCCCGCACGCCATGGCGAGACTTGCCGATCGACCGGAATGGAAAGGATGGAGGCCTCGCCCGGAATCGAACCGGGGTGCAAGGATTTGCAGTCCTCTGCGTAACCACTCCGCCACGAGGCCTTCCTGGACGACGCTGCCGTCCCGCGGAGCTTGGCGGACAGCTCCGAGAGCGCGTCTCTAGCAGAGGTCGGCCGTCCCAGGCAACGGCCCCGAGCCCACCGCGTGTGCAGAGCCTGTCAGCTCTGCCAGACCCGGGGCATCGGCAGCCCGCGATAGCCCGTTAGGAACCGGGCGACGAGGCCGCGCAGGGGGCCGACGGCGTCCCCGAGAGCGCGGACCGCCAGATGGCCGTTCCAGGCGCTCGCCGCCGCCGTGATGCCCGGCGCAGCAGTCTCGGCCAGCCGGCTGCGCGCCTCATCGAGCCGCCCCTCGGCGCCGTCGGAGACGTCCAGGACGGTGGCGAAGGCGCGTGCCCCGCCGCCGATGGCCGGGCGGGCGAGCTGGTCGCTGATCGGTCCTTCCAGCAGGAGCGTGTCGGCATAGGCGAGCCGTCCGCCGCGGCGGATCCGCCAGGAATCCGAGAACAGGCCGTCCAGGATCCGCTCGCCCCGGGCCGCGCGACCGAACGCGACGACCTCCACGACGATCAGGGCGGCGCGTTCGGCGAGGTCGGCCTCGAAGTGCCGCCGGACCCGGGCACGGTCGAACAGGATCGTCTCCTGCGGCAGCCAGGCGAGGCGGGCGCCCGCCCCCAGGGTCACGGCGTTCTCGATCCGGCTCACGGGGCCGTCCGATCGGTAGATCTTCTCGGCCGCCGTCGTGGTCAGCACCAGATCGGCCGCCGGTTCGAGGGCGAGGTCGAGGGCGAAGGTGTCGCCGCAGGCCACCCCGCCCGCGGTGTTGACGAGGACCGTCTCGAGGGCACCCGTCCCCCGTGGGAAGCGTAGCCGCGATGGCCCGGATTCCGCGAGGTCGAGGACGCGCGTCTCGGCGCCCGGACGCGCCGGTCCCGCCCGCAGCCGGACACACCCATTCGAGCGCTGACGCGAGGGCGCGCCGTGGTCCGAAGCGGGTGACGAGGGCTGGCGCGGGAGGTGGCCGTCCATCAGGCGCGTCCGGTCGGTTCGTCGGTGACGGCGCCGAACGAGAGGGTCGGCCGGTCGAGGATGCGCCGGCCGAACAGGCTCGCCACAAGTTCCACCAGAACCCGCGCGCTGCGTCCACGCTCGTCGAGGAAGGGATTGAGTTCGACGACGTCGAGGGAGCGCACCAACCCGGAATCGTGAAGCATCTCCATGATCAGATGCGCCTCCCGGAACGTCGCACCGCCCGGGACGGTGGTGCCCACACCCGGTGCGATCGACGGGTCGAGGAAATCGATGTCGAGGCTGACATGGAGATGGGCGCCTTGAGCGGCGACGCGGTCAAGCACCCGTCGGAGGGGCGCCACGACCCCGAATTCGTCGATCGTCCGCATGTCGGTGACGCCGACCCGCCGCGCCGTCACCAGGGCGCGCTCGCCGCCGTCGATCGACCGCAGGCCGAACAGATGGACGTTGCCGGGGGGCAGCGGCGGCGGAGCCGGCTCGGCGAACAGGCGCGGAAAGCCCGGCTCGCCGCAAAGGGCGGCGAGCGGCATGCCGTGCACGTTTCCGGATGGTGAGGTCTCCGGCGTGTTGAAATCGGCATGGGCGTCCAGCCAGAGCACGAAGACGGATTGGCCGCGTCGCCCGCAATGCCGCATCACCCCGTCGACGGAGCCCAGCGACAGGCTGTGGTCGCCCCCCGCCGTCAGCGGCAGCGCCCCCGTGTCGAGGGCGTCCTCGACGACCCTGGACAGGGCGCGCGTCCAGGCGGCGACCGCGTGGAGCCCCCGGTCGCGCGCGGTGCCTTCCGGGCTGACGTCGCCGCGGTCCGTCACCGCGTGTCCGAGATCGGAGAGGGTGCGGGCGAGCCCGGCGGTTCGCAGGGCCGCCGGACCCATCAGCGCGCCGGGCTCGCTGGTTCCGACCTCGATGGGTGCTCCGATCAGCGCGATGCTGCGCGTCGCGTCCAGTCTGGCTTCGCTGCTCATACCGTCTCCATCGCGGTCTCGACGCCACGGCGCTCCGCAGCCGCTCTAGCAGGGGCCGGGCCGTCATTCGATGACGCGCCGCCGATCGCCCTTGGCGGGCCAGCCGACGCCGGTGCATCCGTCGATCGATCCGGCTGGATTTTGAAAGCCGCCGGACTGTCGAAACCGGCCTGCTGATCTACCCATGACTTGAACGGAAAGATGTTCCCTCCCTCCATGGTTGTGTTCCGAAGCTGATCGGCAAGAATCTCGCTGAATTGGCGTTTACGAGTTTTTTAGTGGAATTGGTTAGTCCGACAGGCTGTTCGCATCGCTTCAATATACCAGGGCCATCATGAAAACGTTTTCGCGGCTGAGCGCGCGCCTTCCCGCGACCACTGTCGGTCTGGCGCTCCTGAGTGCCACCGCGATGGGTGGATTCAGCTGGTACTCGGCGCGTTCGGGCCTGATGACCGCCGCCCACGAACGGCTCGAACTGGCAGCGGCGGCCCGGCGGGACGGGATCGAGCTGGTGGCGGACCGGATGCAGGCCGACTTCCAGGCGGTCGCGTCCCATCCGCAGATCGTCTCGAACTTTCCCGACCTGATCGATACGCTCGATCCGGCGAAGCCCGACACCGCCGGCGTCGTCGCGGCGTTCCGCGCTCCGCAGACCGCCGAGGCCCGGATCGCCCAGGATGGCAGCGGCATGACCTCGATGTATGCGCGCCGGCACGTCAAGGTCCAGGAGGTGGCGCGCAAGCTCGTCGCTCAGCCCGGCTACGCCGACCTGTTGTTCCTCGATGACAACGGCCGGATCGTCTACACGACGACCAAGGGGGACGACTTCGCCAAGGCGGTGTCGGACGAAGGTCTGTCGGGCACAGCGCTCGCCCGGCTGGTCGAGCGCCTCAAATCCGCCGATGCGGGCGCGGTTCTGTTCGAGGATTTTTCCGTCTATCCGGTCGACGGGATGCCAGCCGCTTTCATCGGCCGCGCCATGACCAAGCGCGCGAACGTCGCCATGGGCACGGCGCAGGCGGCCGAGCGGATCGGCTTCATCGCCATGCGGGTGACACCGACCCTGTTCGATCAGACCCTGGCCAAGCGGACCGGCCTCGGCGAGACCGGACAGATCGTTGCGGCCGGCGCGGACGGCCTCCTGCGCAGCAATCCGCCGCTGAATCCCGGCGTGAAGGCCGGAACGGCGCTCTCCGGAATCGGCCTGGCCGGCGACCGGATCAAGGCCGGTGGCGCGGTCGATTTCACTGCCGCGGACGGCATACACATGGCGGCGGCCTCGCCGGTATCCGTGCTCGGTGCGCCCTGGACGGTGGTGGCGGAGCAGTCCCAGGCCGAGGCGATCAGTGCGGTCCAGGCCCTGTCGCGCACACTTGTTCTCACGGGGCTCCTCGTCCTGGCCGCGACGGCGGTCCTCGGCCTGTTGCTCGCCCGCTCCATCGTGGCGCCGCTCGGAGCCCTCACCCGCGCGCTGAAGGCCCTCGCCGATCGCCAGGCCCTCACCGACGTGCCCGGCAGCGGGCGTCGGGACGAGATCGGGGACATCGCCCGCGCGGTGGTCACCATCCGCGACATGTCCCTCGAGGATGCCGCCCAGCAGTTGCAGACGACGGAGGCCGCCCGGCTGCGCGAGGAGCAGAGCCGCCGCGCGATGCTGAAGGAACTCGCCGACGGCTTCGAACGGTCGGTCGGCGGCATCGTCGAGGGCCTGACGGGGGCCGTCATCGAGCTTCAGGGCGCTTCTGGCACCATGCGGGCCGCGGTCGCGGGGACGTCCGAACGCTCGACCAGCGTCGCCAGTGCCGCCCAGCAGACCTCCGAGAACGTCAACACCGTTGCGGCGGCGGCCGAGGAACTCGGCGCCACCGTCCAGGAGATCGGCCGCCAGGTCGAGCAGGCGGCCGGGATGTCGGCGACGGCCGTCGGCGAGGCGCGCCGGGCCGAGCAGACCATGACCGAGCTGGCCGCCGCGGCGACGCGGATCGGCGACGTCGTCGGCATGGTCTCGACGATTGCCGGTCAGACCAATCTGCTGGCCCTGAACGCCACGATCGAGGCGGCCCGGGCCGGCGAGGCCGGGCGCGGCTTCGCGGTGGTCGCCTCCGAGGTCAAGGAACTCGCCGCCCAGACCAGCCGGGCTACCGAGGAGATCAGCCGACAGGTCGCCGCGATCCAGAACGTCACGGGCGATGCGGCGGGTGCGATCCAGGGAGTCACGGCTCAGATCGAGGCGATGAACCACGTGTCGACCAGCATCGCGGCCGCCGTGGATCAGCAGGGCGCCACCACGCAGGACATCGTCCGCAGCATGGGCCAGGCCTCCGTCGGCACCGGCACGATGACCGTCGAGATCGCCGCGGTCGCCCGTGTCGCGGGCGATGCCGGTGAGGCCGCGGCTTCGGTCGCTCAGGCTTCCGATGCCCTGGCGACGCGCTCGGAGCAGCTCCGCGCCGAAGTCGCGCAGTTCCTGCGCAACGTCAGGGCGGCCTAAGGCACGACCACCGCGGTGGCCTCAGGCCGCCGCGGCCGGCAGCGGCGCGGGCTTCTGCGCGGCGCGGCCCGCGAAGGCCTGGGCCGCAAGGGGAAGCTCGATCGCGGCGCAGAGACCGCCTTCGGGACGGTTCTCCAGGCACAGCCGCCCGTTATGGGCCTCGACGATGGCCTGGACGATGGAGAGGCCGAGACCGAAGCCGCTCGCCGCGTTAAGATTGCGGGCCCGGTCGCCGCGCACGAACGGCTGGAGCATCGCCTCGCGCTCCGCGTCCGGGATCCCGGGGCCGGAATCGAGGATGCAGACCCGGACGCCGCGCTCGGAGGATTCCATCTGGACCTCCGCGCGACCCCCGTATTTCACGGCGTTGTCGACCAGATTGGTCACCGCTCGCTGCAACTCCTCGGGACGGCCCTGGACCAGCACGTGCCGACTGCGGCCGACGCTCACCGGCGCCCCGAAATCCGAGAAATCGTCGCAGACCGTCTGGATCACCGACGCGAGGTCCACGAGGCTGTGGCTGTTCGTGTCCCGAACCTGGCCGTCGCGCACGAAGGAGAGCGCCGCTTCCACGAGGCCGTTCATCTGGTCGAGATCGCGCAGGGTGGAGGCCCGCGCGTTCTCGTCCTCGATGAATTCGGCCCGCAGCCGCAGGCGGGTGATCGGCGTGCGCAGGTCGTGGCTGATCGCGGCGAGCATCTGCGTGCGGTCGTCGATCAGCCGCCGCACCCGGGACCGCATCCGGTCCAGCGCCCGGGACACGGCGAGAACCTCGCGCGGGCCTGCTTCCGGCAGCGATACGTGGTCGTCGCGGGCGCCGAAAGCCTCCGCCGCCCCGGCGAGTCGCTTCAGCGGCGCCGTGAGAGCCCGGGTCGCCCACACGCAGAGGAGCGCCAGGGTCAGCGCCAGGAACACGACGGTGAAGATCAGGGCACCCTGGCGGGGACCCCGCAGCGGATCGTTCGGCAGCGTCGCCTGGAGGCGCGCCCCTGCCGGCGTGACGATGCCGACATGCAGCTGGCCGTCCGACCGGGCCTCGTCCGGATCGTTCGCCGAGAGATCGGTGATCGTCACCGGGCGGCCTGCGCCATTGCGCAGCCGTCGGATCACCGGCAGGTCGGGCGGCGTTGCCGCCCCCGGCGGCACCGTGCCGTCCCAGGCCTCGACGCGGATCAGCGGCAGGCTTCGCGCGCTCGCCAGCAGGGCGGGCCGCGCCGCCGGATCAACCGCGTCCATCAGCCGGAGGAGCACGCCGAGGCGGCTGGCGGCCACGCCCGGCAGGGTATCAGGATTCTGAGATTCGTGCAGGAACAGGAACGCCAGGGTCGCCACCACGTGGGCCACCGCGATTCCGGCGACCACGAGCAACGCGATCTGTCCCGCGATGGTCTTCGGGCGCAGACGGGCGCGGAGCCGCCGTAGCCCGCTCATGACCGCGTGACCTCCGGTGTGAACAGGTAGCCCCCCGAGCGGATCGTGCGGATGAATTCGGGGTTGCGCGTGTCGCGCTCGATCTTCTGACGGATCCGCGAGATCAGCACGTCGATGCTGCGCTCGAACGGACCCGCCGCGCGCCCCTGGGTCAGATCGAGGAGCTGGTCCCGCGACAGAACCCGCCCCGGCCGGAGGCAGAGGGCGTGCAGGAGATCGAACTCCGCCCCGGTGATCGAGATGCGCGCCCCCTCGGGCGACAGAACCTGCCGCAGGGAGATGTCGAGCGTCCATCCCGAAAAATGCAGGCGCCGACGATCATCCGCGTCGGGCGCTTCGGCCGCGACCCGCCGCAGGATCGCGCGGATGCGGGCCAGCAGCTCCCGCGGATTGAACGGCTTGGCGAGGTAGTCGTCGGCGCCCAGCTCCAGGCCGAGGATCCGGTCTACGTCCTCGGACTTCGCCGTCAGGATCAGGATCGGGATCTGCGATCCACCGCGGAGGCGCTTGCACAGGCTGAGGCCGTCCTCGCCGGGAAGCATCAGGTCGAGGACGATCAGGTCGATGCGCGATTCCGCCAGAGCCCGGTCCATATCGGGCCCGTCGCCCGCCAGGGTCACGCGGCAGTCGTTGCCGCGCAGGTAGCGCGCGATCAGTGACGAGATCTCCCGATCATCCTCGACGACGAGGATGTGCGGTGTTGCCGGAGAACTCATCGCGAAGGAATCGGTGTGCGGGTCAGCCTGCATCATAAGGCTATTATGGCTCGATCCGCCGATTATTCGAAGGTGGGTCAGGGAACCAATTTGTAAACGCGTGTTTCTCGCACGCGTCCTGAATTGAAGCGCAACGCGACGCCGCATCTGACGGGGGGAATGATGACCGGATCCGTGGACCGGAAAGACCCGATCGCGCCGCAGCCGCCGGACCTCGTCGCGCCCTGGCGCACGGAGGCACGGGCGGCGCTTCAGGCCGAGGCCCGGGCGTTCGCCCGCGACACGGTGCTTCCGCTCGCCGACGAACTCGACCGGCAGAAGGCCGAGATGCCGCGCGCGTTGATCGACGCCATGGCCGAGAAGGGCTGGTTCGGCATTACGATCCCCGAGGCGCAGGGCGGCCTGGGGCTCGGCGTGTTCGAGTATTGCCTCGTCTCCGAGGAGCTGGCCTGGGCGTGGCTTTCGGTGGGCAGCATCCTGGCGCGCGGCCAGGGGCTCGGCACCCAGACCCTCGATCCCGAGCGCCGGGCGGATCTCCTCCGGCGCTCGGCCCGGGGACAGTGGATCGGCTCGATCTCCCTGTCGGAACCCAATGCCGGGTCCGACCTCGCCGGCGTGCAGACCCGGGCGGTGCGCGACGGCGACCGGTGGCGGCTCACCGGCACCAAGCGCTGGGCGGGCTTCGCCAAGGGGGCCGACTTCATCGAGGTCCTGGCGCGCACCCGCGATCCGGAACCGGGCGAATCGCGCTCGGCCGGCTTGGAGCCGTTCCTGGTGCTCAAGGAGCGCGACAGCTTCCCGCCGGGCGTGACAGGCCGCGTGATCGACAAGATCGGCTACCATGGCTTCCAGACCTTCGAACTCATCCTGGAGGACGTCGTGGTGCCCGAGAGCGACCGGCTCACCGGGCTCTACGGCGACCAGGGCGCGGATGGCGATTCCGGCGGCTTCGCGTCCGTGCAGCGCGGCCTCAACATCGCCCGGGTCCACACGGCTGCCCGGGCTGTCGGCGTCGCGCGGGCCGCGGTCGAGGATTGCCAGTCCTACCTCCAGGAGCGGGTCCAGTTCGGGCATCCGATCGGCGACTTCCAGGCGCTGCGCTTCGCCCTGGCCGACATGGCCGCCGAGGTCGCTCAGGCGCGGGCCTATTGGCATCAGGTCGCCCACCTCCTCGACCAGGGGGAGCCCGCCGAGAGCGAGTCGGCGATGGTGAAGCTCCTGGCCACCGAGATGGCGGTGCGGGTCACCAACCAGGCGATGCAACTGCATGGCGGCAACGGCTACACCACCGAGCGCCGGGTCGAGCGCTACTGGCGCGACGCGCGGCTGACCACGATCTTCGAGGGCACCAGCGAGATCCAGCGGCGGATCATCAGCGACCGGATGCTGCCCCGACCGAGAGCCTGACCGGCCGTGCGGCGAATCGTCGAGCGGGACTCCCCGCCCGGCGCCACCCGGCTACCTCAGGATTTCGTCCTGCCCGGCGGACCGGGTGCCGCCAGCCGGAAGACCCGTGTCGAAACCCATCAGCGATTACGCTCTCATCGGGGACACCCATTCCTGCGCCCTGATCGCCCGCGACGGCTCGATCGACTGGCTGTGCTGGCCCCGCCACGATTCGCCGGCCCTGTTCCTGAAGCTTCTCGACGATTCCGCGGGCGGCGCGTGCAGCGTCGCCTTCGACGATTCGACCGGCCATGCACGCCGTTACGTCCCGGACACCAACGTCCTCGAGACGACCTTCACGACGCGGGCGGGGCGGGCGCGCCTCGTCGACCTGATGCCGGTGAATCCGCCGAGCCCCGAGCCCGACGAGGGGCCGGACGGCGAGAGCGAGAGCCGTCTGATCCGCTTGCTGACCTGCGAGCAGGGACACGTCTCGGGTTCGTTTCGCGTGCGTCCAACCTTCGACTACGCCCGCCGCCCCTGCACGCCCCTGGTGGAGGGCGGGTCCGTCCTGTTCGAGGCCGGAGACTGGCGCGTGCGGGTCAACGCGCATCCCAGGCCCTGTCTTACCGGAGACGCGGCCGAGGTGCGTTTCAGCCTCTCGGCGGGTGAGACGGCTTACCTGGTCCTCACCCACGGCGAGGATCAGGAAGACGCCTGCATCGATGATTTCGCGGGCGCGCGGCATCGCCTGGAGACGACCACGGAGTACTGGCGCCGCTGGAGCGCGCGCAGCACCTATCGCGGCGCCTACCGCGACGCGGTGATGCGGTCGGCCCTGTGCCTGAAGCTGCTGACCTACTCGCCCTCCGGCGCCATCGTGGCCGCGGCCACGGCCGGTCTCCCGGAAGCGGTGCCGGGCGACCGCAACTACGATTACCGCTTCACGTGGATGCGGGACGCCGCCTTCACGGTGACGGCTTTCGTGATGCTCGGCTATGTCCGCGAGGCGTCGGAGTTCCTGCGCTTCCTGCGGGAGCGGGACGGCACCTACGGGCGGGAGACCCGGCTGCTGTACGGCATCGCCGAAAACATGCCGCCCGAAGAGACACTCGATCACCTCGCCGGATGGAACGGCGTGAAGCCGGTGGTGATCGGCAATCTCGCCGCCGATCAGGACCAGCACGACATCTACGGCGAGTTGCTGCGGGCCTTGTGCATCTTCCTGGAGGCGGTGGATTACGATCCGCCGGAGAAGGTCAACGATCGCCTGCCGGAGGTCCTCGACAACCTCACCGCCCGGGCCATCCGCCACCGGCACGATCCGGACCACGGCATCTGGGAGCTGCGCACCGGACCGCGCCAGCAGCTCCACACCAAGGCGATGATCTGGGTGGCGCTGACGGATGCGGCCCGGATCGCCCGCAACATCGCGGGGGTGCCCGAGGAGAAGATCGCCCTCTGGGAACGGATCGCCGCCGAGGTCCGCGCCGAGTATTGCGAGCGCGCCTGGAACGCCGAGAAGCAGTCCTATGTCGGGGCCTACGGATCGCACCACCTCGATGCCGCCGTGCTGCGCGCCGCCCTGTTCGGCGCCCTCGATCCGCGGGAGCCGCGCATGCGCGCGACCCTCGCGGCCATCGAGCGCGAGTTGGGGGTCGGCGACCTGATCTACCGCTACCGCATGGATGACGGCCTCGCCGGCGACGAGGGTACGTTCACGGCCTGCGCGTTCTGGCGGGTCGGTTGCCTCGCCCTCGACGGGCGGACCACCGAGGCGAGGGCCGCCTTCGAGGGCCTGATCGCCCGGAGCAACGATGTCGGCCTGTTCGCCGAGGAGATCGACCCGGTCACCGACGCCCAGCGCGGAAATACCCCGCAGGGCTTCTCCCACATGGCGCTGATCAACGCCGCCCTGCGGCTGGAGGCCAGCATCGCCCGCTTCGGCATGGACGCGCCGGCGGATGCGGTGATGCGGCGGGCGGCCGAGTGATCGGGCTCGGCCGGACGCGTGGCGGCGCCCGCCCGGACGTCGCGGCGATCCCGGTCATGGGCGCACCGCCGCAGCCGCCAGGAGCGACCGTCATGGACCGTCGCCCCACGCGGGCCGGACGGGCTCAGTCGACGTAGACCCCCGCTCCGACCAGCGCCGGAACCTCATCGACGCGGGTTTCGCTGACGTAGCCCCATTTCACGACCGGAACGGTTTGGCCGGGTCGGGGAAACATGTAGTCGACCCAGCCCGATCCGGAGCCGCGGACGACCGCGACGAAGTCCTTGCGGAACTGTTTTCCGTCCGCATCCCGCTCGTCGAGCAGATTACGACCCTCATGGTCCGGATGTTCGGCGTTGAAGAGGATGACGCCGCGCATGTCGGTCACGAACAGGTAGACATCCGCGTGTCTCCAGTGACTGTTTTTCATCCTGAAGCCGGCGAAGGCGCGGTGACCCTGTCGTTTCAGAATGTCGCTCGCCTCCTGGACGAGCGCCTCGATCTCGGCGGCTTGATGGACGCCGTCCTCATCGTCGCCGGGATCGGGTTCGCACGGCGTCATCGTCAGGCTCAGAAGGAGCATTCCCAAGAGCGGCGCTTTAAGCATTGCCCAGCTCCCTGCACGCGGCCATGCGGCGACCTGCATCTCTGTCTGGGTACGCCGAGTCCCGCCCGGAGGGTGCTGACGACGGGCGAATGGCCGGGGTCGTGTGCTTCTGGCCGCAGGCAGAAGCTCGACGATGTCACGTTACCCGAGAACGGAAGCCCCAATCCCACATTCTAGGCCGATGGACCGGCACGGAATTGATGTAGCGCAATGCGCGACGCAGCGCCTTGCGCCGCCGTGCTCCGTCGAGTGCCAGACGCTGTCCGGGTTCCCCCGAGTCCACGCGGTCATCACGCGGAGAGGCGGAGCGTTGCCGTTCCCGCCGCGGATCGGCGACCGCCAGGGAATCGTATCGGGTCCGCCGGCGTTCGCGTCGCTGCGCGCGCGCCTCTCGGCTGCGCACGCGGATAGTGCGTGACGCCGGTCGGCCCCTTCGATCAGGCGGCGATCCGCGAGGGCTTGTCGAGGGCCTCGGGGGCGGCCTCCGGCTCGGCCAGGCCGTGGCTGGCGCGAAAATGGCCGAGGAGACTGTCGCCGAGGCCGTCGAGCACCGCATCGGTGGCGGCCTGCGCCTCGGGATCGAGCGCCGGCTCTTCCGGCCGGTACCAGGCCAGGATCTGCTCCGGCAGCGCGTCGAGGATCGCCCCCACCGGATTGATCGGACCGACCGCGTCCGGCTCCGGTTCCGCGGCAGCGACCAGCAGTGGCTCCGTGGCGTCGGCTGCGATCGCGAAGGTGGTCTTGCGCTGGCTCTCCAGGGCCGCCCGCCATGCGGCGTCGGCAGCATCAGCCTCGCGGCGCGCGGCTTCCCGGGCCAGTGCCCGCGCGGCGATGGCGCGCGCCGCCTCCCGGGCCTCGTCCCGGGCGGCCTCGGCCTCGTAGCGATTCAGCAGTGTGATGACCGGATGCATGTCCGGATCCGACGGGTCGCCGCAGGCCTCGATGGCGCACTCGATGATCCGCCGCGAGAGGCCGGTTTCCCGGACGGGGATCGCCCGCCGGGCGAGATCCTGCCACGCGGCGAACGCCGCCTGCATCGCCGGCAGGAGCGCGTCGGGAAGGCCGGCCCGGGCGTGCAGGTCCGCGAACAGGCGGGGATCGCGCAGGGCTCGGGCGATTGCGGCGTGGTCCTGACCCGACAGGTCGGCCAGGGCGGCGAGGGCGAAGTCGGTCCGCCCGGAGAGCGCGGCGCGCAGGATCAGGCCCGCGGTCAGCTGACGGGTCGTGCGCAGATGTGTCACCAGCCGCGACACCGCGGCCGCGCCCAGCCCGTCGCAGGCTTCGAGCGCCACCCGCTCGCCGGCCTCCCGGCTCATACGGTCGCAGCGTTCGGCGCCGAGCCAGCCGCGGCGCGTGACGAATCCCGACAGCGCCTGCGCCACCGCGATCGCCACGGCGTGGCGGACCTCCGGTGGCAGATCGGCCCGGGCGAGGAGCGCCTCGCGCAGGCAGGCCTCGTCCCCCCGGCGTTCGATCATGCGCAGCATCCGGCCCGCGGTGATCTTCGCCGTGGGATTGGCGGCCAGCACCACCAGGGTGTCGGTTTCGCCGATCTCGGCCAGGGCGCCCGAGACCGCGTGCGAGAGGTGATGACGGGCGGCGATCACCGCGCGGGTCGCCTCGTCGACGAGGGCGGCGGCATCCACGAGGTCGGCATCGGTGAGAACCGGCGAGCGCGCGAGGATCGGCCGCGCCACCTCCGGGACGTCACAGGAGAGCGCGACCACCAACGGGCGCGGCGTCCGAGCCGAGGCGGCGCAGGTCTCGGCGAGCGCCCGTCGGACCAGGGGCGACGGATCGTCGAGCAGCGCGAGCAGCGCGGTCTTGGCTTCCCAGGCCGCGTCGGCGTCGAGATCGCCGTACAGGTAGGCGCGGGCCAGGGCCGAGGTGGCCTCGGCCCGCCCTTCGGCCGAGGCGTTCTGCGTCCAGGCCAGGAACTCGCGGATGATCATCGACCGCTCCGGGGGGCGAACAGGCTGGTCCTGCCGCCGGACATGGGTGCCGCGACCGTGAGTTCCGCGGGGCGGCGGGGCGGTATCGGCGGGTTGAGGAGGGCGGCACCCGGCGGCGTCGCCGCCGGCTCGGGTAGGGCGCCCGTGACCAGAGGCTCCGGGACGGCCGCATGCGGTTGCGGCTCCGAATCGGAGCGCGGGAAGTAGGTCGGTGCCGCGTGCTGGGCCGGGGCCGCGGCGTTGCGCGCCTGCCAGAGCCGCGCCGCGGCGTCCGAAACCGCGCCGCGCTGGTCGGTCTGGAACAGGCTGCGCAGGTCGGAGGTGCCCCCGAACGCCGTCGCCGTGCTGGCATAGGCCGAGACCGCCTGCGGTGGGGCGGCGCCGCCCTGGCGCAGCCCCGTGATGTCGGTGGCGGTGGCACCCTGCGCCGCCGCGGCGAGGCTCGCGTAGAGTTCGGCGGCGCTGCGCGGCCGGCCGGTCCGGTCGTAGAACAGGGCGCGGTTGGCGGCGGCCGCCTCAGGCAGGTCGAGGGCGGCGGCGCGCTCCGGGAAGGTGCGGGCCGTCCCGATCAGGGCCGCCGCGCCCTTGGCACCGAGGACGTGTGCCGCGTAGAGGTCGCCGGCGGTCGGCTCGCGGCCGAGCGCCCCCGTGAGGGCATCGGCGTTCTGCTGGGTCAGGGCGCCGGCCAGCGTCGCGGCGATCTTGGGATCGCGGCGCAGGTCGAGGATCGCCTGCCGCTGACTCGCGTCGGGGACCGTGTAGCTGCCGTCGGACTGCCGGGTGATGGCGTCGGCCTGCGCCTGGAGACCGAGCCGCGGTCCGGCATTCTTCATGACGCCGAGCCAGGTCTGCTCGATGAACTGGAAGAGCCCGGTGGCCGAGGATGTCCCTGCCTTGGCGGTGGGATCGAGGGCGGATTCGCGACGCGCCGTGGCGAGAAGGTAGTCGAAGCCGGCGCCACTCGCCATCGCGCCATCGCGGATGGCCTGCACCACCGGCCCGGAGGCGGCCGTGCCCGGCAGCGGCCGCGCCTGGGGCGGCGGGCTCTCCGGTGGGCTCGACGGCGTGGTGAACAGGAACATCCGGGCGCGCACGGGGCTTGAGACGGCCCGAACCTGCGCCCGCTATGGTAAACAAGTCCTCAATCCGCCCCGTCGGCGAGGTTCCTGATTCAGGACCCGGTGAACTCCCCGGCGCCCTTTGGTCTGCGCATCTGGAAGCGGGTTTCGGCGGTGGCATGGAAGTAGTCGAAGTAGCCGCCGCGCATGATCGGATGCATCGCCGCGGTGTCGACCATTCCGTCGGTCACGTAGCGGGGGTCGACGTAGATCGACACCACCTGCCCGATGACCAGGAAGTTCTCCGCCTCCCCGCCCCCGAGGGGCACCAGCGGCACGGTCTGCAGCCAGCGGCATTCCAGGGCGGCCGGCGAGGCCGCCACACGGGGCGGACGGACCTTGTGAGAGGGCGCCGTCTCCAAGTTGGCGAAGGTGAATTCGCTCTCGCCGCGCGGCAGAGGGGCCGAGGAATCGTTCATCCCGTCGCGCAGGTCCCAGGTCGCGAGGCTGCAGACGAATTCCTGCCCCTCCTCCGCGAAGGTCATCGCGTCCTTGCGGCCCGACGACGAGAACGCGACCATGTTGTCGGCCACGGCGTTGAAGAACGAATAGGGCGCGAGGTTGAGCTGGCCCGCACGATTCACGGCGCTGATCCAGCCGATCGGCCGGGGGGCGACGATCGCCTTCAGGGGGTTGTGCGGGAGAACGCGCGCCTCGCGCGGCAGGTCGAGATCGTAATGCACGGCGGGCTCCCTCAGAGGTAGGTGACGATCGCGTCGAGCGCGGGCCGCGGTCGGTCGGAGGGCACCTCCCGCGCCCGGCCGATATGGACGAAGCCCGCGAGCTTCTCGGCGGGGGCGAGGCCCAGCGCGTCGAGGATGCGGCGATCGTAGGCGAACCACTCCGTCAGCCAGGAGGTCGCGAAGCCCGCGGCGTTCGCGGCGACGACGAGGTTCATGGCGGCGGCGCCCGCGGAGAGCACCTGCTCCCATTCCGGGATCTTCACGTGCGGACCGGCTCGCGACACCACGGCGATGACGACCGGCGCGTGCGTCAGCCGGGCCTGCTCCTGCGCCAGCCGTTCGGGACTCGCGTCGGGGTTGTCGGCCGCGAAGGCGGCGGCGATTAGAGCGCCGACCCGGACCCGCGCTTCGCCGGCGATGACGATGAAGCGCCAGGGCGCGAGCTTGCCGTGATCGGGCACGCGGGAGGCGACGGTGAGGAGGGTCTCCAGCTGCGCCCGGTCCGGACCGGGTTCGTCGAGCAGCACCGGCGGCACCGAGCGTCGGGTCTTCAGGAGATCGAGGGTGGCGGTCATGCGCTCAGTCCCGGTGTCGCGTCCCGGCGGGATGTGGCATGCGCGGGCCGCCGGTGGAAGTGCGGCCTTGCCGCCGCCATGGTCCCGGGTCAGAGGCTTGCCCGGACGATCCGGCGTCCGAACCGGAGCGAAAGGTTGAGAAAGGCCGACCGATGCGCATGAGGCTTGCCGCGACGGCGCTGGCGGTTCTCGCCGCCGTCCCGCCGCCCGCGTCCGCGCAGCAGGACCTGTTCCAGAACCGGCTCGGCGGCCCCCTCCCCTCGCCGTCGATCACCAGCCCGACCCTGCCGCCCTCCCTGCCGCCGGCCGAGCCGGAGGCGCAGCTGACCCTGTCGGCGCTCCTGTCGGGCCCGGGCGTGTCCCTGCGCGAGGGTCTGGCGTGGCGGATCTACGAGGATCGCGGCGACGGTACGCGCCCATCGATCGTCGCCCGCTCGACCGAGGCGGAGCCGCATTTCACCCTGGCCCCGGGCACATACGTGGCGACCGTGACCTACGGCTTCGCCAGCGCCTCGAAGCGCATCGTGATGGGGGGCCAGCCGACCACCGACACGCTGCGGGTCGCGGCCGGCGCCCTGAAGCTGGCGGGCGCCGTCGGCGACCAGAAGATCCCGCCCGGCCAGGTGGTGTTCTCGGTCTTCGTGCCGGTGGGGACGAATTCCGAGGGGCGGCTCGTGCGCTCCGGGATCAAGACCGGCGAGCTGCTGCGCCTGCCGGAGGGCACCTACCACGTGGTCTCGACCTACGGGGAATCGAACGCGATCCAGCGCGCCGACCTCCGGGTGGAGAACGGCAAGGTGACCGAGGCGACCCTCAACCATCGCGCCGCCACCGTGACGCTCAAGCTCGTGGCCGCACCCGGTGCCGAGGCCTTCGCCGGCACCGCCTTCTCGGTCCTGACGCCCGGCGGCGACACGATCCGCGAGGCGATCGGGGCGTTCCCGCAGGTCACCCTCGCCGAGGGGGATTACGTGCTGATCGCCCGCCACGACGGGCAGGTCTACACCCGGGAGTTCAAGGTCGAGAGCGGCCTCGACCGCGACGTCGAGGTCGTGGCCAAGGCCGGTTGAGCCCCGGGCCGCGTCGTCAGGCGAAGCGCCGCGCCAGGGCCACGCAGGCCGCCACCGCCAGGGCGGCGCCGATCATCGCGGGTTCGATCCGTTCGCCCAGCACCAGGGCGGCGACGCCGAGTCCGAGGAACGGCTGCAGCAGCTGGAGTTGCCCGATCGCGGCGATGCCGCCACGCGCCAGCGCCCGGTACCAGAACACGAACCCGATCAGCATGCTGAACAGCGCCACGTAGCCGAGACCCGCCCAGGCCGGCAGCGGGATCCCGGCGAGCTCCGCCGGCCGGAGCGTCAAGGCGAGCGGCAGGCTCACCGGGAGCGACAGGACGGTTGCCCAGGCGATCACCTGCCATCCACCGAGCCGGCGGGCCAGGACGCCGCCCTCGGCGTAGCCGAGCCCGCAGAGCAGGATCGCCGCCAGCATGAACGCGTCGCCGGGACCGGGTGGTCCATCGAGCCCACGCGCGGCGAACCCGACGGTGACCAGCGCGCCGGTGAGCGAGAGCAGCCAGAAGACGGGGGACGGCCGCTCGCCCGAACGGAGCGCGCCGAAGAGCGCGGTGGCGAGCGGCAGTAGGCCGAGGAAGACCGTCCCGTGCGCGGCGCCGACCGTTCGCAACGCGAGCGCGGTGAGCAGCGGAAAGCCGACAACGACACCCGCGGCCACGATGGCGAGCGCCGGGAGATCGGCACGGCGCGGCCGGGTCTGCCGCAACACCATCAGGGCAGCCGCGCCCACGAGGCCCGCGAGCGCCGCGCGCGCGGCGCTGAGGAACAGCGCGTCCATGCCGGTCAGGGCGAGGCGCGTCGCCACCAGGGACGCGCTGAAGATCGTGATGCCGACGAGACCGTCGACCCAGGCGCCCGCCGCGCCTGCGCGCACCGCGTCCCGCACTCCCCCCGCCACGCACGCCTCCCGAGAACCACTGCCGCACGCGGCTTGCCGCGCCACGATGCGCGTGGCCAGGAACGCTTGCGGGCTCGTCGACGGATCTGTCCTGCCGGACCATCAGTACAGTTGCCACTCACGTGGGCGGTCGGAACGGGATGCTCGTCCCGGCCCGGGACGGATTGCTCGCGCGGCGCGCAATGGTTCCATGTTCTGGGCGTTAACATTTCCGTGGGGGGCCGGAACGATACGACGGAGCCATCCATTCCAAGCCACCCGTTCCGGGCCTCTGGAGATCGATATGCGCCGTCTCGTCCTTGCCGCCGTCGCTGCCGCTGCCCTGGCCGGCCCCGCCTTCGCCGCCAACGAAGCCACGCCGACCGCGGCACCGAAATTCGAGACCGTCCCGCAGGACGCGGTGCTCAGCTACAATCTGATCGGGCTCAATGTGACCGACTCGCAGAACAATACGGTCGGCGAGATCAAAGATCTCGTGATCGATCAGGGTAAGCTCGCCGGATACATCGTCTCGGTCGGTGGCTTCCTCGGCATGGGTGAGCACTACGTGGCGGTCTCGCCCGCTTCCATCGCCATCAGCTACGACGCCAATGCCAAGAAGTGGAAGGCAGTCATCGGCGCGAGCAAGGATCAGCTCAAGTCGGCCCCCGAGTTCAAGTACGACGGCAAGTTCAAGCGCTGAGCCCCATCGCTCGATGCCGGCAGGGCGCTGAGCCCGGCCATGCGCAGTGTCGCGCGGCGGCAGCGCCGCGAGACCTCGTCCAACGGCGCCCGGGCCGCAGGGAAATGTGATCCCATCGCGACCCGGCGCCCGGACAGACCTGGGCTTTCCGGTTCAGGCGCTGCGGCGCGCGACCTTCCGTGCGGCAGGCCGAACAGGTGCCGCGATCGGCGCCGCCCCGGCCGCGAGGAATTCGAAAACCATTTCAGACCGACGCATCAAACGCCCTGTGCGCCAGGCGGGCGACGACGGCATCCCGCTTGGCTTGGCGCAGGACGATCCGGGCCGCGGCCCGCGCATTGGCCGCGCGCATTTCAGCCTGCGGACCGCCGTCACGAAGTGCCCGCCACGCGAGGGCGCGGAACCATCGGATATTTGCGAGGGCGGCGGCCCGCCGGCTGAGCGGCCCCCCGACATCCAGCGGCTTCTCGAGTGCGACCGACCCCATTGGCTCAATCCTGCAGTGCGATTCGCCGCCTGTTCGAAAATGACACACGACATGGCGATTCATCGAGACCTGGGCAATAGTGCTGCCAGCCGTAACTTTCGGACATAGCGCGAGGACTGCGCATCCACGAAATGCGGTAGATCGCGGCGGTCACGACGTCAGTGTCTCCGGGTGGCTTAAGATGAGGCAAGCCCGCCGAGCGGGAACGACACCGCGGGCGGACGGCTTCCCGGATTGAGACGGTGGATCGGCGCCGATCCGCGCCGATCGATCCCGCCTGGGGGTGAGCGTGCCGACGATCTTCGATGCCCATACCTTCGCCCTCACCGCGCATGCGGGCCAGCTCGACAAGGGCGGCCAGCCCTGCATGCGGCACCTGGAACGCGTGGCGAACGCCGCCCTGGGGCGCGCCGGCCATGCACGGCTCATCGACGGGCTCGACCTCGACCCGATGCACGTGATGCAGGCGGCCCTCCTGCACGATATCCTGGAGGACACGACGCGCACCACGGCGGACCTGCACGCGGCGGGTTTCACGGCGGACGTCATCGGGACGGTCACGCATCTCACGAAGCCGGTTAACCGGATGGCCTATTCGGAGCGGATCACGGCTCTGATCGCATCTGGCGACCTTGCGGCCCTGCTGATCAAGATGTCCGATACGGAGGACAATCTCTGCCCGACCCGCATTCCACCGAACGCCACGTTCCTGCGCGAGCGCTATGCCACGGCCTTCACCCGCCTGAAGGAAGCCGCGGCGGCCCGGGGCTACTCGGGGCGCTGACGCGGGCCGGACGTCACGGCGGTGTGGACGCGGTTGCCCTGTCGGGCGCTCCGGCCGCCGACGAGGCGGTGCAGGGACGTGGGGCCTCATGGACGTCACCGCGGTGACCGCTGTGACGATACGGTTCCCTGCGCCGGCCTGCGGGGACAGCGCGGGCCGTCGAGCCGGATCGCAGGAACAGTCGCAGCGACGTGGGGTTGCCCACAGGACCGGCAACAGACTTTCGAACGCGATTGCCGGACCGATCGGGAGATACGCCATGAAATTCATGACCCTCGCCGTCGCAGGCCTCGTCCTGTCCGCCGCTCCTGCGCTGGCAGTCGACAATTCAGCCGGTGCCACCAGCCGGTCGGGCACCGCCAACAGCACCGGTCCGAACGATGCGGGTTCGGGTTCCACGCCAGGGGCCGCCGGCAGCGGTCCGTCGACCGGCTCCATGAGCCGCTCCGGGACGACGAACAGCACAGGCCCGAACGATGCCGGATCCGGCTCGAAGCCGGCAGCCGGGAGCCGTTGACGGCAAGCACCGTCCTGCGGATGCGGCGCGGTCGCCCGGCGATCCGGGCAGAGGCGCATCGGCCGGTCCGCTCTGCATGCGTTCCGGTTTGCGATCGGTTGCAGATCCGGGTCGCAGAACGGCGTCCGTAGAACCTCTTGCCTCGTATCGACGGCGCCACCGGCGTCAGGCCGGTCGAGGTCGATGCCCTCCCCGCTTACCGGCATCACGGAAGTCCCATGCCGACCCGAACCATCGCGCTCGCTCTGCTCCTGCTGACTGGGCTCACAGCGTGCGACGACAAGCAGGCGCAGAACTCCACGCCCACGAAGCCCGACTCCACCAAGATGGAGCCGCAGACCGACCAATCCGCTCCGAATCCCCAGAAGCGGTAATGCCGCACGTTCGTTTCCGCACCTGTCGCCGCGCGTCCGATATGGAGGAGACGTCAGGACCGGGCCGCCAGCACGCCGGCCCGGTCCTGACCGCAGGCAGAAGCTGAAAGATCAGGGCACGGGTCACCGATCATCGGGGCGGCGGCGGCGAACCCGCGGGCGGCTTCGACCAGGAGGTCGTCAACGGTATCGGCGACCCAGAACGCGCCGTCGAGCACGGTCGTCAGAATGCTGGTCATCGGCCCTCTCCCACCTGCATCCCGGGGCGCCGTCGCGGATAAGCGGCGGCGTCCCGGGATGCGGCACCCAGTCGGCGCGCATCCGTCCGCTCAGACGAAATGCATCGGCAGGGCGCGGTCCAGAACCTCGACATAAGTGCCGGCCAGGACCGCGACGGTGGCGACGGCAACGGCGGCGGCGAGGGCGAGACGAGCAGTGAGAGTCATCGGAAGTCTCCATCAGGTCCGCGACTGTCTTCGCGGTGTGACCCCGATGTAAGCCGAAGCTTTCCGCGCCGGCGTGCTCCGGCACACTTCGGCGCAGATCAGTGGTGGCGCGCGCCGGTGCACACCGATGCGGCAGGCGTGAGCAGCGGACGGCGGCCACGCCCCCGGCCGCGAATCTCTCCGAGGCGCCGTTGCGGCCGCGTGAGCCCGGTCCGTCGAGTCAGGCCGCGCGCACGGTTGCCAGGAACCGGCCGACCTCGGCGGTGAGGTGTTCGGACTGGCGGGACAGTTCCGATGCCGCGCCTAGGACCTGGCTCGCCGCCGCGCCGGTCTCCTCCGCGGCGCCGGCCACGCCGGTGATGTTGCTCGTCACCTCGCCTGTGCCCTGCGCGGCCTGGGTGACGTTGCGGACGATCTCTTGGGTTGCCGCGCCCTGTTCCTCGACGGCTGCCGCGATCGAGGTCGCGACGCCGTTGATCTCGCGGATGCGGTTCGTGATCGAGCCGATGGCCGTCACCGCCTGCCCGGTCACTCCCTGGATCCGGCCGATCTGCGCCGAGATTTCCCCGGTCGCGCGGGCGGTCTGCTCGGCTAGCGCCTTCACCTCGGAGGCCACCACGGCGAAGCCGCGCCCCGCCGTACCGGCCCGGGCCGCCTCGATGGTGGCGTTGAGCGCCAGCAGGTTGGTCTGGCCGGCGATCGAGGCGATCAGTCCGACGACGTCGCCGATCTTCGCGACGGCGTTACTCAGTTCCTGCACGAGAATCCCGGTCTCGTCCGCCTCGCCGGCGGCCGAGCGGGCCAGTTCGGCGGACCCGTGGACCTGCCGTCCGATCTCCTGAACCGAGGCGCCGAGTTCCTCCGCCGCCGCGGCCACGGTGCTGACATTCGAGGCCGCTTCCTCGGCGGCGGCTGCGACCGCCCCCGATTGGGCCGAGGTCTGACCGGCCATGGCCGACATGGAACCGGCGGTGGCCTGAAGTTCCGTTGCCGAGGCGGAGACCTGCCCGACGATGCCGCCGATGGCGGCCTCGAAGCGGTCCGCCATCTGGCGCATGCCGATCCGGCGCTGCTCCTCGGCGTCGAGCCGGGCCTGCGCGGTCTCCGCCTCCAGGGCCTTCATCTGGATGAGACCCTCCTTGAACACCTGCACGGCACGGGCGATGGTCCCGATCTCGGTCTTGTGTCCCTGGTGGGGAATGTCCACCGACAGGTCGCCGGCGATCAGCGCCTGCATCGGCTGCACCACCGAGGCGATGCCCCGGGTGACGCCCAGGACGATGACCGCGGCCGAGAGCACCGACACCCCGACGGCGAGCGCGATGGCGATCAGGCCCACCGTCCTGGTCTCATCGAAGATCGCGCTGCTCTGCGCCTGGGCCGCCGCGGCGCCGTCATTGTTGATGGCGATGAGCGTCTCCAGAGCCTTCGAGGCGGCGCGGCGCGGAATCAGGCCCTTCGTCTCGTAGAGCTGATAGGCCTCCGTCTTCTTCCCGGCTCGCGAGAGATCGACGACGTCGTTGCGAACCGTCTTGAAGGTCTCCGATTCCCGGCTGAACGTCTCGAACTGAGCGCGCTCCTCCGGCGAGCTCACCAGCGCTTTGTAGGCCGTCGTCTTGTCGGCGAGCTTCCGATCGAAGCTCGCCATATCGGTCTCGATCCGGCCGAGCAGATCGGGGTCCGTCGCCTGCGTGTGGCGGAGGAGAAGTCCGCTGCTGCGCGCCGTCAGCGTGTCGATCTCGCCCAGCGTTCTGATGCTCGGCAGCCAGTTCGTGTCGATCTCGACCGTCTGTTCGCGCAGCTTGCGGGTGCTCATCAGCCCGAGGACGCCGAGCCCGATGACGAAGACCGTCAGAAGCGAGAAGGCGATCACGAGCTTGGTGCGGATCGAGACAGTTTGGAGCGACACGGCGACCTCGCGACAGCCGAATCCTGCAAATCTGCGACTGCGAGGTCGATCATTAGTGAAATGTATTTAATATCCGCTAATTCCGATCTTTCGGAGCCCGCGTTGAGCCGGACGGGCTTACAGGGCTCGAGTCTGCTTCGCGGACCGGTGCGATTGTTCCGTCGGGTTTGGGGAGCCGTCGGGCAGGGCCGATGTTTGGCTCCGTACGCCGCGTTGGGTGTTTTGATCCTTGCGTTCGCGTCCCGTGCCCCTACGCCCGCGCGGCATCGGGTCTCGCGCCCCGGCCGAGGGCGGGCCACCAGGATCTGCGGGGCAGCGTCGGCTCCGCGAGGGCATGGGGCCGCGGCGTGGCCGCCAGGCGGCGGCGATGGCCCTCGATCAGGCGCTCCAGCCGCTGGATCGCGACGAGCGCTTGGTTCGCCATCAGCCGATGGCCTTCGCAGGCGCCCTTGTCGGTCAAGGTCTGCACGACGTCTTCGGCACGTCGGACGATGTCCCTGGCCTCGACACAGTACCGATCCAAATCGGCAAGACGTGTCATCTGCCTCTCCCTGGTGGTCTACGGCCCATCGGCTCGTTCCGAGGCGGTGGACGCCGTGTCCGGATCTCTCCGGCAAGAGGCACTGAAAGAATGTTCGCGCGACCCCGCATCACCCGAGTGGAGGAGATCGGCCGCCTCCGGCGGCCGATCGGACGTCACGGCGACCCAATGCAAGAACATCGCCTACGCAGAACGCTCAGGCGCGGCCGAGGATGATGTGAGGAAAAATTTTGCCGCAGACCGGGATGGTCGATGCGAAGCAGAGTGTCTTGGTGGGCGCACTAGGGTTCGAACCTAGGACCCGCTGATTAAGAGTCAGCTGCTCTACCAACTGAGCTATGCGCCCGATCGCATCTGCGATCGCCCGGCGGCCACCAAGTCCGTCCGGGGTGGCGGGCTGATACCAACGCGGCCGGGGACTGTCCACCCCCGATCGCAGCTTTTTCTCATTCTGCCGCCGCATGCTGTGCATGCACCCGCACCGCATGGGCCGAGAGCTTGTTCAGCGCCGAGAGATACGCCTTTGCCGACGCCACCAGCGTGTCCGGATCGGCGCCGCGGGCGGTGACGCTGCGCTCGCCGTCCCGCAGGCGCACCGACACCTCCGCCTGCGCATCCGTGCCGCCGGTCACGGCATGGACCTGATAGAGCTCCAGCTGCGCCTGATGCGGCACCAGGGCGGTGATGGCGTTGAACACGGCGTCCACCGGCCCGTTGCCGTCCGCCTCCTCGATCCGCGTGCCGGTCTCGTCGGTGATGCGCAGGGTCGCGCGCTGCGGTCCCCGGGTGCCGGCGATCACCGACAGGGAGACCAGCCGGATCCGGTCGTGGGCCGTGGCGAGGTTCTCGTCGACCAGCGCCTCGATATCCTCGTCGTAGACGTGCTTCTTGCGGTCGGCCAGTTCCTTGAACCGCTCGAACGCGTCCTGGAACTGGTTGTCGGACAGGTGCAGGCCGAGATCCTCCAGCTTGGAGCGGAACGCCGCCCGGCCGGAATGCTTGCCCATCACCAGGGAGGTCTTGGTCAGGCCCACCGAGGCCGGGGTCATGATCTCGTAGGTCTCGGCGTTCTTGAGCATGCCGTCCTGGTGGATGCCGCTCTCATGCGCGAAGGCGTTGCGGCCGACGATCGCCTTGTTGAACTGCACCGGGAAGTTCGTGGCGTGGCTCACGAGCTTCGAGGCGCGGGTCAGCATCGTCGATTCGACGCCGGTCTCGTAGGGCAGCACGTCGGCGCGGGTGCGCAGCGCCATCACGATCTCCTCGAGCGCGGCGTTGCCGGCCCGCTCGCCGATGCCGTTGATGGTGCACTCGACCTGCCGGGCACCCCCCTCGATGCCCGCCAGGGAGTTGGCGATGGCGAGGCCCAGGTCGTTGTGGCAGTGGACCGAGAACACGGCCTTGTCGGCATTCGGCACGCGCTCGCGGACGTTCGCGAACATCTCGCGATACTCGGATGGCGTGGCGTAGCCGACCGTGTCGGGGAGATTGATCGTCGTGGCGCCGGCCTTGATGGCGGCCTCGACGCAGCGGCACAGGTAGTCGAGGGGCGTGCGCGTCGCATCCATGGCCGACCATTCCACGTCCTCGACGAGGTCGCGGGCCTGGGCCACGGTCTTCAGGATGATCTCGATGACCTCGTCCTGGCTCTTGCGCATCTGGTGCGCGAGGTGGATCGGCGAGGTCGACACGAAGGTGTGGATCCGCGCGCGCTTGGCGTGGCGCACGGCCTCGCCGGCCCGGGCGATGTCGGCGGGAATCGCGCGGGCGAGGCCCGCGATGGTGGCGCGCTTGGTGCGACGGGCGATCTCAGACACCGCCTCGAAATCGCCGTTGGAGGCGATCGGGAAGCCGGCCTCGATGATGTCGACGCCCATCGTGTCGAGCAGCTCCGCGACCGCGAGCTTCTCGTCGAAGGTCATGGTGGCGCCGGGGCACTGCTCGCCGTCACGGAGCGTGGTGTCGAAGATCAGGATCCGGTCGCGGGCGGAGGCGGTGTTGGTCGTGGTCATGGCATTACCCTGTCGCGGGCCGCCCGGCTCGTGATGGCGCGGCGCGGCGTGATGCCCTCGCGGGCGGATTCGCGAATGAAAGAACTCCCCTGAAGGCCCAGGCGCGCGCCCGGACGGCCCTCAGGGGCGGGTAAGCAGAAGCGGAAGAGCAAGCCCGACGCGGCGCGCGCGCGACCGCGGCGCCGTCATGGCGGCGCGGGCGATCTCGGGCGCTGAGCCGGCTCTGGCCAAGGCTCGTCTCTCCTGTCGGCGACCCGCGCGGAGTGGTCTCACGGCGCGGTGCTGCCCGTAGGTAGCCCCGGAGCGGTCGGAACACAAGCGAGACCCGCGCCTCCGGCCGCACCGTCAGGCGCAGGCGAAGTCGGGAACGGCGGCGTCCGGCGGATCGGCGAGGACCGCCGCCGCGAGATCGTCGTAGAACAGCATCTGACCGGCGGCCCAGCGCTCGAATTCCAGCAGCAGCGTCGGGTCGAAGGCGGTCAGGCGGCCGTCGGCGATCCGGATCCATCCGGCGGCGTCCGCCTCGCCGAGCAGATTTCCGACATGCGCCCGCGATACGTCCAGCCGCTCGGCGAGGCCGCGCAGGCTCAGCGGTGCCGCCGTCGGCGCCCGCGGTATCGTGGCGGCGTAGTGGGCACCGACCAGGGCAACGAGCAGGGGGTAGCCGCAGTCCCGGCGGGCGAAATGGAGGATCCGCGGGAACGGTGCGATGAGCGCCCCGTGCCGCAGCACATGGGCCGCCGCCCGGCGGACAAGTTCGCCGAGCCGGTCGGGAGCGGCGAACCCCGCGGCGCGGCCCGGATCGCGCTGCGCGACGGCGTCCATGGCGGCGACGAAGAGGCGCCCGGATCGTCCGATCTCGGTCACCAGGGCCGGCGAGGCCCGCAGGCACTTCACGCGCCCATCGCACCGATCCGCGAACGCGGTGACGAACCGCCCGGCCTTCAGGGCCGACACGAAGCCGGCCGTCTGCCGGGGGCTCAGTCCGACCATCGCCTGGAGGGCCGTCAGTGTCGGGCGTGGGCCTCCCTGGTGGCGCCACGCATAGTCGTTGTGGATCAGCATGAACGAGACCAGGTAGCGTTCGAACTGATTGAGCAATTTGTGACTGGGCCAAACGATCTGCGATGGATCGATCATGGCCTGACAGTAACCGGCGAGCGCCTCGCGGAAATCTCGCTCGGATCGAAGGAGATCGATCCGCTCCCGGAAATGATCATCCAACATTCGTGCCCCGCAGCCGCCGGACCCATGACCCCGGGATGCCCCGCGCACGGGATTCGGTCCAGTCTTTCCTGCAAAGTTTGGACTCGATGATGAAGAACCGTCCGGATTACGACTGGGTCTGCTCGGCCTATCCCCGCCGGGACGAGCGGTCCGCCGGGCCATGCCGGCATGGAATGCGAAGGGATCATCGATCGTGTGCGCGCGGCATCGAGCCTTCCTCTCACGGCGCGGCCTGCTCACGGCCGTCGCGGCCGGCACATTGGCGGCCGCTTCCGCCCGGATCCGGTGCGCCGAAGCGGCCCCCGGCGGGGCGGGGTCTCGCGCCATCACGCCCGAGGAGGCCCTGGCACGGCTGCGAGACGGCAACGGCCGCTACGCCGCCAACGCGCCCGCCAACCGGGACTTCTCGGCCGGTCGCGCCGCCCGGGCCGGCGCGCAGCATCCGATCGCCTGCATCCTCGGCTGTGCCGATGCCCGGGTCGCCCCGGACTTCATCTTCGACCAGGGACCGGGCGATCTCTTCGTCGTCCGTGTCGCCGGCAACTTCGTGAACACCGACGGCCTCGCCAGCCTCGAATACGGCGTGTCGGTTCTGGGCGCCCCGCTGATCCTCGTCCTCGGCCATTCCGATTGCGGGGCCGTGAAGGCCACGATCGACGCCATGAAGACCAACGCCGTGCTTCCCGGCCATCTGCCGGCGCTGATCGATGCGATCCGCCCGGCGGTCGATCTGGCCGAGAAGGCGCGGGCGCCGGATCCCCTCGCCGAGGCCATCGCCCAGAACGTCCGTCACACCGTCAGGCGGCTGGAGCAGGCGGGGCCGATCCTCGCGGAGGCCGTCGCCGCTGGGCGGGTGAAGGTCGTGGGCGGCTACTACGAGATCGCCACCGGCAAGGTCGCGTTCCTCTGATCCGGGGCGCGGCCCGCCCCGACGGGCTCGCGGGCGCCTTGCCCAAGCGCCTCGCCAGAAGCCTCTTGCCCGAGCGCCTTGCCAATGACGGTCTGCCCTCGATAAAGCCCGCCGGCACGTCGAGACAAACCCGCGAGACCGTCATGGCCAGCTACAAGCTCCTGCTCCTCCCCGGCGACGGGATCGGCCCGGAAGTCGCCGGCGGCATGCAGGTCGTGCTCGATACGCTCAAGGATACCGGCCTCGCCACCTTCGAGATCGAGACCGACCTCGTCGGCGGCTGCGCGATCGACGCCCACGGCCGCCCCCTCGCGGACGAGACGCTGGCGCGCGCCAAGGCTGCCGACGCGATCCTGCTCGGCGCCGTCGGCGGTCCGAAATGGGCGAGCGTCGCCTACGAGAACCGCCCCGAGGCCGGCCTGCTGCGCCTGCGCAAGGAACTCGACCTGTTCGCCAACCTGCGCCCGGCGATCTGCTACCCGGCGCTCGCCGAGGCCTCGGCGCTGAAGCGCGAGCTGGTCGAGGGCCTCGACATCATGATCGTCCGGGAACTCACCGGCGGCGTCTATTTCGGCGAGCCGAAGGAGATCACCACCCTGGAGGACGGCTCCAAGCGCGCGGTCGACACCCAGGTCTACACGACGGCCGAGATCGAGCGGATCGCCCACGTGGCCTTTGACCTCGCCGGCAAGCGCTCGGGCCGGGTCGCCTCGGCCGAGAAGCACAACGTGATGAAGTCCGGCGTCCTCTGGAAGGAGGTCGTCACCAAGGTCCACGCCGAGCACTATGCGCAGATCGAGCTGGAGCACATCCTGGCCGACAACTGCGCCATGCAGCTGGTGCGCCGGCCGAAGCAGTTCGACGTGCTGGTGACCGACAACCTGTTCGGCGACGTCCTGTCCGACATCGCCGCCATGCTGACCGGCTCCCTCGGAATGCTGCCCTCGGCGTCCCTCGGCGCGGTCGACGCGAGCGGCCTGCGCCGCGCGCTCTATGAGCCGGTTCACGGCTCGGCCCCCGACATCGCCGGCCAGGACAAGGCCAACCCGATCGCCATGATCGGCTCGCTTGCCATGTGCCTGCGCTACTCCTTCGGGCTCGGCGACGCCGCCGACGCCCTGGACGGCGCCATCACGGACGCCCTCGCGGGCGGCGCGCGCACCGCCGACATCGCCGCCGCGGGCGCGAACCCGATGGGAACCCGCGCCATGGCGTCGGCGGTCTCCGACGCCCTCCGCGCACGGGTCGGCTGAGGCACGACTTCGGCGCGTCGCAGCATCGGGGCCGATCCCCAGCCGCGTGTTTCGACGCATGGCGGTCGGGCTCGACCTTCGCTATGACGCGCCCATCGAGGATTGGGAGCGTCATGAAGGCCGGAGACGGGGCGTCTGAGCGCGCGAGCGCGGATTTCGGCTTCGAGCGCGTGGCGCTCGACGAGAAGCAGGGGCGCGTGGACAGCGTCTTCCACTCGGTCGCCCGCCGCTACGACATCATGAACGACCTGATGTCGGCGGGCCTGCATCGGGCCTGGAAGGCGCAGCTCGTCTCGATGCTGCGGCCGCCACGGAACCGGCCCTTCGCGCATCTCGACGTGGCCGGTGGCACCGGCGACGTCGCCTTCCGGGTGCTGGCCGCGGGCGGCCCGCGGACCCGGGTGACGGTCCTCGACATCAACGAATCGATGCTGCGGGTCGGCGCCGAGCGGGCTCGGGAGCGGGAGGTCGACGAGGCCGGTGACCGGATCGCCTTCGTCACCGCGAACGCCGAGACGCTGCCGCTTCCCGACGCCTCGTTCGACGCCTACACGATCGCCTTCGGCATCCGGAACGTGCCGCGGATCGACGTAGCGCTCGCCGAGGCGCGGCGGGTGCTGAAGCCCGGTGGGCGGTTCCTCTGCCTCGAATTCTCCGCCGTCGACATCCCGCTGCTCGACCGGATCTACGACGCCTATTCCTTCAATGTGATCCCGCGCATCGGCGCCCGGGTGGCCGGTGATGCGGAATCCTACCGATACCTCGTGGAATCCATCCGGAAGTTCCCGACTCGCGGCGCATTCGCGGGAATGATCGAGCGCGCCGGCTTCCGCCACGTCACCGATCGGCCGCTCTCGGGCGGGATCGTGGCGATCCATTCGGGTTGGAAAGTCTCCTGATCTTGCCCCACGCGCGCGACCTCCCTCCCCCCTTCGCGGGGGACGATATCCTGTGCATCGGGGTGGGAGGAGGTAGCACCGCCGCGTCCGCGGTCGCGCGGGGCGGGAAGGCCGCTGCCTCCTCCGCCACCGTCGCCCGCTTCTCCCGAGTCCTGCCGACGCAGGGGCTTCCCTTTCCCGCAGAGGCGGGCGGGACAACGCGCTCATGATCGGCGCCGCGATCAACCTGTTTCGCGGGGCGCGGGTCGGCTTCGTGCTGGCTCGCGAGGGCGCGCTCGCCTTCGCGGACCCATCGGAACTGCCGCCGCACCTGCGCCTTGCACTCAGGATCGGCCGCACCCTGGAGCGGCCGGGTCTCGACGACGGGGCCGCCCGGCTCTCGGCGGCGATGACCCGCCTCGGACCGTCCTACGTGAAGTTCGGGCAGTTCCTGGCGACCCGACCGGACATCGTCGGCGTGCGGGCAGCCTTCGATCTGGAGAAGCTGCAGGATCGAGTGCCGCCCTTCCCGCAGGCGGTCGCGGTTCGGACCGTCGAGGCCGCGCTTGGCAAGCCAGTGAGCGCGCTGTTCGTGTCGTTCAGCGAGCCGATCGCGGCCGCCTCCATCGCGCAGGTCCACAAGGCGATCGTGCAGGATCCTGACGGCACGCAGCGCGCCCTTGCCGTCAAGGTGATGCGGCCGGGCGTGCGCGAGCGGTTCATGCGCGATCTCGAGGTCATGCGCTTCATGGCCCGGGTGGTGCACGCCCTGTCCCCACAGGCCGAGCGGTTGCGCCCCCGCGAAGTGGTCGAGATCCTCGCCCGCTCCGTGCTGATGGAGATGGATTTCCGCCTGGAGGCGGCGGCGGCATCGGAACTCGCCGAAAACACCCGGGACGATGCCGACTTCCGCGTCCCGAGACCCGAATGGGAGCTGACCGCCCGCGAGGTGCTGTCGGCGGAATGGATCGACGGGACCCGCCTCCACAGTGCGGCCGAACTCGCCGCCGCGGGGCACGATCCGCAGACGATCGGGCGGACCGTCATCCAGAGCTTCCTGCGGCACGCGATCCGCGACGGCTTCTTCCACGCCGACATGCACCAGGGCAACCTGATGGTCGATGCCGAAGGCCGGCTGGTGGCGGTGGATTTCGGCATCATGGGCCGGCTCGGCCAGAACGAGCGCCGGTTCCTCGCCGAGATCCTGCTCGGATTCATCCTGCGTGACTATCGCCGCGTGGCGAAGGTGCATTTCGAGGCGGGCTACGTGCCGGCCCACCATTCCGTGGAGGATTTCGCTCAGGCGATCCGCGCGATCGGCGAGCCGATCCACCAGCGCCGGGCCGACGAGATCTCGATGGCCAAGGTGCTGACGCTCCTGTTCGACGTCACGGCCCTGTTCGACATGAGCACCCGGACGGAACTGGTGATGCTCCAGAAGACCATGGTGGTGGTAGAGGGTGTCGCCCGTTCCCTCGATCCCCGGCTCGACATGTGGACCACCGCCGAGCCGGTCGTGCGCACCTGGATCGCCCGCAACATGGGTCCGGTGGGCCGGGCGCAGAGCGGCCTGGAGGCTCTGCGGGTCGTCTCCGATGTGGTCAGCGACATTCCCGACCTCGCCCAGCGGCTCAAGCGCGTGCTGGTCCGCCTCGACGAGGCCGGCACCGGCGACGCCCGCCGTCTGGAGCGTTTCGCCAGGAACGAGCGTCTGCGGGCGATCTGGTCGACGCTCGCCCTGTGGGGCATCGCGATCGGAGCCCTGGTGCTGGCATTCCGGGGCCTGTGAGGCCGGGTCGGCCGCCGACCCGGGAGCGACGCGTCTCGATCAGTCGGGCTGATCCGCCGCCGGGATCAGCGCCCGAAGCGCCTGGGCGAGTTCGCCGAGGCCGGTCGCCCCCTTGGCGAGGACCCGGTCGGCCTGCCCGGCCAAACGCCGCCGATCCTCGGCCGTGATGTCCTTGGCGGTGAGAACCACCACGGGCACGTCCCGCCACTCCTCCCGCGCCCGGAGCGCCCGCAGGAAGGCGAAGCCGTCCATCTCGGGCATCATCAGATCGAGGAGGATGAGGCACGGCCGCTCCGCCTCGACGAAAGCGAGGGCGTGCAGCCCGTTCTCGGCCTCGCGCACGGGAAAGCCCTCGCGCGCGAGATAGGCGCAGAGATGTCCCCGCACGTCGGCTTCGTCCTCGACGACGAGGATCGACCCGTCCCCCGCGACCGGCCGGAAGCGATCGACGATCTGCCGCAGGCTGCCCCAATCGATCGGCTTCTGCAGGTAATCGGTGGCGCCGAGGGAAAACGCGAGGTTCTGCTCGTCGAGCACCGTGACCATCACGATCGGCGTCGCGCCGATCTCCGGATCGGCGCGCAACGCGCGCAGGACCGCCCAGCCGTCCATCTGCGGCATGGTGACGTCGAGGAGCACGGCCCGCGGTCGCAGGCTGCGGGCGAGTTCGAGGCCCCGCCGCCCGTCCTCCGCGACCGCGACCGGGAAGCCCTCCCGCTCCAGGAATCGGGCGAGCAGATCCCGGGTGGCCGCGTCGTCGTCGACCACCAGGATCGGCCTGCGGTCCCCAGCTGGCGCGACGGTCGCATCCGCCTCGTCCGATCTGTCCCCCGCGAAACGGTCCGGGAGCGTCAGCGTGAAGGTGGTGCCCGCCCCCTCGCGGCTCTCCACGGCGATCGCGCCGCCCAGCATCTCCGCGAAGGCCCGGGTGATCGCGAGCCCGAGCCCGGTCCCGCCGAAGCGCCGCGTGGTCGACGCGTCGGCCTGGGTGAACCGCTCGAACAGCCGGCCCACCTGCTCCTGCGTCATGCCGATGCCGGTATCGGAGACGGAGAACCGCAACGCCCCGCCGATGCGGACGACCGACAGGGTGATCCGGCCGTCCTTGGTGAATTTCGCGGCGTTACTCAGGAGGTTGATCAGGCACTGGCGCAGCTTCGTGACGTCGGTGTGGGCGGTGCCCAGATCGTCCTCGAGCGCCAGCTCCAGGGCGTTGCCCTTCTTGGCGATCAGCCCCTCGACCGTGACGGCGACCTCCCGCACCACGGTGGCGACGTCGAAATCCTCCGCGTAGACCTCGACCCGGTCGGCCTCGATCTTGGAGATGTCGAGCACGTCGTTGATCAGGCCGAGGAGGTGGCGGGCATTGGTCTCGATCTTCCGCATATCGGCGACGAGGTCGGCCTCGCCGAGATCCTCGAGCTCTTCCTGCACCATCTCGGCGTAGCCGATGACCGCGGAGAGCGGGGTGCGCAGCTCGTGGCTCATGTTAGCGAGGAACTGGCTCTTGGCCGCGTTGGCGGCTTCGGCGGCCGCGCGCGCCGCCTCGATCGCAGCCTCCGCTTCCTTGCGCTCGGTGATGTCGGTGTGGGTCCCGACCCATTCCCGCAGGGTCCCGTCGGTTTCGAGGATCGGGACGGCGCGCACGCTCATGTGCCGGTACGCCCCGGAGGCCGCCCGAATCCGGTGCTCCGTGGCGTAGGGCTCGCGGCTGGTCAGCGCGCGGGACCATGCGTCCAGGGTGTGCTGGCGGTCCTCGGGATGGACCGCGTCCAGGAAGCCGAGTCCCGCATAGGCGGCCTCATCCTGTCCGGTGAAGCGGCTCCAGGCGACCTGACGGCGGTGCAGGCTTCCCTCCGGATTGGCGGTCCAGACGATCGCCGCACTGGCCTCGATCAGCGATCGGAAGCGCTCCTCGCTCCGGCGCAGCCGGGCCTCCGCGAGATGGCGAATGGTCTCGTCGACCACGACGAGGCCCACGCCTTCCACGCTGTCGTCGGCTTCGCCGGCGTCGTCGCCCCGGAGCGGATAGAAGCTCATCGAGAAATGTCGCACGCCCCCCGGGGCCGAGGGGGTCGGCACGGCCACCGGGACGTCCGGGGAGACCAGGCCTTCCCGGAGCGCCGCGGCGAGCTTCGTGCTGAGTTCCTCCCGCAGGGTCGGGAGCATCGCCCAGATCGGCGCGCCCAGATCGGCCCCGAAGCCGCGCTCGCTCATGGTGGCGAGCGCCCGGTTCATGTGCCGGATGTTCAACGCGCGGTCGAGGAAGCCGAGGCCCACCGGCGCGTTGGCGAGGACGCCGTCGAGGAGCCGCGACATGCGCAAGGATTCCTGGCGCCGCACCAGGGCCAGCCGGGCGAGCAGGACGATCGCCCCGAGGGCCGCCGCTCCGGAGAGCAGGAACAGCAGGAGCCCGCGCCAATGCTCGCGCGCCTGCAGAACCCCAAGCTGATCCGTGGTCGCGGTCTGACGGGCGGCGGCTTCCGTTCGGATCGCGTCCATGAGGCGCTTGCCCTCGCCGGTGCGGACGAGGTCGATGGCGGGATCGAAGCCCTCGTTGCGCCGCGCCGCCACGACCCGGGCCGCGAAGTCCCGCTTCTGCGCGATCAGACCGGCGAGAGACGGACCGCCGGCGCGCACAGGCTCCTGCGCAGCCGCGCCGAGGCCCGCGAGGTCGGTCTCGATCCTGTTGAGCGCGGTCGTGTACGGGGTCAGGTAATCCTCGCTGCCGACCAGCACGAAGCCGCGCTCGCCCGTCTCCAGGTCCTTGACCTCGGAAATCAGCCGCTCGACCCCCGCGACAGTGGCGTTTGCCCGGGCGGTCGCCGTCCGGTCGGCCTCGCCCGCGACGTAGTTCGCCGTCCCGGCACCCAGGGCGACGACCAGCAGGACGAAGGCGGCGGGGGAGCCCAGGAGCCAGCTCAGCGGCCCGGCGCCGCGCCAATTGCGCCGACGCAGGCCGAAGATCGACCCGGTGCGTGCCTGGGCGCTCACGTTTCCACCAGCCCGGTGCTGGCGCCCGAGGCCTCGGAATCGGGCCGGCCGTGCGGCTGGGCGAGATAGTCCCGCGACCGCATCTCGATGAGACGCGAGACAGTCCGGTCGAACTCGAAGGCCTCGCGACCGGTCTCGGCGGTGTAGAGATCCGGCGCTTCGGCGGCCGCGGAGGCGACGAGCTTCACGTGCCGGTCGTAGAGGGTGTCGATCAGCGTGATGAAGCGCTTGGCCTCGTTCCGGTCCGCCTCCCCCATCACTGGGATCCCGTCCAGGATCACCGTGTGGTAGGCCCGAGCCAGCGCCATGTAGTCCGAGGCGCCCAGGGGCTTTCGGCAGAGATCGTCGAAATCGAAACGGGCGACACCGTTGGACTGCTCCGGGACCTCTACCGCCCGGCCGTGAACCGTGACCGTCGTCGGGAGGCCCCGCGCCTTGCCGGTTAGTCCCTTGAAGGCTGCATCGAGTGCCGCGCGCGCCGCCGCATCGGCCGGGACGTGATAGACCGCTGCGCCTCCGAGCTTCTCGAGCCGGAAGTCGGTCCGGGAGTCGAGCCGCACGACATCCACCCTGTCCGTCAGGGTCGCCACGAAGGGCAGGAACAGCGCCCGGTTCAGGCCGCCTTCGTAGAGCCGGTCAGGTTCGACGTTCGAGGTCGCCACCACGGTGACGCCCCGCCGGAACAGGTGACCGAACAGGCGGCCCAGGATCATCGCGTCGGCGATGTCGGTGACGGTGAATTCGTCGAAGCACAACAGGGTCGCCTCGTCGGCGAGCTGGTCGGCCACGGGGCCGATCGGGTCGTCGCCCTTCACGGTCCCGGCCTTGAGGGCCTGACGGTAGGCGTGGATGCGCTCGTGGGCGTCCGCCAGGAAGCCATGGAAATGTACTCGCCGCTTCGGCTCCGGGGCCGATTCATGGAAAAGGTCCATGAGCATGGTCTTCCCGCGCCCGACCGAGCCCCAGATGTACAGGCCCTTGATCGTCTCGGCTTCGTCCTTGCGCCGGAACAGCCAGCCCAGGGCGCTGGACTTGCTGGCGCGCTTTCGGCGCTGCAGGTCCATCACGAGCCGGTCGAGGGCGCGCACGAGGTGGCCCTGAGCCGGGTCGCGCTCGATGGCGCCCGTGGCGATGAGCGACTCGTAGCGCTCGTGGACCGGGCCGGGCGAGATCGCGCCGGCCCGCGCCGCCGGCGACGGGGCCACATGCTTGCCGGATCTGTCGTTCACGCCGCCGGTCCCTCGCTGCTCGTCGCGGCACCCCCGCGCCCGCGTCGGCGGTCAACGACCCGGAGCCGGTTCCAGTGCCGCGCAAGCTCGGCCTGAATCAAGTCCGGGGGCAAACAGCCGCGTTGAAGCGTCCCATAGCCCGCTCACAAGGTGGCTTCACAGAGGGGCACCCGTGCATCGCGCTGCATTGCACAACGTCTGGCGCAGTGCGACATCGTCCTCGTCCTGGGGAGGAGCGTCCGGACCAATCCGCGCGGCAGCGCGCACGAACCGGAGCTTCATCATGGCGAGACAAGCCCCCGATGTGCCCGCCCACAGCATCCGGCGCCTGTGGCAGGCGGATCGCGACGCGGTGCTGGACTACTTCCTGCGGCTGGATCCGGAGACCCGGGCAAGCCGCTTCATGGGCAATGTCAGCGAGGCCGGTGTCAGGGCCTATGCCGCGCGCGCTTTGATCGCTGAGGGCGTGATGTACGGCGCCTTCGCGGATGGCGTGATACGTGGGCTCGGCGAATTGCGGCCGATGGGTCCGAGCGTATCGCGGTGCGTCCTCGGTCCGCATGCCGAGGCTGCGTTCGCGGTGGAGCGCCCGTTCCGCAGGCGCGGGCTCGGCGCCGACCTGTTCGCCCGGATCGCCCGCGCGGCGCGCCATCGCGGCGTGATCGACCTGCACGTCCGCTGCCTGTCGGGCAATGGTCCGATGCTGCGGCTCGCCGCCCGTCACGGGGCCGCGCTCCAGCACACGGGCGGCGAGGTCGAAGGCGCCGTGCATCTCGCGCACCCGACGCCGTTCTCGCTGTGGTACGAGGGGATCGCGGAAGCCTTCGACTTCTCCCTGGCGGCGCGCTTTTCCAACCGGAACCCAGCGCCCAGCTGACGGCGCGGCTCACCCCGTGGCGTCGCCGACCAGCGCGAAGGTGAGCAGATCGACCGACGCGGCGCCGCCGCGCAGCAGCGCCCGGGCGGCCGCATTGCCGGTTGCGCCCGTGGTGACGACGTCATCGACCAGCAGAACCCGCCGCCCGCGGATCCGATGCTGCTCGGCAGCTGCCACCCGGAAGGCGCCGCTGAGGTTCTCGGCCCGCGCCGCGCGGCTCAACCCGACCTGCGACCGCGTCGCTCGTACGCGTATCAGTGCCGTCGGAACGATGGGTAAGCCCGCCGAAGCGGCGATCGCTCGGGCCAGCAGGGCCGATTGGTTGAACCGACGGCGCCACAGACGTCCCCGGTGGAGCGGCACCGGGACCATACATTCGGCGTCTGCGATCAGTGTCCGCCCGCTCGCGGCCATCATCCGCGCCATCCCCTGGGCCAGATCGAGCCGATCCTCGTATTTCAGACGGTGGACGAGGCGGCGCGCCCCGGCATCATAGAGGGCGACGGCCCGGGCACGCCCGAAGACCGGAGGTTCGGCGATCGCCCGCGGTGACAGCAGCGGGCCGACGCCGAGATCGACGGCGAACGGCGTGCCATAGCGCTGGCAGACCGGCTCGTCGATCAGGCGCAGGCCTGACCAGCAGGCCGGGCACAGGGCGCCAGGATCGGCGGTGGCGCTGCCGCAGCCCGCGCAAGTGGGCGGGTAGATCAGCGACAGAACCCCGCGCGGCAGACCGCGCAGGGCCGTTGCGACGGCGTGCAAGGCCGTCATGCGGGGAACGGGATCCCAGTGACCGGCGCGCTCAGCGCGCGGAGACGGGACGTGCCTGCGGCGCCATCTGCTGCTGTTCCACCTGGCGGTCACGGGAATTTGCGCGGTGGCGGCCGATGGCGCAGCCGGCGGCGGCACCCATAAGGCCGTGATGACCGGCATAGTGGCCGGCGATGCCGCCTACGATGGCGCCCTTGATGCAGCCCTTCGCCTCGGCGCCGCCCGCGGCAGCCAGGGTGGTGAGGGCCACGGCTGCCCCGACGAGCATGCGCTTCATGATGTGTGCTCCATGAGGAATCTCGGCCGTAAGGCCGGTTGCAGCAGGAACAGCGACGCTGCCGAGTCGTTCCATCACCATAGCGCAGCTCACGGTTCCGTGCGCGCGGACCATGCGGGCGGGCGCGAGAGGTGGCGCGACGCGTCCCCAGATGCCATCTCAGCCACGATGGATTCTCCCGCCGCCCTGTTCGACACGAGCCTCGCCCGGCGCCGCCTCGCCCGCGCCGGGCGGATTGGCTATCCGGGCTTCCTCCTCGATCGCCTCGCCGAGGACCTGGACGACCGCCTGGGGGCGGTCCTGCGCAGCTTCACGGCGGTCCTGGACCTCGCCACGCCGGCACCGGTGGCCGCCCGGATGCTCGCCGCCCGATATCCGGAGGCGCGGCATCTCCGCCTCGCGGCACTTCCGGAGCCGGGCGGCGCCGTGATCGTCGGCGACCCGGAGGTGCTTCCGCTCGCGCCGGGAAGCCTGGATCTCGCCGTCTCGCTCCTGGCCTTGCAGGCCGTGAACGACCTGCCGGGCTCGCTTATCCAGCTGCGCCGTGCCCTGCGGGCGGATGGGTTGTTCCTGGGCTGCCTGCTGGGTGGTGCGACGCTCACCGAGCTGCGTCAGAGCTTCGCCCAGGCCGAGAGCGAGGTCGAAGGCGGGATCAGCCCCCGGGTGGCTCCATTCGCCGCCGTCCGCGAGGCCGGCGCCCTGCTGCAACGGGCGGGTTTCGCGCTGCCGGTGGCCGACACCGACACGCTGACGGTGCGCTACGCGGACCCGTTCGGTCTCCTGCGCGATCTGCGCGCGATGGGCATGACCAACGTGCTCGTCGAGCGTCGGCGGACGCCGCTGCGGCGGGCGACCCTCCTGCGGACGGCCGAAATCTACGCCGAACGGTTCTCGGATCCGGATGGACGGGTGCGGGCGACCTTCGAGGTGCTATGGCTTTCGGGTTGGGTCCCGCACGAGACTCAGCAGAAGCCGCTCAGGCCCGGTACGGCGCAGACGCGGCTCGCGGATGCACTCGGAACCATCGAACTGAGGCCCGGTGAGGGGGGAGTGTCATGAAGGTGCCTGGACCGGATCATCCGATCACGATCGCGCCGGAGGCGCGCCGCGTCCGCGTCGTCGTCTCAGGCGTGCCGGTCGCCGATACCCGCAACGCGCTGCGCCTTCAGGAAGCGGACTATCCACCCGTCTTCTACGTCCCGAGGAGCGACATCCGATCCAGCTGCTTCGTCGCCTCACAGCGGTCAAGCCATTGCCCGTACAAGGGTGATGCCCACTATTTCGACCTCGTCGTCGATGGGACCCGGCGGCCGGACGCGGTCTGGAGCTACGGGGACCCCTTCCCCGCCGTCGCGGCGATCCGGGAGCATGTGGCGTTCTATCCGGATCGCGTTGACGCCATCGTGGTCGAAGACTGACCTGATCGCGCCTAGCCGCTTCAGTCCCTGACCGATCCCCAGAACGCATGCTTGCGTCCGTGCATGCGCCGCAGATCGTGGCGATAGGTCTGCGGATCGGGGGTGACGTCGCCCGCGGCGAGGCGGCCCGCCAGGCCATCGAGTTCCGCGAGGTAGCGTGCCCCGTGCGGATAGGCGGCGCTGCGACCGGATTCCAGGATGTCGTCCAGCAGGCGCCGGTACAGGATCGTGGCGGCGACCGGGTGGTCCTGGCTCAGCGCCTCGGCGGCCGGCGCCAGCACGGCGTACTGGTCGCCCTGCCAGATCTGCGGGCGCGCGGTCACGAGCCCTGCGGCGCGGTTCAGGTCCGGCCACCCGACCAGGAAGGCGAGCGCCCGGTGCGGTTGCGGGAACGCGTCGGCCCAGTCGAGGGCGCGCTGGAGCGCCTCCTCGTCCTCGAAATCCGGAAGCTTGGCCAGGTAGGTCCGCAGCATCGGCGCGTCGAGATCGCGCTCGAATCGCGCCCAGCGCAGGGCCTGCGCCTCATCGGCCCGTCCGAGGGTGTCGAGGATCTCGATCTCCAGCGCTTGCCGCGCCCGATCGGGTCCGCGGGGGTCGAACCCCGCGATCAGGTCGGCCCGGGTGGCGATGCGCGATCCCGGTTCCTGCGGGCGCCGGATCCAGTCCAGCGCCTCGCCTGGCCGCCCGGCGTCGAGTAGCCGCCGGGCGATCTCCGCACGGCTCTCGCGGCCGGGTAGCAGCGCGCCTTCGAGGGCGATGTACGCGTCCACATCGCCACGCCGGTCGGCGATGGCTTGCCGCAGACGCAGGATCTGGACGAGGCCCGCCCGACGGTGATGGGTCGCCCCCCGGTCGAGATCGCAGTCCGTCGCCTGCGCGGCGTCCGTTGCGGCGAGCCGCTGGTCAACCGCGCCGAGCGCCTCTTCGGGCAGGGACGGGATCATGTCTCCAAGCACGGCCGCATGCGGACCGAGCGGTTCCGACGCGCAGCGTGCGACGAGGCTCGCCGCGACCCGTACGGCATCGTCTGGCGGCAACGAGCCCGTCATCGCCACGACGGCGTCGGAGGCGCGCTCGAACACCCCCTGGACTGCGCCGGTGCTGTCGTCCACGCGATTGAGCACCGCGTCGGCCGCGTCGAGGAAGCGCAGGAGCCGGTCGAGGGCCGCCCCCGGGTCGAGGGGTCGCAACTCGTCGAGGATCACCGTGACGGTAGCGTTGAGATCGGCCGCGAACGATCGACGCTTCTGCCAGTCGATGAAGCCCTGAGCCCCCTCCAGGGCCGTGAGACGCCGGTCGACGATCGCCGCGACGGCATCCGGTCCCTGTAGAGCGGCAAGGGCCGCGCTGACCAGCTTCTTGAACGTGGGATTGCGTGCCGTCTCACCAAGGATCAGCCCGATGAGACGGTCGGGACCGAGTGCCGCGAGCGTCTCGGGCGACGGGGTCGTGCGGCGCGCGCCCTTTGGCCGGATCGGCGCCTCGGCGGGCGCAGCCGGCGTCACCCGCCGAGGGCGTGCCATCGCCGTCCCCGTCGATGCGCCGGACCACCCATGCCCATGACGTCCGGGCCGACTACTCCACGACCCGGGCGCGGGGCCGATCGCTGCCCTGCGCGGTCTCGTCGTGCCAGCCGCCGGCCTTGTCCTGGTAGCGGATGCCCTCGGTCGAGCCGGGCACCTGCTGCTCGGCCGCCGCGGCCTGGGCCGCCTGCAGCGCCGCCTCGCGGCTCGGGTAGGTCTCGGAGAACACGTCGCCGACCTTGTAGGCGAAGCCGCCGTCGTGTTCGACGATGCGATAGGTAACCTCGGACATCACGCCTCCTGTACGCGCCCTCTTCGATGACCGCGAACCCGCCGGAGGCCCCGCGGTTCCAGGTGACCTGCCCGCCGGCCTCCAATCTGCCGGAAAGTGAGTCTAGCGGCAAGATCCCGGTACGCAGACGACGATGCAGCTTCGCCCGATCCTCGCCATCGCCCTCCTTATGGCCGCGCAGCCTGCCCGTGCCGAGCAGGGCTTCTTCGACCGGCTCCTCGGCGGATCCGGGCGCGGCGCGCCGCCCAATCCGTTCGCCTCCAACTATCCCTCGGCCCCACCCTCCCCCGAGGCGGTGCGCGCCGAGCGTCAGCGCCGGTCGGTCCGCGGCGAGCACGGCGGTCCGGCCGGTCCCCTCCCCCCGGGGCGGATCCCGGAGGAGTGAGGCACGGTCAGGCATCTCCGACCACGCCGGCCTCATCCTGGGCCTGGAGCACGTCCGGGCGCGGCATCGAGATGATGTTGTACCCGGCATCCACGAAGTGGACCTCGCCGGTGACACCGCCCGAGAGCGGCGACAGCAGGTAGAGGGCCGAGCCCCCGACATCGTCCAGGCTCACCGTGCGCCGCAGCGGCGCATGGGCGCGCTGGTGGTTGAACATCAGCCGCGCGTCGGCGATTCCCGCACCCGCCAGCGTCCGCATCGGTCCCGCAGAGAGCGCGTTGACGCGAATCCCATCCGGGCCAAGATCGCTCGCCAGGTAGCGGACGGACGCCTCCAGGGCCGCCTTGGCGACACCCATGACGTTGTAATTCGGCATGACCCGCGTGGCGCCACCGTAGGTCAGCGTCAGCAGGGCGCCGCCCGGCGTCATGCGCTTGGCCGCGCGCTGCGCGATCTCGGTGAACGAGAAGCACGAGATCGTCATCGTGCGCACGAAATTCTCACGGGTCGTCACATCGACGTAGCGCCCCTTCAGTTGCGCCTTGTCGGAGAAGCCGATCGCATGGACGACGAAATCGAGGCCGCCGTCGAATCGTGCGTCGAGGGCCTCGAAGGTCGCGTCGACGGAGGCGATGTCCTCGACGTCGCAGGGCAGCACGATGTCGGAATCGACCTTGGCGGCTAGTGGTGCCACGCGTCGGCCGAGCGCCTCGCCCTGATAGGTGAAGGCCAGCCGCGCACCCTGGCCGTGCAGCGCCTTGGCGATGCCCCAGGCAATCGAGTGATCGTTCGCGACGCCCATGATCAGGCCGCGCTTGCCTGCCATCAAACCCGTCATGCCGACTCACATCCTGACCGATTAGGCCGTCCCCGTGAGGCGGGGGCGGCAGACCGCCGTCCCGATACGGAACGCGTCAGGCTGCCTTAACGCGCCTCGCCCCGCGTTCCAAACGCGGTCAGTGGCGGGCAAAAAAAAGCCCCGCCGCGAGGCGGGGCTACTCCGGCATTACGGACTGGCTTAGAAGTGCCCGTCCGTATGGGTGTGCGCATCCTCGATCACCGCCTGCTTCGCGTAGATGGCGGCGCAACCGGCGATCAGCAGGCCGCCAAGCGTTCCAAAGATGAAAGTGCTCATCGCCATCACCGAATCCCAACATCGGGTAAACGCCGACCGCGCAAATCCAGTTCCGCGGCGCGGTCAGGCGTCGACGTGTTTCAGGACCAGGGTCGCGTTGGTGCCGCCGAAGCCGAAGGAATTCGTCAGCACGTGCCCGAGTTGGGCATTGTCCCGGCGCGCACGCAGGATCGGCATGTCGGCGAAGGCCGGATCGAGGGTCTCGATATGCGCGCTCTCGCAGATGAATCCGTTGTTCATCATCAGCAGGCTGTAGATCGCTTCCTGAACGCCGGTGGCGCCCAGGGAATGGCCGGTCAGCGACTTGGTGGCCGAGATGGGCGGGCAATCGTCTCCACGGCCGAACACCTCGCGGATCGCCTCGATCTCCTTGTCGTCGCCCACGGGCGTCGAGGTGGCGTGCGGGTTGATGTAGTCGATTCGCGCGCCCTTGAGTCCCTCGATCGCCTGGCGCATGCAACGCACGGCGCCCTCGCCGGAGGGGGCCACCATGTCGTGACCGTCCGAGGTGGCGCCGTAGCCGGCGACCTCGCCATAAATCCGGGCGCCCCGCGCCTTGGCGTGCTCCAATTCCTCGAGGACCAGAACGCCAGCACCGCCCGCGATGACGAAGCCGTCACGGTTGGCGTCGTAGGCCCGGGAGGCCCGCGACGGCGTGTCGTTGAACTTGGACGACATCGCGCCCATGGCGTCGAACAGCACCGACAGGGTCCAGTCGAGATCCTCGCAGCCGCCCGCGAAGATGATGTCCTGCCGGCCGCCCTGGATGATCTCGGTGGCGTTGCCGATGCAGTGGTTCGACGTCGCGCAGGCCGACGATATGGAGTAGTTCACGCCCCGGATCTTGAACCAGGTCGCCAGGGTCGCCGAGGCGGTCGACGACATCGCCTTCGGCACGGCGAACGGGCCGATCCGCTTCGGTCCCTTCTCGCGGGCAATGGCTGCGGCCTCGACGATCACCCGCGTCGAGGGTCCGCCCGAACCCATGATGATGCCGGTGCGCTCGTTGGAAATGTCGCCGGGCGCGAGCCCGGCATCCTGGATCGCCTGATCCATGGCCACGTGATTCCACGCGGTGCCGCCGCCGTGGAAGCGCATCGCGCGCCGATCCACGACACCCTCCGGATCGAGGGTCGGCGCCCCCGAGACTTGGCTGCGGAAGCCGTGCTCGGCGTAGCTGGCGTCGCGCGAAATGCCCGAACGGGCTTCGCGCAGGGAGGCGAGCACCTCCTGCGTGTTGTTGCCGATGGACGAGACGATACCCATCCCGGTGATGACGACGCGGCGCATGATGGTGACACTACCTCCGTCGCGGCCTCGGTCGCCCGGGCCGCGTCCCGGTCAGCTAAGGTGACGCGGACACAATCTCAACCGCCGAGACCGTCCGACGTTGCGGCCTCGCCGCGAACCGGACGTTCGACTGGCGCGATTTCAGCTCTGGAACAGGCCGACCCGCATGTCCTGAACTTGATAGACGCGCTCGCCGTCGGCCTCGAGCCAGCCGTCGCCGATGCCGAGAACCAGCTTGCCCTGGCGGACACGCTTCACGTCGACATTGTAGACGACCTTCTTCATCGACGGCAGAACCTGGCCGGCGAGCTTCACCTCGCCGACGCCGAGGGCGCGGCCGCGGCCCGGCGCGCCGAGCCAGCCCAGATGGAAGCCCAGCATCTGCCAGAGGGCGTCCAGGCCGAGGCAGCCCGGCATCACCGGATCACCCTGGAAATGGCAGGGGAAGAACCACAGGTCAGGCCGGATATCGAGCTCGGCCGTCACGTGCCCCTTGCCGTGGGCGCCGCCCTCCGCGGCGATGGACGTGATGCGGTCGAACATCAGCATCGGCGGCAGGGGCAGCTGCGCGTTGCCCGGTCCGAAGAGTTCGCCGCGCCCGCAGGCCAGAAGATCTTCGTAGGAATAGTGTGACCGGCGGTTCGCGCCCTGCGCGGGTGTGTCGGCGTCTGGCGGCATTGCGGTGGCTGTTTCCTCGGATGTGCGCGATCTTCGCGTCGCGGACGACAATACTCGCCCCGTCGGCTGGCGCGCGGGTTAGCATGAGGCGTCGCGCCTTCAAAGCCTTCAACCGCGGTCCAGGCGGTCGGGCAAGGCTCGGGTTGCGACCGCCCGACCACTTCAATATACTCAGGAGACGTCCGTTCCTTCAGGCCCCTCGTCGAGCGTTCAGTCCAGCGATGTCCGAACCGGTGCCATTCCAGGCCGCCTTCAACGGCCGGGTCCCCGCCCCCCAGCTGGAGGCCAACGGGACTCCGCGCCGCGGCTGCCCGCTGTCCGATCTGCGCGACCGCCTGCGTCGGGCGGGCCTGCGGCCGACCCGGCAGCGCCTGTCCCTGGGCTGGCTGCTCTTCGGCCGTGGCGACCGCCACCTCACCGCCGAAATGCTCTACGACGAGGCGATGCGCGCCAAGGTGCCGGTCTCCCTGGCGACGGTGTACAATACGCTTCACCAGTTCACCGAGGCCGGGCTGCTGCGCCAACTCGCTCTCGACGGGTCGAAGGCATATTTCGACACGAACCCGACCGAGCACCACCACTTCTACCTGGAGGACGAGAGCCAGGTGATCGACATGCCCGATTGCGGGATCACGGTCGATTCGCTCCCGGAGGCCCCCGAGGGCATGGAGATCGCCGGCGTCGAGGTGATCGTCCGCCTGCGGCGCAGTCGCCCGGCCGGCCGCCGCCAGAGCTGATCCGGCGCCGGCGCAGTCCAGCTGACACTGACGGTGAGGCCCGGTTTCGTCCGGGCCTTTCTCGTTCGTGGGTCCGGCTCCTATTCCACGACTTCGTTGGGGTAGACGCCCCAGAGGCGATTCTGCCGGATGTAGCCGTCGACGTCGCGCTTGTTCGGGAGTGCGACGATCAGGCGGCACCATGTTCCGGTGCAGCTCTTGACGCTGCCGATCACCCCCGTCTGGAGCTTGGCCTCGTCCTCGGAGCCGTCGTCGGCCTTGGCGCGGAGCGACACAGCCGCCTTCTCGGCCCCTTTGTCCGGACCGGCATTGACTATGGCAGTGCGGCGACCGGATAGGAGCGAGTGCAGCACCCAGCCTTCGGTGCCTTCCGAATCGCGGATCCGGCGCCAGGTCTCGAACTCGCCCACGATCTCGACCGGCAGGCCGGCGCGCTGGAACACCCAGAGAGTGCGATGATCCTTGGACGGCCCCTCGCGGAGGTTGACGCGATCGGTCTTCAGGCTCGCGTAGCGTGGCAGCGGCAGCTTGGTCACCGGCCCGACGCCCGCCTCGGGTCCTGCGGGCGCCGCCGCCCGGACGCCGGTCGTGAGGCTGAAGGCCAGCAGCGCCGCGACGGCGAAGCTGTGGCGTGACACGCGCATGGTCCTCTCCCTATCCGGACGTGGCTCTGGTGGGTGCCGGGCCTGTCGAAAGTCGGCCGGGTTCGGTAAGCGAGCCCGCTTCCGATTGTGTTCCGGCCCACCTCTGGTAGAGAGGCCGAAGGGTCGGAACAGGCTCCGCAACCGGTGCCCCGTGACCGATCCTGTCTGGCCGAGTTCGGTTAACGGACGCTTGCGGGAAGCGGTCCGGACGAGAGCCGCCGGGCGTAAGCCGCAAACAGGGCCGCAGGGCTGACGGGGAGAGACACGTGTCGAAGCGCAAGCCGCTGGTGGTCGTGACGCGGCGCCTGCCGGATGCCGTCGAGACGCGGATGCGCGAGCTGTTCGACGTCCGGCTCAATTCGGAAGACGCGCCCCTCGCGCCGGACGCCCTGGCGGCGGCCCTGCGGGAGGCCGACGTCCTGGTTCCTACCGTCACGGACGAGATCGATGCCGGACTGATCGCCCAGGTCGGCCCGAACCTGCGGCTGATCGCCAATTTCGGCAACGGCGTCGACCATATCGACGTGGCCGCGGCCCTCGAGCGCGGCATCACGGTCACCAACACGCCCGGCGTGCTGACCGAGGACACGGCCGACATGACCATGGCGCTGATCCTCGCGGTGGCGCGCCGGGTCACCGAGGGCGCGCGCATCATCCCGGACGACGAGTGGACCACCGGCTGGTCGCCGACCTGGATGCTCGGCCGGCGGATCACCGGCAAGCGCCTCGGCATCGTCGGCATGGGCCGGATCGGCCAGGCGCTCGCCAAGCGCGCCCGCGCCTTCGGCCTGCAGGTCCACTACCACAACCGTCGGCGGGTGCCGGCGGCGATCGAGAGCGCGCTGGACGCGACCTACTGGGAATCCCTCGACCAGATGCTGGCGCGGGTCGATATCGTCTCGGTGAACTGCCCGCACACGCCCGCGACCTATCACCTGCTGTCGGCGCGGCGCCTGAAGCTGCTCAAGCCCGAAGCCATCGTGGTGAACACCGCCCGCGGCGAGGTGATCGACGAGAACGCCCTGGCGCGTCTCATCGAGGGCGGCGAGGTCTCTGCGGCCGGCCTCGACGTGTTCGAGCAGGAGCCCGCCGTCAGCCCGCGGCTCGTGAAGCTCGCCCGCCAGGGCAAGGTCGTCCTGCTGCCCCATATGGGCTCGGCGACTTACGAGAGCCGCATCGACATGGGCGAGAAGGTGATCATCAACATCAAGACCTTCATGGACGGCCACCGGCCGCCGGACCGCATCCTGCCCAGCATGCTCTGACCCGGAGGCGTCCTGCTCTGCTACAGGGCGTCGCCCGCGGTGACCGGCTGCTTGGCGCCCTGCCCGCTCTGGAACAGGCGCTCGCTGGTGAGCTTCAGGAAGTAGAAGCCGAATTCCGGGTTCTGGTAATAGAGCTGCTTGACGTCGGAATATGACACGCACAGGGCATGGCCCGCCTCAACGCAGACAAGTGAGGCGGTGCGGGCGTTGCCGGGCGACAGCAGGCCCAGCTCCCCAACGATCCCGCCCTTGCGCACCTCAATCCCGACTTCCGGGATCCGGAACAGCCCACTCTCGATGTAGTACATCTCGTTGGCGAGATCGCCTTTGCGGAACACCACCTCGCCGATACCGAACGGGCGCCGCGAGCCGAAGGGCCGCAACCACTCCAGCGACAGGTCGCCGTCGGCAGCGGTCTCCACGTCGCGGACGAGGCGCATCATCTGCCAGAGCCGGTAGGCGTTGAACGGCATCTGGATCAGCTCGGTCAACACGACCGGCATGCTGCCGATCAGGGTGCCGTAGGTGATCACCGCGCAGCTCGCGCAGAGCGAGATGATCCGCAACGGGATCATCGTGCTCATGGCGGTCGCCGAAATGGTCAGCGCCGTCCCGAGGTAGCCGATCCCCTCGACCCAATCCATCGCCGCCCCCTGACGCGTGTCGCCCGGGGGATGCCTGTCTTGGTCCGATCGGGCAAGCACGCCAGGCCTGTCCGCGCTGCGCGCGCATCAGCCTGTGCCCGGGCGGATACGCTGCGCGGCCTTGTCCCCAACGACCGCAGCCACGGCTTCGGCGGCGCGGACGCCCTCCGCGTAGGCGCCGCCGACGGTGCCCCATTGCTCGCGGGACAGCGCCTCGCCGGCGAACCAGACCGTATCGGCGACCGACGCGCGGAGGGCCTGCCGTGCCGGCGCATGGCCGGGCGGCACCACCGCCCAGGAGCCGCGCGACCACCGGTCGTGACGCCACAGGCTGACCGCCGGAATCGTGAGGTCGCGCAGCCGCCCCACCCCGAAATGCTCGGTCAGGACCGCCCGGACATGGCGGCGCACGCCGTCCGCGCCCGAGCCTGCGGCATCGATCGCGGCGGCCTCGTGGAGATCGAGCTCGTAGTAGTGAAACGGCGTGCCGTCGATGCGTGTGAGCAGCCCGGGCGGCGCGCGCCGGCCGCCGTGGATCGCGGCCAGCCTGTCGCGGCCCCGAAACGGGCTCGACGGCCAGTGCAGCACCGCGTGCTCGTAGATCCCGGTGGTGAAGCCGTCGATGGCGGCGCGGACCGCGTTCGGGAGCGGCGGCGTGAAGACCGGCCCGTCCCGCAGGACCATCATCGGCACCGTCACGATCACGGCGCGGGCGACGTGGTCCACGCCGGTCGCGGTGGTCGCGCGGATCCGGCCGCCGGACCAGTCGATCCGTTCTACCGGGGTCGCCAAAGCCACCGGCAATCCGTCGGCCAGCCGGGCGAGATAGCTGCCGTAGCCATCGGCCAGGAAATAATTGTCGCCGTATTCGAGGCTCGGGAAATCCTGAAGCGAAACCTCACCCAGCGGCCGGCCCGAGACGAKGCCGTGGACCTGCGCCACCCGCGCGCCCCAGGGGCCGAGCCCGGGCGGCAGGGCGCTGCCGGCCGGCCGATCGGGGCCGGGCTGCGCGGCGCCGCGGGTCATGGCGCGGTCCGCGCGGTCGAAGGCGCGGCCGTTGGCCCGGATCTCGTCGCCGCGGCCGGGCCTGCGCCCGACCCAGACATGGCTTTCCTGGGCAGCGCGGCGTAGCCGTTCGCCCCGTGTCCGACCCAATGCCACCAACGGATTGATCGGCCCGGCATGCAGCCAGTGGGCTCCGAGGTCGAGGGCGTGACCGCGCAGGGTCACGGTCAGGGCGCGGCCGCCGACGCGATCCCGGGCCTCCAGCACGGCGACTGGCACACCCCGTGCCGCGAGGGTCCGGGCGGCGCCGATCCCGGCGGCTCCGGCTCCGACGATCAGCACCTCCGGCGCCGAGGGCAGCGGCGCGAGGCGCGGCCGGAAAGCGGGGCGGACCGGCGGATCGACCCATCGGGAGTCGGGCGTCCGCGGCATCGAGACCTGACCTGTCGTGTCCTGCACGCGTGCTCCCCGCAGCCTGTTTCCCTGCGACGGATCCCGGCCTTGCACCGGTCGTCGCCCCGCTCCACAACGCGCCTGCGCCGCTTTCGGCGCGGGCCGGAACCGTTGCCCGATGCTCGTCGAGTCCGCCGCGGCGGCGTTGCGCCAGACCTTCTCGCCGCCACTCCGGGCGATCCTCTGGAAGTCCCTCGGGCTGACGCTCGGGCTCCTGCTCCTCGTCTGGCTTGGTCTCACCCGGCTGATCCAGGCGTTCCAAGCGAGCCATCACATCTCCGCCCAGTACCCGATCCTCGACAGCCTCGCCTACTACCTCGCCGGGTTCGGCCTCGTGGTGGTGCTCGCCTACCTGATGCCGGCCGTTTCGATCGTCGTCGCGGGGTTCTTCCTCGACGATGCCGCCGAGATCGTGGAGCGCACCGATTTTCCGAACGATCCCCCCGGACGCGCCATGCCGTTTGGGACCGCCATGCTCTACGCGGTCCGTTTCGCCGGTCTGACCCTGCTGGTAAATCTCGCGGCCTTGGTCATCTTCTTCGTCCCGGTGATCGGAATCGCGGCGTTCTTCGCCGCCAACGCCTATCTGCTGGCGCGGGAATATTTCGAGATGGCGGCATCACGGTTCCGGCCGCTCCCCGAGGCCGCCGCGATGCGCCGGACCTTCCCGGTCCGGACGCTCGGCGCCGGCTGCCTGCTGGCGGCGTTGATGGTGGTTCCGATCCTCAATCTGCTGACGCCGCTCTTCGGGATCGCCTTGATGGTCCACCTGCACAAGCGGCTCAGCGGCCGTCCGCTGGTGACCGGCCCGCAGCGCTAGGCGCGTGGTCCGATCCGGGTTTCCCTGGCTTGAGAGCACCGCAGATCGGCCATGGGGCAGCCACAGGGTGGTGATGCGTCCAATCCCCGCTCTGGCCGGCACGGAGTTCGGCCGCTACGTTCGCGGCGACCCGGCCGAGCTTCCGGGGCGGAGAGCCGATCGATGAAGGCGCACGACGCGGCCGCGGACGTTCCTCCGCCGCCCGGCAAGGCTCCGTTTTTGCTGGTCGGGCTCGTCGGAGCCGGCCTGCTGGTCTGGGGCGCCTACGGCCATTGGCAGCGCGACGCGGCGGCGACCGCGACCCTGGAGCGGGTGAAGACCCTCGTGCCGCAAGTGCACACCGTCGCGGCCGCGCGGGCGGAGGGGCCGCTGGATCTCACGCTGCCGGGGGAGATGCAGGCCTTCACCACGGCGGCGATCGCCGCCCGCGCCACCGGCTACATTGCCGAGCGCCGGGTCGATATCGGATCGCGGGTGAAGGCGGGGGATCTGCTTCTGCGCATCGCAGCCCCGGATCTGGACCAGCAACTCGCCCAGGCCGAGGCGCAAGTCGGTCAGCTGAGGGCGCAGCTGCTCCAAGCGCAGGCGCAGGTCGAGCAGGCCCGCGCCAACGTGAACCTCGCCAACCTGACGAACAACCGGACCACGACCCTCGCGGTCCAGGGCTGGGCCTCGCGGCAGAACGCCGACAACACCCAGGCCGGTGTTCTCGCCCAGGCCGCGACCCTCGCCGCCGCGGAGGCCGGCGTGAAGGTCGCCACGGCCAACATCAAGGCCCAGGAGGCCGTGGTCGATCGCCTCAAGGCGCTGACGGCGTTCGAGCGGGTCGTGGCGCCCTTCGACGGCGTGGTCACGGTCCGCAACGTTGACACCGGTGACCTCGTCCGGGCCGACAACGGCGGCACACCGCTCCTGAGTCTGGATCAGGACAGCACCCTGCGCATTACCGTGAACGTGCCGCAGAACGATGCCGCCGGCATCAAGCCAGGCGTTCAGGCGTCGATCACCGTTCCGCAGATCCCGGGGCGGAGCTTCGAGGGATTCGTGGAACGCAGCTCGATTGCGCTGAATGCCGCGTCGCGGACGCTGACCACGCAGGTGGACGTGCCCAATCCCGACCGCGCGCTGCGGGCTGGGCTCTACGCCTACGTCACCCTCAAGATCCCCCGCACAGAGCCGGGCGTGACGATCCCCGCCGAGGCGACGGTGTTCAACGGCAACGGCCTGCAGGTCGCGACCCTGGGCGACGACGACCGGGTTACCTGGCGGACCATCCGGGTAAGGCGCGATCTCGGGCGGACCCTAGAGCTGGATTCCGACCTGCCCGCTGACAGCCGCATCATCTACAGCCCGGCTCCGGACCTGCGCGACGGCCAGTCGGTCGAGCCCCTGAAGCCGCCGCAGACGGACGCGCCGCTCCGTTCGGCGCAGCGGTAAGCGCACCGGAAACGCTCCGGTCATCCGCAGTGCGGGCGTCATCCCCAGCGTCGTCCCGCCGAGCGTGATCCCGGCGGCGGCGTTTGAACCGCCGGCGGTCGGGCGTGCATCCGGACGTGGCGGCCAGACCCCGCCTCACCGACCGACTGCCGGGGCCGAGCGGGGCATCGTGGTGCGGCTGCGCTGCCCTTGGACCGATCCGGTCCGATCCGCGGTCCGATCGTGGTGGTGTTTCCGGGCGCGACCGCGCTGCTGAGCGCGCTCGGGCTCTCCGCGCCGGTAGCGATCGAGCGAGGCGGACGATCAACGGCCGACGCGGTGCGCGGTCCCGGCTGAGGGGCGGCGCACCACGTCGACGTGTCGGTGCCTGGACCGAGGCTACTCCGCGGCGTCGAGGCGCGGGCGCTCCACGTGGTTGCGCTCGGCCTTGACCAGCTCGGCGGTGCGGAACGCCACTTCCAGGGCCTGCTCCGCATTGAGGCGCGGATCGCAGTAGGTGTGGTAGCGGTCCTGCAGGTCGTCGGCCGTCAGCGCCCGGGCGCCGCCGGTGCATTCGGTGACGTCCTTGCCGGTCATCTCCAGGTGGATGCCGCCCGCGATGGTGCCTTCGGCCCGGTGCACGCCGAAGAACCCCTCGATCTCCTGCATCACCCGCTCGAATGGCCGGGTCTTGTAGCGGCCCGCCGCGACGGTGTTGCCGTGCATCGGATCGCAGATCCACACGACCTTGCGTCCCTCGCGCTCGACGGCCCGGATCAGAGCCGGCAGGTGCTCGCCGACCTTCTCGGCCCCGAAGCGGCAGATCAGGCTGAGGCGCCCTGGCTCGTTTTCCGGGTTCAGCAGGTCGATCAGGCGGATCAGGCCCTCCGCCTTCATGGACGGGCCGCACTTGAGGCCGATCGGGTTCTTGATGCCGCGGGCGTATTCCACGTGTGCGTGGTCGGGCTGCCGGGTCCGGTCGCCGATCCACAGCATGTGGCCGGAGGTCGCGTACCAGTCTCCGGTGGTCGAATCGACGCGGGTCAGGGCCTCCTCGTAGCCGAGCAGCAGGGCCTCGTGGCTGGTGTAAAAGTCCGTGGTCCGCACCTCTGGATGGGTCTCCGGGTTGATGCCGATCGCGCGCATGAAGTCGAGCGCGTCGGTCATGCGGCCGGCGACGTCCTGGTACCGGGAGGATTGCGGCGAATCCTTCACGAAGCCCAGCATCCAGCGATGGGCGTTCTCCAGGTTGGCGTAGCCGCCGGTCGCGAAAGCGCGCAGCAGGTTCAGCGTCGCGGCCGATTGCCGGTAGGCCTCGAGCTGCCGGCGCGGGTCCGGGATCCGCGATTCCTCGGTGAAGCCGATGCCGTTGATGATGTCGCCTCGGTAGCTCGGCAGGCTCACGCCCTCGAGGGTCTCGGTCGGCGAGGAGCGCGGCTTGGCGAACTGCCCGGCGATGCGCCCGACCTTCACCACCGGCGACCCGCCCGCGAAGGTCAGCACCATCGCCATCTGCAGGAACACCCGGAAGAAGTCGCGGATGTTGTCGGCGGAATGCTCGTCGAAGCTCTCGGCGCAGTCGCCACCCTGAAGCAGGAAGGCTTCGCCCGCCGCGACGCGCCCGAGCGCCGCCTTCAGCTTGCGGGCCTCACCGGCAAAAACCAGCGGCGGAAAGCTCGCGATCTGCGACTCGACGGCACCCAGGGCGGCTGAGTCCGGATAGGTGGGAACCTGCTCGATCGGCAGATGTCTCCAGCTCTTCGGTGTCCAACGCTCGCCCATGGTCCCTCTCCGCGCACCTCTTCGTGCGATCGCGCCTCGTGCGCGAAGCGCGGCTTATAGAGAGGTTCCCGCGGACTTGCGAGTGTCCGAAACCGAGGGCAGGCAGGCCCCGAGCTCAGGCCTCGCCGTCCTCCACCTCGATCCCGTGCTCGGCGAGAATCCAGAAGATCGCCTCCAGATCCTCCGCGGAGACGTCCCGGGGCGGCAGGGCCTCCTCCAGATCGTCGTAGGTCAGACAGCGGCTGCGCTGCGCCTCCGCCTTGGCGAGCAGGCGGTCGATGGCTTGGCGGATGTCGGGCGGGAGGGCCTCGTGGCTCGGCGGCCGGTGGAAGGCCGGCCGCAGGGCGTCGGCCAGAAGGCCGTCGATAACCGCCTGCCGCCGCGCGTGCGCGTCGTCCTCGCGTCGTCCCTTGCCTGCGCCCTGCTTGCCCATGCCCCTGATATGGCTCGGTCCGGCACCGCGTCGAGGCCCCCGCCCTCCGGGGAGTCGCTAGCCGACGCCGACCGGATGCTTGGTGACCTCCGGAACGCGCATCGTCACGAGTTCCTCCGCGGCGGTGGGATGGACCGCGATGGTGCGGTCGAAATCGGCCTTCGTGGCGCCCATGGTCACCGCGATCCCCACCGCCTGAATCACCTCACCGGCATCGTGGCCGACGATGTGGACGCCCACGACCCGATCGCTGGCGCAGTCGACCAGCACCTTCATGAGGATGCGCTCGTCGCGCCCGGAGAGGGTCGCCTTCATTGGCCGGAAGCGCGCCTTGTAGACGTCGATCTTGCCGAAGATCGTGCGGGCGGACGCCTCGTTGTGGCCGACGACGCCGATCTCGGGGGTCGAGAAGACCGCTGTGGGGATCAGTCGATGGTCGACGCAGGAGGGCTTTCCACCGAAGACCGTGTCGGCGAAGGCGTGGCCCTCGCGGATCGCCACGGGCGTCAGGTTGGCTCGGTTGGTGACGTCCCCCACCGCGTAGATCGACGGGACCTTGGTCTGGGAGTAGGCGTCCACCGGGATCGCTCCGGCGGAATCTGTCTCGATGCCGACCCGGTCGAGGCCGAGCCCGTCGACGTTCGGCCGCCGGCCGGTGGCGACGAGCACTCGGTCCACCAGAATGTCGCTGCCGTCGTCGAGCCGCGCGCAGAGGCCGCCATCCCGCTGCTCGATGCGGGTCAGGGTGCGTCCGAGCCGCAGGTCCATCCGATGGCCGTAGGCCTCCGCGAGGGCGTCCCGAACCTCGTCGTCGAATCCGCGCAGCAGCCTGTCGCCCCGGTGCAGCAGGGTCGTCCGGCTGCCCAGCGCCGCGAACACGCCGGCGAACTCCACCGCGATGTAGCCGCCGCCGATCACCAGGATGCGCTCGGGCAGGCTCTCCAGCTCGAACACCTCGTTGGACGTGATCGCCAGCGCGATTCCCGGCACGGCCGGCTCCTTCACCGGATGCGCGCCCACCGCCACCAGGATCCGCTCGGCCCGAATCGTGCGCCCGGATGACGCCAGGCGCACGGTATGGGGATCCTCGATCACGGCCCGCTCGGGGAGGATCTCCACGCCGGCGCGGATCAGGTTGGCGTCGTAGATGCCCTCGAGCCGCGTCACCTCGGCGTCGCGGCGGCGTTTGAGGGTGGCCCAGTCGAAGCGGGGCTTGTCCACCGTCCAGCCGAAGCCGGCGGCGTCCTCGAACTCGTCGGCGAAGCGGCCGGCATAGACCATCAGCTTCTTCGGAACGCAGCCGCGGATCACGCAGGTTCCACCGACCCGGTACTCCTCGGCCAGCATCACCCGCGCGCCGTATCCGGCCGCGATCCGCGCAGCACGCACGCCACCGGAGCCGCCGCCGATGACGAAGAGGTCGACGTCAAACGCGCTCATGCGGGACCGTCCATCTCGGATCTCTCGATCGCGCCGGCCCGTGACGCCGCGCGCATCCAGGTGATGGCAGCGCCCAGCCCCGCCGTCCACCATGCGGCCCAGCCGTTGTGCTCGACGAAGGCGATCGCCGCCGCACAGGCGACGAGGCCGAGTGCCGTGGCGCGGTCCGGTGCCGGCAGGCCGGCGATCCGGGCGAGCGTCAGCATCAGGGCAAGCGCGGCGAGGATCGCACCGGGCAGGCCCAGCTCGGCCCAGACCTGCAGGAAGCTGTTGTGCGGGTGTCCGACGCCCAGGAGGACCCGCATCTCGGCTGGTACCGCCTGCGCGACCGGGGTCTCGGCGAAGCGCGCGCTGGTGCCGTAGCCGGCGCCCCGCCAGGGGTCGGCCGCGACCGTTGCCCCGAAACTGCGGGCAATGGCGACCCGGGCACGGGAAGAGGACTGGACGAGGCGGTCGTGGGCGGCCTCCGGCATGGCGCGGGCGAGGAGATCGCCCTCCACGGGGGCGAGGGCCACGGCGAGGCCGAGACCGAGTCCGGCGAGGCCGAGGCCGGCCCGAACCGGAAGCAATCGTGCTGCGGCGGCCATCGCGGCGCCGGCGAGGAGGCCGAGCTGGGCGGCGCCACTGATCGAGCGCATCACGCCGAGGGCCGCGGCGGCGAGGGTCGCGGCAGCCGAGCCCCGGGCGCGGCGGCGCCAGAGAAGCAGCGCCAGCGGGCCGGCCACGAGATCGAGCGTCAGGGCGGGGCGGTTATGGACGAAGGCCGCGGCGCGGTGGCCCAGCGCCCGCGACAGGGCGAGGTCCGAGGCGAGATCCGCCGCGATCAGAAGCCCTGCGAGGCCGACCGCGACGGCTCCGAGCCGGGGCGCGAAGGCGGGGATCCGGCCGGGCGCGAGGCACGCCAGGAGGTAGGCGGCGACCAAAGTCGGCAGGAATTCGGCGAGCGCCCGGAGCGACGCGGCCGGGAACGGGCTCCAGGTCAGAGAGACGAGAGCCCAGGCCAGGAAGGCGAGGGCCGCGCCCGCGAGCGGCGTCGCGAGGGGTGCCAGGAGGCGACGACGCAGCGCCCTGGCATCCGCCTCGGCCCATCGCCCGGCCAGGAAGGCGAGCGCTGCCAGCCCGACGACCAGCGGGCTCGACCGGTTGGCGAGGACCATGGCGGCCGGCATCACGGCCAGGAGGGCGCCCCCCGCCGCGTAGAGGCGGCCGGCGGCGGTCGGGGGCAGGCTCACGGCGATCCGCTCCGGCGAGCGGCGGCGCTCACTGCATCTGGTGCCCGCGCTTGCCCATCTCGGCGCGGACCCGGACCATGACGTATTCCGACACGTCCTGCGTCCAGTCCTGCATCTCCTGCACCATCTCGTCGAGCAGCTGCGGCTGCGCCTCGACGTAGTGCTTGCCAGCCGGCGAGCGGAAGAAGGTGGCGATCTCCTTCAGCTCGGCCTCCGAGAATTTCGACGCGTAGGTGCGCGCCGCAATGTCGATCATGCGCTGCTTCTGGAGTTCCATCTCCGGCTGCAGCGTGGTCAGGACCTCCTCGAGATCCTTGGAGAGTTCCGGCCGGGTAACCGTCTGCTTGCGGATCTGGTCGGCGAAGGCGGGCAGCACGGAATCGAACGATCGGGCGATACCGGAGCTCAGCATCACCTCCCGGGCCAGGGCGAGGTGGCTCGGCGAGTAGGTCGGTGCCGCCGGGGTATTGGCCGCCGGCGTGTTCGCGGCCGGTGTGCCGCTCGGCTGGGCCGCCGGCTTGGCCTGCGCGGTCTTGTGAGGCTGCGCGACGGCGGCGTGGGGGAGCGCCAGGAGTGCGAGGCCGAGCGCGGCGGTGAGGCGTCGGGACATGCGGGACCTTCTTGCGAGGATGACCTGCGGTTTCGGGCGGCGTGTCAGGCGAGACTGCCGAGAACGGTGACTTCGGCCTGCCCGTCCCGCGCCGCGGCCAGGATCGCGGCATCGGCGATGCCGAGGAACAGGCCGTGCTCGACGACCCCCGGAACGGACCAGAGCGCGGCGCCGAGGGCTTCCGGATCCGGTATCGCGCCGAGATGGGCGTCGAGGATGTAATGGCCGCCGTCGGTGACCAGAGGCTTGCCATCCGGCAGCCCGCGCAGCCGGACCGCCCCGGTACAGCCCGCGTCGGCGATCGCCGCCTCGACGGCACGCTGCGTGGCCTTGAGGCCGAACGGGTTCACCTCGATCGGCAGCGGGAAGGCGCCGAGCCGCGTCACGTGCTTGGCCGCGTCGGCGATCACCACCATGCGGCGGCTCGCGCAGGCGACGATCTTCTCCCGCAGGAGCGCCGCGCCACCGCCCTTGATCAGCCGCAGCCGGTCGTCGACCTCGTCGGCTCCATCGATCGTCAGGTCGAGTTCGGGCTGCGTGTCGAGGGTCGCGAGGCGGATGCCCAGGGTTTCCGCCTGCACGCGCGTCGCCTCGGACGTCGGCACGCCGATGATGTCGAGTCCCGCCCGCACCCGCGCCCCGAGGAGTTCCACGAAGGCGGCTGCCGTCGAGCCGGTGCCGAGGCCCAGGCGCATGCCCGGCTCGACGAGATCGAGGGCGCGGGCGGCCGCCGCCCGCCGCAGATCCGGCCCGCTCACCGAGAGTGCGCCCGATCGGCGGGATGGAGCGAGGGGTCGCGCGTCATGGTCAGTCGGTCTTTCAGTGAGTTCGGTCGGCCCCTAGCACGGGACCGGCCCGATCGGAACGCCCGCCCGCACCGACGAGGCTGCGTCACGGGCGGCTGCCCTGCGTCGGCGTGGCGCTGGCGCCGGCTCGGCCGGGGGCCGGTCCGGTGAGCGGCGCGTCGGACGTGCTGTCGGCGCCAGGCTTGCCCTGCTGGGTGCAGACCACCTGCTCCTTCTTCACCAGCACGAAGCAGATGCTCATCTCGCCGGTCCGGTAGTTCACCCGGAAGACGCCGGCCTCGCGGGTGTGGCGGCTGGCCACCAGCCCGTATTCCGACGGCGTCTGCGGCCCGGCGCCCTCGCCGGCCCCGAAACAGACCGTCTGGCCGATGCCCCCCGCGGATTCCTGAAGCCCGTACTGGCAGGAGGTCACCTCGCCGGTCACCTTGTCGACCCGGTACATCCGGTTCAGGTCGGTCTGCGGAGCGGGCACGAACTCGAAGGAGGTCGCGGCCGCCGGCAGGGCTTGGAGCGCGGCGCTGACGGCCAGGAGGGGCAGAGACGGTTTCATCGCGGGTCCCGGGGCTGGTACGCGCTGCGTTTCGCTGCGCTTTCAGGCGAGTCTGGGGCGTCCGGTGAGACGATCCGCCCATCCGCGGCCGCCCGACCGCCGCCTTGCTCTCACAAAGCCGTCCCGCTAGCGAGGCGTCGCTCGGCCGATCCCGGCCAGCACGGAGCCCTTCGCCCCATGTTCACCGAACCGACGTCCCGGCCGCCGATCGCCGTGTTCGACCTCGACGGTACGCTCGCGGAGACCGCGGGCGACCTCATCGGTACGCTCAACGCGCTGATGCGGCAGGAGGGTCTTGCCGAACTGCCCCTCTCCAGGGCGCGCGGCCTGATCGGCGCAGGCGCCCGGGCGCTGATCCGAAGGGGGTTCGAGGCCGAGGGCCGGCCGCTGTCCCCGGCCGACCACGACCGCCTGTTCGACGCCTTCATCGCCCATTACGGCGAGCACCTCGCCGACACGTCCCACCTCTTCCCGGGGGTGGTCGACGCCCTCGACACCCTCGAGGCGGCGGGGTTCATGCTCGCGGTCTGCACCAACAAGTTCGAGGGGCAGTCGGTGGAGCTGCTGCGCCTCCTCGGGATCGGTCACCGCTTCGCGGCGATCTGCGGCCGTGACACCTTCCCTCAGTTCAAGCCGGACCCGCGCCACCTCACCGGCACGATTGCACTTGCGGGCGGCGATCCGGCCCGCGCCGTCATGGTCGGCGATTCGCGGACCGATATCGACACTGCCAAGGCCGCCGGCATCCCGGTGGTGGCCGTGACCTTCGGCTACACCGATCTACCGGTCGTCGAACTCGGACCCGACCGGGTGATCGAACACTTCTCGCAGCTCGCCGACGCCGTGGGTGCGCTGATCCCGGTCGCGGTGGGCTGACCGGTCAGCGCAGCCAGGTCCGCAGGCGCGCCACCGCCTCCTGGCACTCGGTCTCCGAGCCTGCGAACGAGAACCGGACGTGGTGGTGGCCGACGTCCGGGTCGAAATCGAGGCCCGGCGTCGCCGCGACGTGCGCCTCGTCGAGCATCCGCCGGCAGAAATCCGAGGCGTCGTTGGTCAGGTTCGACACGTCGGCGTAGAGATAGAAGGCGCCGTCGGCCGGGTGGACGCGGCCGAGGCCGAGCGCCGGCAGGGCGTCGAGCAGGATCGCGCGGTTGCGCGCGTAGCCGTCGCGGACGGCGTCGAGTTCGTCCGTGGCGTCGAACGCCGCCAAGGCGCCGACCTGCGAGAGGTAGGGCGCCGAGATGTAGAGGTTCTGCGCCAGCCGCTCGATCGGCCGGACGAGCACCTCCGGCACGACCATCCAGCCGACGCGCCAGCCGGTCATGCAATGGTACTTCGAGAACGAGTTGATCACCACGGCGTTGGGGTCGAAGCGCAGGGCCGTGACGGTGGGCGCGCCGTAGCTGAGGCCGTGATAGATCTCGTCCGAGATCAGCGGCAGGCCGAGGCCGCGGGCCGCCAAGCAGAGGTCCCGGAGGGCCCCCTCGGTGATGACCGTGCCGGAGGGATTGGCCGGGCTCATCACCAGGGCTCCCGCGACCGCGTCGCGCGCGTGGGTCTCGCGCAGCAGCGCGGCGGTCGGTGCGAACCGGTCCTCGGCGCGCAGCACCATGGGCGCCGGCACGAGGTCGAGGGCGGCCAGGATGCTGCGATAGGCCGGGTAGCCGGGCTGCGGCACAGCGACCCGGGCGCCGGCATCGAACAGGCTCATGAAGGCGAGGACGAAGCCGGCCGAGGATCCGGTGGTGATCACCACCCGCTCCGGACTCACCGCGACGCCGTGCCGCTCCGCGTAGTCCCGGGCGATGCGGGCTCGGAGCGACGGCAGCCCGAGGGCCTCGGTGTAGGGGACCCGCCCGGTGGCGAGCGCCGCCTGTGCGGCCGCGATCACGGCCCGGGGCGCCGGCGCCGAGGGCTGTCCGACCTCCATCCGCACCACGTCGTCGCCGGCCCGCGCCTTGGCGGCGGCGGCCGCCATCACGTCCATGGCGAGGAACGGCTGGACGGCGGCGGCCCGCCGGGAGATCGGGGTCATGGGATCCTTCTCAGCGCTGTGCGCGGCGCGGCGGCCGTCGCCCGACGCGCCGGGGTAGCCCCTCGCGGCCTGCGCCTCAACCGGACGCCGGGGGCGCAGTCGCAGAACCGGCGCGCGAACCGATTTGCCTGCGGCGCCGAGGATTTGACCGGACGCCGCGAAAACGCCTAACCCAACTCCTAACGCTCGCGCCAAGCGCGGGCCGGCCTGCCGCGCAAGCGAGGATCCATGCCCTTCATCCGCCCCCTGCCCGCGCTGGTCCTGGCGCTCGGCCTCGTCGCAATCCCTGCGCTGGCGCAGAACGCCGCGCCGCCCGCAGCGCCGTTCACGGACGCCCAGCGTGCCGGCATCGAGGCGATCGTCAAGGACTACCTCGTCAAGCATCCCGAGGTGCTTCAGGAGGCGCTGGCCGAGGCCGAGAAGCAGCAGGCGGAGACGCAGCGACTCGCCCAGTCTGCCGCCCTCAAGGAGTCGCGGGAGGCGCTTCTCAACGGACCGCATGATGTCGTGGCCGGTAATCCCTCGGGCGACGTCACGATGGTCGAGTTCTTCGATTACAACTGCGGCTACTGCCGGAAGGCGCTCGGCGACGTCCAGGCGCTGATCAAGTCCGACCCGAAGCTGCGCGTGGTGATCAAGGATTTCCCGGTGCTGGGTCCGGAGTCGTTGGAGGCCAGCCAGGTCGCGGTCGCGGTGCGCCAGCAGCTCAAGGGCGACAAGCTGTTCGAATTCCACCAGAAGCTCCTTGAGACCAAGGGCCGTGTGAACGGCGCCCGGGCCATCCAGGTCGCCAAGGATCTCGGCGTCGACACCGCCAAGCTGCAGAAGGACATGGCCTCCCCCGAGGTGAAGGCCGCCCTGAGCGAGAACCGGGGTCTCGGCGACCGGCTCGGCCTGTCGGGCACCCCGGCCTTCATCATCGGCGACGAGGTGATCCCCGGCGCGGTCGGCGTCGAGCCAATGCGCAAGACCATCGCCGACGTGCGCCAGTGCGGCCACGCCTCCTGCTGAGCTGACGGATCGCGCCGTTGGACCTCGAAGGCGCCTGCGCAGCCTTGTCGCGCCGGGCCGCCTTCGTCTAAGAGCCGCCAGCCGCAGGGCCGCGGTCGAGGTCCAGGGCCAGAGCCGGATGGACGCACCGATGCGCCGCGAGACGAAGTAGGCCGGATGCCAAAGAACGACGCCATCGATCCCGAACTCGTCCGGGAACTCGCCAACCTCGTGACCGAGACCGGCCTGTCCGAGATCGAGGTCGAGAAGGGTGACCTGCGCATCCGCGTCGCGCGGCGGCTCGAACCCGTGAGCGTCCAGGTTGCGGCGCCCGCGCCGCTCGCCGTCGCGGCCCCGCCTCCCGCACCGGCGGCGCCCGCGGCCCTCGCCCCGGCGGAGCCGCCCCGCGTGCAGCCCGGGACCGTCCCTTCGCCGATGGTCGGGACCGCCTATCTCCGGCCGTCGCCCGATGCCAAGGCCTTCGTGGATGTCGGTTCGCGAGTCGAGGTCGGCGACAAGCTCCTCCTCATCGAGGCGATGAAGACCTTCAACGAGATCGTCGCGCCCCGCGCCGGCACGATCAGCGCCATCTTCGTCGAGGACGGTCAGCCGGTCGAGTTCGGCGAGGCTCTCCTCGTCATCACCTAGGACGTCCGCCGGGCCGCTCGCCGCTCCCTCCTGGACGACACCGCAACACAAGAGGATAGAGCATCCTGCGCGGTCCTGGATCGCCAGGACGCCCTAACGGGTCCGATGTTCGACAAGATCCTGATCGCGAACCGCGGCGAGATCGCCCTGCGCATCCTGCGGGCGGCGAAGGAACTCGGGATCGCCACGGTGGCGGTCCATTCCACCGCCGACGCGGATGCCATGCATGTGCGGCTCGCCGACGAGAGCGTCTGCATCGGGCCGCCGGCCGCCCGCGACAGCTACCTCAACATCCCGTCGATCATCGCGGCCTGCGAGATCACAGGGGCGGATGCGGTCCATCCCGGCTACGGCTTCCTGTCGGAGAATGCCCGCTTCGCCGAGGTGCTGGCGCATCACCAGATCGGGTTCATCGGCCCGAAGGCGCAACACATCCGCACCATGGGCGACAAGATCGAGGCGAAGCGCACGGCGCTGAAGCTCGGCATCCCCTGCGTGCCGGGCTCCGAGGGCGGGGTCGAGGATCCCCACGAGGCCAAGCGCATTGCCGCCGAGATCGGCTATCCGGTCCTGGTCAAGGCCGCGGCGGGCGGCGGCGGTCGCGGTATGAAGGTCGCGCGGAGCGAGGCCGAGCTGGAGCAGGCGATCGGCATGGCCCGCTCCGAGGCCAAGGCCGCCTTCGGCGACGACGCGGTCTATCTGGAGAAATATCTGGAGAAGCCGCGCCACATCGAGGTGCAGGTGCTGGGCGACGGGCGCGGCGGCGCTGTGCACCTCGCCGAGCGCGACTGCTCGCTCCAGCGCCGCCACCAGAAGGTCTGGGAGGAAGGCGGCTCGCCGGCGCTCAACGAATCGATGCGCGCCGAGATCGGCGGCATCTGCGCCAACGCCATGAAGGAACTGGGCTATCTCGGTGCAGGCACCGTCGAGTTCCTCTACGAGGACGGGCGCTTCTACTTCATCGAGATGAACACCCGCATCCAGGTCGAGCATCCGGTGACCGAGATGATCACCGGGATCGACCTCGTCATCGAGCAGATCCAGGTCGCCTCGGGTGGCCCGCTCTCGGTGAGCCAGGCGGACATCAAGGTCGAGGGCCACGCCATCGAGTGCCGGATCAACGCCGAGCATCCGGAGACATTCCGGCCGTCGCCCGGTGAGATCACCCATTACCACACGCCCGGCGGCCTTGGCGTCCGGGTCGATTCGGCAGCTTTCCAGGGCTACCGGATTCCGCCGCACTACGATTCGCTGATCGGAAAACTGATCGTGCACGGCCGCACCCGCAACGAGTGCCTCATGCGCCTAAGGCGCGCCTTGGACGAATTCGTCATCGACGGCATCGATACGACGCTGCCGCTGTTCCGCACGCTGGTCCGCAACCCGGACGTGCAGAACGGTCTTTACGACATCCACTGGCTAGAGCATTTCCTGGAAGACGGCGGCATGAAGCCCTGACCGGGACCGGGCAAGCCCGCGGCGAGCGGCGGCAGGGGCGGGATCTGGTCTTCGCGCCGGCCGCGCGCGACACTCACGGCATGGACGATTCCGCCCGCGTGGATATCACCCCCGAGATCCTGCTGAAGGCCTACGCGGCGGGGATCTTCCCGATGGCGGAGGACGCCCACGACCCGACTCTCTACTGGGTAGAGCCCAAGGCGCGTGGCGTCCTGCCGCTCGATTCCTTCCGCGTGCCCCGGCGCCTCGCTCGGACGGTGCGGTCCGATCAGTTCACGGTCCGCTGCGATACGGATTTCGACGGCGTGATCAACGGTTGCGCCGCACCGCGCCGGGACAGCGAGCGCACCTGGATCAACGGGCGCATTCGCGAACTCTACGGTGCTCTGTTCGACCTCGGCCATGTCCATACCGTGGAGGTCTTCGCAGGTCCCGACGGTCGGCTCGTCGGTGGGCTGTACGGCGTTTCCCTGGGGGCGGTTTTTTTCGGCGAGAGCATGTTCCACGAGGTGCGGGACGCCTCGAAGGTCGCCCTCGTTCACCTGATGGGTCGTCTGCGCGCGGGGCGGTATCGCCTCGCCGATACGCAGTTCGTGACCGAGCACTTGGCGCAGTTCGGTGCCGAGGAGTTGCCGCGGCACGTTTACAAGCGGCGGCTCGCCGAGGCCCTCGATCAGGCCGCCGACTGGAACGTCTGGCCCGGCGACGGGTCGGTGCCGGGCGCGCTGGTCCTTGAGGCTCTGGGACTCGAAGAGCCCGCTTAGGGCTCCGACGCAGTCCCTTCGTCGAGGCCGGTCCGCTCAGCGCCGCCGGCGGTGGCGGTATCCGGTGGAGAAGGACGCGTATTGCCGGCCGCGCGCCGACCGGTAGCGACGGCGGCGGCTGCCGGTGGCCTCGGCCGTTTCCTCCACCTGCGGGATCGGCTCGGCCATGGCGGCGGCCGGGGTGGCCGCAGCACTCACGGAGGTGTCGGCCGACGCGTAGCCGCCCGCCACGTTCTTGGCCGCGGGGCCGAACATCGCGAGGCACTGATTGTAGGCGAGATCGTTCTTCAGGCGCTCGCATTCGCCGATGGAGCGTGGCGTGCCCTGCGCCAGGGCCGGCAGGGGCGCGAGCAGCACGACGAGGGCAGCCAGAGGCTTGAGGCGCATGGACGGGGGGTGCACGGAGCGGGATCTCGAACGGGGACCGGCAGGCTTGTGACCACCGAGTGCGGCAAAATCGAGGGTCGGCCTCAGCGATCCGGCCGCTCCATCCATCGGATCAGCGGCATCAGCGGGAAGATCCAGGCGATCCCGAGGATCGAGTAGATCACCGCCTGCACCGCCGCCGGGGTCTCGGCGATCCGGCTATCGGCCAGGGCCATCGCCAGGGGGCCGTACAGGCAGACGAAGGCCAGGATTGCAAGGGTGCCGATCAGGGTTCGGGTGCGGCGGCGCATAGCGGTTTCCCTGGCCAAGCGGCTGGCGCCGCGGGCGCCGACTACCGTCCCGGGATCCCGTTTGCAACGCGCCCGCTGACGCGGGCTGCGGCGCCGGCGCCGTTGATGGGCCGGCGCACATCCCCTAACCCAGGCACGGCGCCGGCGCTTGCCGGCATCCGCGGAAGGGACGGGCATGGACAGGGGCGTCGCGGGAGACCGGCGGTCGGGGGCAGTGCGGACTTGGCTCTACGTGGTCGCGGCTCTGGTGGTCGCCATGGTGGCGGTCGGCGGCGCGACCCGGCTGACCGGGTCGGGCCTGTCGATCACCGAGTGGCGCCCCGTCACGGGAGCGATCCCGCCGCTCTCCGAAGCCGACTGGGCAGCCGAGTTCGCCAAGTACAAGGACACGCCGCAATACAGCATTCTCAATCAGGGGATGGGCCTGTCCGCCTTCAAGGTGCTGTACGGATGGGAATGGGGGCATCGCTTGCTCGGCCGGCTGATCGGCCTCGTGTTCTTCCTGCCGCTGATCGTGTTCTGGTGGCAGGGCCGGATCAGCCGCCGGCTCGGTTTCGGTCTGCTCGGCCTCGGCGTGCTCGGCGGCCTCCAGGGCGCCATCGGCTGGATCATGGTTGCTTCGGGTCTCCAACCTGGCATGACTGCGGTGGCGCCGCTCAAGCTCGCCCTACACCTCACCACCGCGAGCCTGATCCTGGCCGGCCTCGTCTGGCTGGCCGCGGGCGAGCGACGCGGAGAGCCGGCGCCCGTCACGCCGCGCCTGCGCGCGACCGCCATGGTCCTTCCGATCCTGGTGCTGGTCCAGATCTTCCTCGGCGGCCTCGTCGCCGGCTCCCATGCCGGCCTCGTCTACAACACGTGGCCGACCATGGACGGCACTTTCGTCCCGCCACTCGACAGCCTGTTCGCCATCCAGCCCTGGATCGAGAACTTCGTCGACAATCACGCCCTGGTTCAGTTCGACCACCGGGTCACGGCTTATCTCGTGATCGGCGTGGCGATCCTGCACGCCGTCGACGCGCGCCTGACCGGACCGTCGAGCGCGGCCGGACGGGCCGCCGGTATCCTGACACTGGCCTTCGCCCAGGTGGCACTCGGCATCGCGACGCTGCTCCTCGCCGTTCCCCTCTGGGCGGCGTTGGCACATCAGGTGCTTGCGATGGGCGTGCTGACGATGGCGACGGTGCACGCCCGGCTGAGCCGTGGATCACGGCTCATGCAGCCGGTCGCGACGGGAGTACCTGTCGGATTCGAAGGGCTGGCGGGCGGTTCGATATAGCCAATCGTGCAGTGCGGCTGTTTCGCTGCACCGCACGAGATCTTCACCGCGTCGACAGGAACTTTGGGATAACTCCCCCTCCGCAATTTGCACAGGGAACGACAAAGACTTCTCAAGCTTTAAGCTGCACGCACTTGCAGGAGGCTTCAAGATGTCTCTCGCGGAAGATGGTAGGCCGCTCTCCCTGACTTGGCACTATACGCCACGGGAGATCATGGCGGACGGCGTGGTCCATGGCCTCGGCGTGGTGTTCGGCCTCGCCGGTGCGGTTGCCCTGGTGGCGACCGCCGTGACGGCGCATCTCGGTTTCGGCGAGCGGGCTGCGGTCGTCGTGTACGCCACGGCCCTGGTCCTGATGCTCGGGGTGTCCGCGCTCTACAACCTCTATCCGGTCAGTCCGCGCAAGTGGCTGCTCCGCCGCGCCGATCATGCGCTGATCTACCTGATGATCGCCGGCACCTACACGCCTCTGGTGGCCCTCGTCGGCTCGGGACCAAAGGCCTACGCCCTCCTGGCGATGATCTGGTTGGTGGCGCTGGTCGGAATCGCCGTGAAGCTGTTCCTTCCGGGTCGGTTCGATCGCCTTTCCATTGGCCTGTATCTGATGCTCGGCTGGAGCGGACTGTTCGCCTACGAATCGGTCATCGCCGCGCTCCAACCGACCGCGCTGTGGCTGCTGGCGATCGGAGGTGCGCTCTATTCCGTCGGCGTAGTGTTCCATATCTGGCGGACCTTGCCGTTCCAGAACGCGATCTGGCACGGCTTCGTCCTGGCGGCGACGGCCTGTCACTATGGGACCATCTGGGCGAGCCTGAACGGTTCGCCCATGACGTAGCTTCGCCTCGATTGACATGGGTAGCGTAAAACTCCGCTTACCGTGCCGATAGAAAGATCTAACGCTGCTGCCGGGCCTTAAGTCTCCCGCGACCATGGATGCACCACAACCCGAGGACTGATAGTCCCGGGAGCTGAACCATGGTCCCCAAGACAAACGATCCTGGAAGCGCTCCTCGTTACCGAATCCTCCACGTCTTCCGGGCGCCCGTGGGCGGTTTGTTCCGGCACGTGATGGACCTCGCCCGGCTCCAGGCGTCGGCCGGCCACTGCGTCGGGATCGTCTGCGATTCCAGCACCGGAGGCGAACGCGCCGCGCGCGCGCTGGCGGACCTCGCACCGGACCTCGCCCTCGGACTCGTTCGGATCCCGATGCAGCGCAATCCGCACGTGTCGGACTGGTCCTGTCTTCGGGCCGTCGGAGGCCGTGCGGCGGAGGTCGGGGCGACGGTCATTCACGGGCATGGCGCGAAAGGCGGCGTCTACGCCCGGCTCGCCGCGGCCGGGCCGGCAATCCGGGCCTACACGCCGCACGGCGGCAGCTACAATTACCGCCCCGGAAGCCCGCTCCACCGCCTCTACATGGGGGCCGAGGCGGTTCTCGCCCGCCGCACCGATGCGTTCCTGTTCGAGAGCGAGTACGTCGCCGGCCGCCACCGGAGCTTCGTGGGCGGCCCGGAGCGCGTGACGCGGATCGTGCACAACGGCATCGCGGAGGCCGAGTTCGCGCCCCTCGAACGTGCGACGGAGCCCTTCGATCTCCTCTACGTCGGCGAACTCCGCGAGGCCAAGGGCCTCCCCTTCCTGCTCGAGGCTCTCGTCCGGCTGCGCGCCGAGGGGCGCCCCCTGCGTCTGCTGATGGTCGGATCCGGTCCGGATGCCGCGATCTTGCGCGAGACGGTCATGCGCCTCGGCCTTGCCGACGCGGTGGCGTTCGAGCCGCCGCAAGCGATCCGTTGCGTCCTCGCCCGCGGCCGGATTCTGGTGGTCCCGTCCTTGGCGGAATCCTTGCCCTACGTGGTGCTGGAAGCCGCCGCGGCGGCGCAGCCCCTGGTCGCGACCCGGGTCGGCGGCATCCCGGAGATCTTCGGTGCGGCCGCGGACGACCTCGTTCAGGCCGGTGATCCGGCAGCCCTTGCCGCGGGAATCCGGCGCGTCCTCGACACCGCACCCGAAATGCTGACCGCCCGGACGCACAACCTCAGCGCCTCGATCCGGCAACGCTTCTCCTTGGAGCGCATGGGCAGCGAGGTCATCTCCGGCTACGGCGCGGCTTTCGAGGGCCGCGCGCAGCAGCGGCAGCCCGTACCGCGACAGATCACCGGCCCCCGGACCGCCTGATCGGGGATGACGGGTCCGTGATCGACGTGGCCCTGTGCGCCGTAGTGGAAAAGGCGCGCACGGCTTCGTCCTTAAGTATTCGAACAGCGCCCCGTGCCAAGGTCCGGTGGGGATAGCTGCGACAAGGCTCGGARGGAGCCGATCGATGAGCGCGTTCGATATTCGCGACCTTCTCGACGCGACCGCCCCCATGGAGGGGCCGTCACCCTCGGCCGGCAGCCGCGTGCCCCTTGCCGAGACCGCCGTCGTGGGGCCGACAGCGATTTCGCCGGTGGTGGTGGCGGGGCTGGTCCGCGCGCTGGAATGCGTCCTGATCTTCGCCCTCGGCGCAATCCTGCACGTCTTGATGCTGCGCGGCCGCGTGCCGTTCGGCCTCACCTACGCGGGTGCGATCGGCTTGATCGCGGTGATCAGCGTCACCCTGGTCCAGGCGTCGGGCGCGTACCGCATCGCCGCCTTCCGGAGCTTCTTCAAGACCGCGCTCCGGCTGATCGCAGCTTGGTCGATGACCTTTCTGATGGTCGCCGCCGGCCTCGTACTGGCCAAGGTGGCCGACCACTATTCGCGCCTCTGGCTCGCGGCCTTCTACGGCACCGGTCTCGCGGCGCTGCTCATCGGACGCTGCGTCCTGTTCCGGATCATCGACGCGCAGACCCGGGCCGGACGCTTCGACCGGCGCACCGCGATCGTGGGTGGCGGTCAACCTGCTGAGGACCTGATCGCCGCGCTGGAAACGCAGAGCGAGAGCGGCATCCGCATCGTCGGCGTGTTCGACGACCGCAACGCCGACCGCTCGTCGGACGTGGTGGCGGGGCATCCCAAGCTCGGCAACGTCGACGACCTCGTGGCCTACGCGCGGCATGCCCGCCTCGACCTGATCGTCTTCACGATCCCGATCACCGCGGAAGCGCGCATCCTCCAGATGCTCGCCAAGCTCTGGGTCCTGCCGATCGACATTCGACTCTCCGCCCACGCCGCCAAGCTGCGCCTGCGTCCGCGAAGCTATTCCTATCTCGGTTCGGTGCCGGTTCTCGACGTCTTCGACCGGCCGATCGCCGATTGGGACGTGGTGGTGAAGGCGCTGTTCGACCGCTGCGTCGGGCTGATGATGCTGCTGGCACTCTCGCCGATCATGCTGGTGATCGCCCTCGCGGTGGGCCTGACCTCCCGTGGACCCGTGCTGTTCCGCCAGAAGCGCCACGGCTTCAACAACGAGCTGATCGAGGTCTACAAGTTCCGGTCGATGTACGTGGACCAGTGCGACGCCGGCGCGGCCAAGATGGTCACCCGGGGCGATCCGCGGGTGACCCCGGTGGGCCGCTTCATCCGGAAGACGTCGCTGGACGAGTTGCCGCAGCTGTTCAACGTGCTGAAGGGCGATTTGTCGCTGGTGGGGCCGCGTCCGCACGCCCTCCAGGCCAAGGCGGCCAACACCCTGTATGACCAAGTGGTCGACGGTTATTTCGCCCGCCACAAGGTGAAGCCCGGAATCACCGGATGGGCGCAGGTGAACGGCTGGCGCGGCGAGACGGACACGTCGGAGAAATTGCAGAGGCGCGTCGAGCACGACCTCTACTACATTGAGAACTGGTCAGTTCTGCTCGATCTCCAGATCCTGCTGACTACACCGTTCGCGCTGCTCAAGACCGAGAACGCCTACTGATCGGATCGAGCCAGCGCCGTTGCGGCGCCGGCTCGAACGCGGCTACGGCAGAGCGCCGGCCTTTTCCTTGGCCTTCATGATCGTGTCGCGGCATCCCTGGGCATCGCCAGCCTTGTCCTGCTGAGCGGCCTTGGCGACGAGCGTCTTGGCTTCCTCGACCCCCGCGGCAGTCGGCTTCACCGCCGCATCCGACTTGGTGAGGGCGGGCGGCTTGTCGAGCGCCTTCGGGGAGTTCGACGAGGTCGTGCCGCCTGGCGATGTCGAGCCGGTCACCGCGGCGGCACCGGCGCTGTCGAGCCGCCGCTGCAGGGTGGCGACCTCGTCGGCGCACGGGGTCGCCAGGGCCGGCGTGGCGGCCGCGAGGGCCAGGGCTGCGACGGCGAATCGGATCATCATCAGGATTTGTCTCCACGAAGTCGGAAGCGTGTCGGCATGGGCGGTGCGCTGAAGCGGGACCCACAATGCCGGATCGGCTACCGGGGAGACTCCGGTCTCGGCCGCGGACGACGCCCGCGCGCCGATACCCTTGAGATCAATACTTCCGGATGATCGGCTCGGGCGACATCGGCACGGGATCGGCCCCGAAGGCGTAGCGGATGCCGGCGTAGACCGAGAACGGCTGAGCCAGCGTCGTGGTCCGCGGATCGCTGATCCGCAGGTTGCCGGCCACCGCGCCGGGTTCGGCGAAGGTGCCGAAGGTGGCGTAGCGGTTGTTGGTCAGGTTGGTGATGAGGCCGAAGACCTCGAGGTTCTTCGTCACCTGATACTTCGTCTGGAAGTTCAGGACATAGTAAGGTGGCAGCTTGCGGTTCAGGTTGGACTCGTCGCCGCGGAAATACGACGACGAGAAAGCCTGGAGGTAGAGACCGAACTGCCAGTCGGGCGTCACGAAGTAGTCGAACCCGGCCTTGATCTGGTGGGTCGGCACCAGCGGCACGACGTTGCCCTTGCGGACCTGGATCGCGCCATCGTCGGCGAGGGGATTGTTGGGCGACGACAGGGTGCCGTTGAACTGGAAGGTGGCGTCGACCAGCGCGTAGTTGGCGTAGACCCGCAGGTAATCGGCCGTGTACTCGCCGCCGACCTCGATGCCCTGCCGCTGTGTCGACGGCACGTTGACGAAGTAGGCGCGGGCGGTGTTGCCGGGGGTGGCCAGCGACAGGATGTCGTTGGTCAGATCCGTGCGGAAGGCGCCGATCTTGTAGGTGATGATGCCGCCGTCATAGGTGTTCGGCAGCTGGCCGCGCAAACCGACCTCGTAGGTCCGACCGGTCACCTGCTTCAGCGGCGGATCCGCAACCAGCGAGTTCGGCAGCAGGCACGGCCGGTCCGGATTGGCGCAGGCCAGTTCCAGCGGCGTCGGCGCGCGGTTCGATTCCGAGTAGCTGCCGTAGAGGTTCAGCGCGTCGAAGAACCGGTAGGTCAGGCCCGCCACCGGGTTGATCTTGTTGTAGTAATGCGTCCCGGTCACGTCCGGCGAGAAGCCGGTGAGGTCCTCGCTCTGGATGCGGGCGAAGTTGAGCCGGGCACCGGCGGTCAGCGACAAGCGATCGGTGACGTCCAGGGTGTCGAGAGTGTAGAGGCCCATGTAGACATTGGAGCCGTTGACCGAACTCGGCGCGATCCCGAGCGCGCCGGCAGTCCTGAGCATCGGCGTACCGAGGCCCGGGATCGTGCCGTAATACGGGTTGCTCGGATCGGTGGTGATCGACAGGTTCGGGTTGATCACGCCCAGGGTGCTGGACGACTTGAACGAGTAATTGGCCGCATCGATGCTGCCGCCGACCACGAAGGCGTTGGGCAGACCGAACACGCGGTCGCGGTTCGACGCCTGAAGTGAACCGCCGAAGCCGGTCGCCTGGGTCTGGGTCGTGTCGAGGGTGCCGTAGGGAATGTTGGCGCGGAACGGGACGCGTTGGTTCTGCTGGCCCAGGATCAGGAACTGGTTGCGGAAGGCATTCTGCGACTGGCCCGCCGCGGGGCTGAAGCCGTCATCCTCGTAGCAGAGGAAGCCGCGGTAGCTCGAACGGGAGCTGCAATTCTCGAAATTGCCGTCGTTGCCGTCGACGTAGGTCTGGCTGAAGCGGCGGAAATAGGCGTTGCCGGCAAGATCCCAGGTCGGCGAGAGGTCGACCCGGCCGGTGAGCTGGAGCGTGCCGACTTCGGTCGTGGTGGTCTGCGGATAGGTGAAGATCGACCGGGGGTCGCGGTGGGTGAAATCCACCGGGGTCGCCGCGGCGGCGCCGAAGAAGCTGCGCGCGGCCAGCCCGATCAGGTGGAACTCCGAATCCTGCGAGCGGTAGCCGATATCGCCATAGAGCCGCCCGATCGTGCTCGGGCTCTCGTAACGCCAGCCGCGGTCGTTCAAGCCGTCGCCGGTAAAGTAGACGCTCCACGGTCCGGAGACCTTGCCGTACTGGAGGTAGCCGGCCGTGCGCGCGTCCGAGCCGCCCCAGGCCGAGATCTCGGTGCCCTGCCAGGTGAAGCCGTTCTTCATCTGGATGTTGACCGCGCCGCCCAGCGCGTTGAGGCCGAAGACCGGGTTGCCGGTGACCACGTCGATGCGCTGGATCGCCTGCGGCGGGATCAGGTCAAAGTTGACCACATCGCCGAACGCCTCGTTGATGCGCACGCCATTCTGGTAGACCGCCAGTCCCTGCGGCACACCCTGGACCGGGGAGGCCGTGAAGCCGCGATAGGTGACGTCGACGCGGTTGTTGTTGCCCTGGGAGTCGGAGACGTTGAAGCCGGGCGTGCGCCGGGCCAGCGTCGTCACTAGGTTGTTGCTGGCCTGATCGATCGTGAGATCGCTCGCCGTGACCGACTCCACCGTGCTGGGGATCTTGTTGAGGGGCTGCTCGCTGCCGCGCAGGCGTGTGCCGGCGCTCGGCCCGACCGAGCCGGCCGGCGGCACGGGACCGGGACCGTTGAAGGCCTGTGCCGAGCTCGAGTTACCGCCGCCCGATCCCACCGGCGTGGTCGAAACCACGCTGATCTCGCCCAGCGTCACCGATTGTTGAGCCTGCACCGCGCCGGGAACCATCGAACCCGCGAGAACCGATGCAGACGCAACCAGGCTGCTCCGAAGCGCCCGTAGTGACATCCCAACCCCCAAACCGTTCGATCCATGCCCGTTACAGTCGAGCTTGGGTCACTCTTGGCGGGGGCCGAGACGGCGCACAATCCGTTCAAGAAGCCGTGAGGCGCGTTTCCGCGCTATTTCCGACCGGAATCCGGAGATGCCGACGGCGAGTGCTGAAACGGCAACAGTTTCGATAGCAATTTCAGAGACTTAAGGATATTTCGGCAAGACGCGCGGGACGATTCGGCAAGCCCCACGCGGTCCTGTCAGAGGTGAGCCTGGATGAGACGGGCGATCTCGCCGAGGCGTTGCTCCAGGAGCTGCGGGACCTCGCAGACATAGGTCAGCGACTGGCTCCGCTCCTGGAAGATCCGGCGATCCCAGGCGAACTTCGTCTCCAGCTCGGACTGGTCCTTCGGCAGTTCTGTCGCATCGGAGGCGCTCGGCGCGTCCTTGACCTGGCTGATCGTGTCCGCCTCGTCCCGGATGCGCTCGGCCATCCGGCGCTGCCCCTGCGCATAGCGGGCGATTCCACCGACCACCTTGTTGCGCTCGCCGTTCAGCACTTCGAACACGCCGGCGTAGACGCGGGTCAGGGCCTTGTCCTTCGCGTCCTTGTCGGAGCCGAACTTCTCGGCGAACGTGTCGAGGAGCGGGCCGACCTGGGAGAGATCCGTCCGACGGGACGCGATCTTTTGCGCCAGGACCGCGGCATCGTTGTCGCTGCCCCAATCGCCGGCCGCCTCGATGTCCGGCCCGGTCCAGAACTGGCCGGGGCTGAGCGTCGCCACCTTGCGCTGGACGCAGGGCCAGCTCGGATCCGTCTTCGGCTGGGCCAGGGCGGGACCGGCGAGGATGGCGAGCCCGATTGTCGAGCCGAGGATGCGGGTCAGGAGGAAATTCATCGCGCGGGCTCCATCAGGTGTTGTCGCCGGCCGGGCCGCCGCGCCGGGCCATGATGCCCCGGCCCGGATCATAGGCGACCACCGCCATGCCGAAGAAGGCGAGCCCCACGCCCACCACAACGGCGCAGGCGACCGGCTCGAACTGGACGTAGAGGGCGAAGCGGACCAGCTGGACCGCGTGGCTGAACGGGTTCAGCTCGCAGATCCAGTACAGGGTTTCCGAGGATTCCCGGATCCGCCACAGGGGGTAGAGGGCCGACGAGGCGAAGAACATCGGGAAGATGACGAAGTTCATCACGCTTGCGAAGTTCTCGAGCTGGCGCACCAGCGACGACAGGAACAGCCCGATCGCTCCGAGCATCAGCCCGGTGGCCAGGAAGGCCGGAAGGGCCGTGAGGTAGCCGAGCGCCGGGATGTCGCTCTCCCAGAAATACGCTACGGCCAGGAACGCGTAGGCCTGTACGATCGACACGGCGACGCCCGCGATCAGCTTGGCGAGCAGCAGCAGCCAGCGCGGATAGGGCGAGGTGAGCAGCACCTTCATCGAGCCGACCTCGCGGTCGTAGACCATCGACAGGGACGACTGCATGCCGTTGAACAGCTGGATCATCACGGCGAGGCCCGGCACCACGTAGACCTCGTAGAGCACGTAGGTCTGGTAGGGCGGCTCGATCGAGACGCCGAGGGTGTTGCGGAATCCCGCCGCGAAGATGAACAGCCAGACCAGCGGCCGGACCAGGGCCGAAAAAAACCGCTCCTTCTGATTGAAGAAACGCAGCAACTCCCGCCGGACGATGCCGCCGAGGCAGATCAGGTAGCCGACCGTGTCGAGGCGGCCGATCCGGTCGGCCTGGCTGCGCGGGGGGACGGCGCCGATCCGCGTGGCGAGGGGTGTCGGATCCGTCATGCCGCCGCCCTCCCCGGCTCGGCGACCAAGCGGCGGAACGCGTCGGCCAGGGCCTCGCCGGGCAAGCCGATCCCGCCAGCACGACCCCGGGCGACGATCCGGCCCCGGTGCAGGACCACCGCCTCGTCGTCGTCCGCGATCTCCTCGAAGATGTGGGTTGCCCAGAGCACCGACAGACCCTCCTCGCGCACCAGGGCGCGCACGATCGCCACGATATCGGCCCGGGATTCGAGGTCGAGGCCGACGGTGGGCTCGTCGAGGAGCAGCAGGTCCGGGCGGTGGATCAGCGAGCGGGCGATCTCGATGCGGCGCGACTGGCCGCCCGAGAGCGTCCGCACCTTGTCGTGGCGTCGGTCGGCCAGGCCGACGCGGTCGAGCATGACGCCGACCCGTTCCTTGGCGGCGGCACGGGCGATGCCGTGGAGGCTCGCGTGGTACAGAAGGTTCTGCTCGACGGTGAGGTCGGTGTCGAGCGTCCGGGCCTGGAACACGACGCCGAGCCGCGCCAGCGCCCGGGACGGCTCACGGTCGAGGGCGTGGCCGAAGATCGAGACCCGGCCGGTCTGGTTGGTGTAGAGCCGCGTGATCACCGAAAACAACGTCGTCTTGCCGGCGCCGTTCGGCCCGAGAAGGGCAGCGAAACGCCCGCGTTCCACCGTGATCGAGACGTCGTCCAGGGCGGCGCGGGTTCCGAACCGGTGGCCGACATGCTCGACGAGGAGGGCGGCGGTCTCCCCCGCGCTCATCGTCCCAGAACCTTGCGGGCATCGGCCACGGCGTCGAGGCACTCGTCGAACTCGCCTTCCTTCTGCTCCCGCTCGGCCACGCGCAGGGCCTTCCTGAGCTTCGGCACGGACGCCTCGGGCGGGTTCAGCGCGAGCGCGTCGCGGATCATCGTGATGCCCTCGGCGCAGGCGGAGGCGTCGTCGGCCGCGATAGCCGGACCGGCGGCGAGGAGGCAGGCGGCGAGCAGGAGGATGCGCATCACTTCACCGTCAACGTGCCGGTCATGCCCTTGGCCTCCAGGCCGCGCGCCGCCCAGGGATAGGTGCCCGGCTTGATCGCCACGAACTCGATGGCGATCTCGCCGGGATCGTCGAATTCCAGGTGATCGGGCGGTCCGCCGCCGTGGATCTCCTTATGCTCGATCACGATCTGGTTGAACCAGATGTAACGGAAGAACTCGGGCGCATAGAATTTGTATTCCTGACGCCCCTTGGCGACGATCCGCAGCCGGTAGGCCTTGCCGGATTCCAGCGTGATGTCCTTGTTCTCGACGGCGAAATCGTTGCCCTGGTCGTCGCCGAGGACGAGGTCGGGCAGGTTCTCCCGTTTCTTGGTCAGGTCGAGGGCGCTGGCCGGAGCGGCCGCGAGCAGCCCTGCCAGACCGAGGGCCGCCGTTCGAAACATGCGCGTCATGTCGTGTTCCACCCTGGAGGGCCGCCTCGGGATGCGGCCGACTTCGCTTGTCGCCCGGCGGGCGCGGATCAGTTCGGCGAGAGCGCCACGCCCCAGGGTAGGAGCCCGACCGGGATGCTCTTCACCACCTTCTGGGCGGCTACGTCGATCACCGAGACATCGTTGGAAGTGCCGTTCGTGGTGAACAGCATCTTCTGGTCCGGCGTGAAGGCGAGCTGCCAGACGCGCTGGCCCACCGGAAGATACTTCTCGACCTCGTAGGTCTTGGCATCGATCACGGCGACGCGGTTGGCCGGCCCGAGGGCGACGAAGGCCTTGCTGCCGTCCTGGGTGATCCGGATGCCCACCGGCTGGATCGCCTCGTCGTTCACGCTCGGGATCTTGAAGGTGATCTTCTTGATCACCCGGCGCTGCGCCACGTCGATGACGCTCACCGTGCCGCCGACCTCCGCCGACACCCACAGGAACTTGCCGTCGGCGGAGAACTCCGCGAAGCGCGGCCGCGCATCCACGAGCACGTTGTCGATCACCTGGAAGGTCTTCGTATCGATGAAGTGGGCCATGTTGGTGGTTTCGGAGGTGTTGACCAAAACCTTCCCGTCCGGCGACAGCCCCATTCCTTCCGGCTCGACTCCGACCGGCACCTCGGCGAGCACCTTGTTCTTCTCGATGTCGATGATCGTGACCTGGCTGTCATCCTCGTTGGCGACGTAGAGGGGGTTGCCGGAGGCATCGAGGATGAACTGCTCCGGATCGGGGCCGGAGCGCAGGGACCGCACCACCTTGCCGGAACTCGTGTCGAGCACGTCGATCCGGTCGTCGTCGCTGGCGCAGACGAACAGCTCCTTGCCGTCCTTGGAGACGGTGACACCCCGCGGGCGACGCCCGACCTTCCAGGTCGCCGTGACCGCCATCGTGTTGGTGTCGATGACGCTGACCGAGTTGCCCTTCTCGTTGGTGACGTAGGCCGTGAAGGCGGAGGCCGGCCCGCCAAGGGCGAACCAGGCACCGAGGGCAATTACACTCAGACAAGCCTCGACGCGGCGGCGCATGCCAGTTCCTTCCCTTGTGACGTCCCGGCGTCCTCGGCGGACGTTCTCGTGGGACGTTTGTAGTGCGATTCCCGCGCGTTGCGAGGGTTTTGACGGCTCGCCATCGCCGCAGGCCGCGGGCTCACTTGAACTTGCAGGTGGTCTCCGGCAGGTCGACGCCCAGCGTGTCGAGGGGCGTGCGCTGATGCAGGAAGCCCTGCTCGGGCGCCACGGAGACCAGCGCCTTCGGCTGCACCACGATGATCGCTTGGCGCAGCTGGTGATCCCAGGGCCGGAAGCTCAAGGGTACGCCCTTGTAGGCCGGCAGGGTGAAGGCCGGATCGACGAGGAAGGGCGCGATCACCGCCGGATCGTTCGTCTTCTTCGCCGTGACGGCCTCGCCGACCGTCCGCACCGCCGCCCAAACCTGGTAATCCAGCGGGCGCATCAGCCGCGAAGCCAGCCGGCGGAAGCGGTTCTGGGCCTGCGCAGCCCCCCAGGTCTCCAGGACGGGCGACCAGGTCGTGGGCGTCAGCGCCTGCGTGCCGCCCACGGGCCTCGGGTCCACCGTGCGATAGGGGACGTAATCGCCCCAGTCGCCCTCCTCGTCGGCGACGACGGCCATGTCGTAATCGAGGCTTCGGGTGAAGACCATCGCCTCGGCCCGCGTGGGGGTGTCGCCGCGCGCCTTGGCCAGGGGGCCGAAGGTCCAGGGTTTCTCGGCGGTGATCTTCAGGGCGAACTTCCGCGCCGAGTTGCGGACCGCATCCGCGTAGGCCTTGTCGGCATCGGTCGGGCCGACGATCAGGAAGATCTTCCGCCAGCGCATCACCGTCAGGTACTGCGCCAGGGCGTCGGTCAGCATCGCGCGGGACGGCAGGATGTGGAAGACGTTGGCGCGGCAATCGGCCCCGCGCAGGCTGTCATCGGCGGCGCCCGCGTTAAGGACCACCGCGCCCGTATCCTTCACCGCGTCCGCCACCGCGATCACGGCGTCGGCGGGCAGCGCCAGCACGAGATAGCGGACGCCCTTGCCGACCAGGTCCTTCGCGGCGGCCACGGCGTCGGGCTTGTCGTCGGTCAGCGCCACATCGTCCAGCACGAAGGACTGCTTGGTGAAGCGGCCCGTGGTGTTGCTGTCGGCGACGCCCATCCTGGCCCCGGCCAGCCCCTCGTCTTCGGGCGCCGCTTCGGCGTCGTAGGAAGAGGGCGCGGGCTGCGGCCGGTAGATCAGGCCGATATGCGTCTCCAGCGCCTGCGGGGCTGCGGCGGCAGCCGTGTCCTGGGCCGGCGCGGCCGTGCCCTGGGGCTGCGCGGCCGCAGGGATTGGGGCCAGCGCGAGGACGGCCGCGCACAGCCAGGCCGGGCGCGCCGGGAACCGGAAAACCGTCTCGGGTGCAGGATCGTGCATGTGGGCGGCCTCTATCAGCATCCGCGCGGACCGCTCAACCGCGGCGTGTCGTCCCGACGTTCACGTTACCGTCGTGGGGGAGGCGGCAGCCGAAGTACATTGCCAAATTGTCCCTTCGCCCGACCTATGCCGACAACAAGGCCGCCGAATGGGGCGGCCGCATGCCTTGAGAGGAAGCTCCTGCCGATGCGCCATACGATCCTTCGCGCGACGGCCGCGTGCGGTCTCGTCACCCTGAGCGCCGCCTTGCCCAGCGCCGCCCGCGCCGCCGAGAAGGCGGCCGTGTTCCCGGTCGAACTGTTCGACCCCGGTGCGTCCTACGGAACCCGGATGCGGCCGGTCGATGCCCGGAAGCTCACGCTGGTCACCGACGAGCTCCGTAACGCCCTTCGCGACAAGGCGGGACTGGAGATCGTCGATACGGCGCCCAAGGCCGATGTCGTGGCCAAGGAGGGGCCGCTCTACAAGTGCAACGGCTGCGCGGCGGATATCGGCAAGAGCCTGGGTGCGGACCTCGTCGTGACCGGCTATGTGGAGAAGGGGTCCGGCCAGATCTTCAACCTGAGCGTCGCGATCGCCGAGGCCGATACCGGCAAGGTGGTGCGCGGCGGTCAGGTGACGATCCGGGCCGACACCGATGAGACCTGGGCACACGCCATGCGGTGGGTGGTGAAGAACCGCCTGCTCGCCGAGCCGCTGCCCGGGAAGTCCTGAGACGGTCCGTCCAAGTCCGAGTGTTTCGTGTCCACGTCTTCCGTCCAGCCAGCCCGACCGCCCCGCCTCCTCGTCAGCGTCCGTGATCCGGCCGAGGCCGAAGCTGCGCGGTTCGCGGGTGCCGACCTGATCGACGCCAAGGATCCCGAGCGCGGAGCCCTGGGCGCCCTCGAGGTAGGTGTCGTCCACGAGATCGTCGCGCGGGTATCCGGGGGTGCCGTGACGAGCGCCGTGGCCGATCCTGCGCCCGCCTCCGTCGCCGCCCTGGCGCGGACCGGCGTCGACTGGGTCAAGACCGGCGTCGATCAGGCCCGCCGGCGCGACGCGGCGGCCCTTTCCGCTCTCGCCGCGGCGGCGCCCGGACGGCTGATCGCGGTTCTCTTCGCGGAGGACGGCCCGGCCGCCGCCCTCGTGCCGGATCTAGCGGCGGCCGGCTTCGCGGGCGCGATGATCGACACCGCCGGCAAGCAGGGCGCGCGCCTGCCCGACCTCGCGGCGCCCGCCGACCTCTCGGCCTTCACCGCTGCCTGCCGAGCGCACGGCCTGATGAGCGGCTTGGCAGGGTCGCTTCGGATCATCGACATCTCCGGTCTCGGCGCGCACCGGCCGGATTATCTGGGTTTCCGCGGCGGCCTGTGCCGCGACTTCGATCGCCGCAACGGCATCGATCCGCTCCGCGTCGTCGAGGCGCTCCGCGCCCTGCGCCCGAACCGGCAGGACGCGGCGTGACGGCCGTCATCAAGATTGGGGGCAGCCTCGAAGCGGATCCGCACCGCCGCCGGACGCTGCTTGCAGCCATCGCCGACGGCGCGCACGGGCGCTGCATCGTCGTGCCGGGTGGCGGGGCCTTCGCGGACGGCGTCCGGGCCGCGCAGGCGGTCGAGCGTTTCGGCGATGACGAGGCGCATCGCCGCGCCCTCGACGCCATGAGCGACGCGGCCGGCATCTTCCGCGGGATCGAACCGCGGCTCGTCCAAAGCCTAGAGCCGTGGGCCGAGACCGCGCCCGCACGGATCCGAGTGTGGAATCCCCGTGTCCTGCGCGCCGGACACCCGGACATCGCCGAGACCTGGGACGTCACCTCCGACAGTCTGGCCCTGTGGCTCGCGGCGCGGATCGGGGCGACGCGCTGCGTCCTGGTGAAGTCCCGCGACGCGCCGCCGGGCCAGGACGCCGCCGCCCTCGCCCGAACCGGGCTTGTGGATGCCGCCTTCCCGGGATTTGCAGCCCGCTTCGGCGGTCCGATCGAGATCCGGGGGCCGAACGACAGGATCGCGGTCGTGCCGCGGGTCGCCGCGTGAGCGCGCCCGAGCACATCGTCTTCGTCACCGGCCGCCTCGCCCGGGCGCGCCTGGAGAAGGTCGCGGCGGGACTGCCGACGACCCTGCATTGGAGCATCGCGGATGCCGGCGTGAAGGTCGCCGCCCTGATGACCGAGGAGATCATCCGGCGGCGGGTCACCTTGCCGGAGGGGGCCACCCGGGTTCTCCTACCGGGTCGGTGCCGCGCGAATCCGGAGCATCTCGCCGCGCATTTCGGCATGCCCGTGGAGCGGGGACCCGACGAGGTGGTCGACCTGCCGGCTTGGCTCGGCTTGGCCGGTCGCAAGGTCGACCTGTCGCGGCACGACCTGCGGATCTTCTCCGAGATCGTCGACGCTTCGAAAATGACCGTCGCGCAGATCCGGGCCAAGGGCCTCGACCTCGCCGGGCGCGGCGCGGACGTCATCGACCTCGGCGGGCTGCCCGACACCCCGTTTCCGCATCTGGAGGAGTCCGTGAAGGCCCTCAAGGAGGCGGGTCTAAAGGTCAGCGTCGATTCCTTCTCCCGCGAGGAACTGGTCCGGGGCGCCGCCGCAGGCGCCGATTTCCTCCTGAGCCTGAACGAGGAGACCCTCGACCTCGCCTTCGAGACCGGGGCGGTGCCGATCCTCGTGCCGACGCGCCCGGACGACCTGCCCTCGCTCGACCGGGCGATCGCGCGCATGCTGGAGGCCGGACGACCCTTCCTCGCCGACCCGATCCTGGAGCCGATCCACCACGGCTTCGTCGATTCGATCGCCCGCTACCGCGAGACCCGCGCCCGCTGGCCCGAGATCGAGATGATGATGGGCACCGGTAATCTCACGGAGCTCACCGAGGCCGATTCCCTCGGCGTCACCGCACTGCTCGTCGGCATGTGCTCCGAATTGTCGATCCGCAACGTGCTGATCGTGCAGGTCTCCAACCACACCCGCCGCACCGTCGAGGAGCACGACGCCGCCCGGCGGGTGATGTACGCGGCCAAGGCCGATTCCGCGCTGCCCAAAGGTTACGGCCGGGCGCTGCTCGCTCTTCACGACAAGCGCCCGTTCGTGCAGACGGCGGACGAGATCGCCCAGGCCGCCGCAGAGGTGCGCGATCCGAATTACCGGATCGCGGTCGCTGAAGACGGCATCCACGTCTACAACCGCGACGTCCACAGGGTCGGCACCGACGCGATGGCCTTCTTCCCGGATCTGGATGTCGCGAGCGACGGCGCGCACGCGTACTATCTCGGCGCCGAACTCGCCAAGGCCGAGACCGCGTGGCGGCTTGGCAAGCGCTACGTGCAGGACGAGCCCCTCGACTGGGGCTGCGCGGCCGATGCCGAGGTGGAGGATGCCACCGCCTTCAAGAAGGCCGGCCACACCCGCCATTCCGGACCGGACGCGCCGCCGCCGGGCACCCGGGATGCCCGTTCGGTCGGACCGGAGGCCGACGCGCAGCGGCCCGCAACGATTCCGGATGCGGAGGCTCGGGCCGAGTCCGCTCCGGAACGCCCGCAGGACCCGCCCGCGAAGCTGGTCTGCGGGCGGCTCGTGCCAGCCGACAGAGCGTGAGCCGATGCCGCTGATCCTCGAAACCATCGTCACGACAGTCTCTCCCGCGGGCGAACTGCACCTCGTTCCGTTCGGGCTGATCGGCGAGGCGGAGGGCTACGTGCTCGCGCCGTTCCGGCCGTCGCCGACCATCACGAACCTGGAGGCGACTCCCTGCTTCGCGGCGTCCAGCCCGCGCGACATCCGGGTCATCGCCGGCGCGGTGACGGGCCGACGCGAATGGCCGACGCTGCCCTGCACGGCGATCCCGGGCCGCCGCCTCGCCGACAGTTTCGGCCACGCGGAGTTCGAGGTCGCAGCGGTCGAGGCCCACGAGACCCGGCCTCGCTTCCGCGGCCGCATGGTGCACAGCGCCGCGCACGCGCCCTTCATCGGCTACAACCGTGCGCAGGCCGCCGTTCTGGAGGCCGCGATTCTTTCGACCCGGCTCCACATGCTGGAGCCCGACAAGGTGTTGACGGAGATGGCCTACCTCGCCATCGCCATCGGCAAGACCGCGGGACCGCGCGAGCGCGAGGCTTGGGGTTGGATCGAGGACAAGGTCGAGGCGGCGCTCGGCTCCGAGGCGCGCGTCCTCGATCGCGACGACCGTTGAGGTCGGGAGGAGAAGGACAAGATGAAGAAAATCACCCTGGCCCTGGCAGCCACCGCGGCTCTGGTTGCGGCGACCGCACAGGCTCACGGCCCGACCCGGCGCAAGATCAACGAATCCATCGAGATCAACGCCCCAGCCGACAAGGTATGGGCCGTGATCGGCGACGTGAAGAACGCCGACTGGCTGCAGAACGTCACGAAGACGGAACTCACCGGCGACCCGGCGGGCAAGTTCAAGCGGGTGCTGACGCTGAAGAACGGCGACCAGATCCAGGAAACGAGCAACAAGCTTAAGCCGGAGGACAAGCTGTTCTCCTATTACATCGACAAGGTTGATGTGAAGGATCTTCCCGCGAACGATTACTCAGCCACCATCACGGTCGAGCCCGCGGGCAACGACAAGGCGAAGGTCGAGTGGAAGGCTGCGTTCTATCGCGGCTACATGAACAACGATCCGCCGCCCGAGCTGAACGACGAAGCCTCCGAGAAGGGCGTCGGCGATTGGATCAAGGCGAGCCTCGCTAACCTGAAGGCCAAGGTCGAGAAGGGCTCGTGACCTTGCGCTGGGGCCGGGCGGCTTGCGCCGCCGGCCTCATCGTCCTGGCGACCGCCGCCCGTGCCGAACCGGCTCGGGAGGCGGTGGTCACCGCCCAGCTCGGCGGTGCGGTCGAGATCGTCGATCTGGCCGCCGGAACGGTGGTGCGACGGATCCCGGTCGACGGGGCGCCGGCCGGGATCGCCCTGTCGCCCGATCGCAGGCGCGCCTATGTCACGCGTCCGGAAGGGCACGGCTTGGCCGTCATCGATCTCGACGCCGGCCGCGTCCTCGCCGAGGTGCCGCTGCCCGGCGGACCGCTCGGCGTCGCGGCCGACCCGCGCGGCGGAACCGTCTACGTGGCCGACTGGTACGGACACCGTCTGTTCGTTCTCACGGAGCGCGCCGGTAGCCTGGTGCCGGACGGTGAGATCGCGGTCGGGGCGTCGCCCTCCGGGATCGCCGTCTCGCCCGACGGCGCGACGCTCTACGTTGCCAACCGCGAGGCCGATACCGTCTCGGTGGTTGACGCCGCGGCGCGGCGGGAGACCGCAGTCATTCCGGTCGGACAGCATCCGTTCGGCATCACGCTGGATCCGGCCGCAGGACGTGCCTACACGGCCAACGTCACGAGCGACGATGTCTCCGTCCTCGATCTGAAGACGAGGCGCGAGATCGGCCGCGTGCCGACCGGCCGGCGGCCCTACGTCATCGCCCTCGCGCGGGGGCGGGGCTTCGTCACCGATCAATACGCCGGCAGCGTCACGGCCTTCGACCTCGCGACGCTCAAGCCGATCGCCGATATCGATGTCGGCGATCATCCCGAGGGCATAGCCGCCGACCCGGATGGGCGCCTCTACGTAGCGAACTGGGGCGACAATACCTTGAGCGTCCTTGATTCCGGCACGCTCAAGGTGCTGGCGACCATTCCCACGGGCAACGGGCCGCGCTCGTTCGGCATCTTCCTGCGCTGAGGGTCAGAACGTGCGGCGGTGCGGAGCCCTGCGATAGGCGGCCCGGGCAACAACGAGCGCGCCGCCGATCTGCAGCAAGCCGGTTTCGCCCAGGTCGACCGGGGCGACATGCGCCTGGATCAGGAGCCGGGTTAGCGCGTTCAGGGCCAGCAATGTCAGGCAGAAGGCAGCCGCGGCGAGCAGGCTGGCGACGAACTCGGGCATGATCTCGCTCCCGTCTCGGACGGGAGGAGATTAGCAAGCCTTACGCCAGGGCCAAGCTATCAAAGAGGCGGATCTCAGCGCTTGCGGGCCGCCGGCGCCGGTGTGCCCGCCTGCGCGGCCGGCGTGGGTCGGGGGGTCTCGACGGCGAGTCGCTTCACGGGCCAGCCGTCGCTCCAGCGCTCCATATCGGCTAGGCGGGGATTGTTCTTGAGGGCCGTCGCGTCCGACCCCGCGAACGCCGCCGCGGCGGCGAGATCGAACGTCTTCCAGAACCCGAGGTAGTCCAGGGCGTCTACGCGGGCGAGATTGATCTGCGAGACCAGGGTCTGTTGCTCGCCGGTCAGAGCCATGTCGGCGGACCAGCGGAACGGCGGCGGCTTCGCCGCATCCTTTGCGGCCTCCTTCGGCTCCGGACCGGGCTTGATGGCCCCGCCATCGTAGGCCGTGTCGAGGCCCGCGGGAGCCGCCAGGGTCGCCGTCAGGGCCGGAAAGCCGTGATCGTCCGAGAGCGCGCGCACGAACAGCTTGCGCTCAAGGGGGACGGCGCTGGCCTCACGCAGCAGGCGCTTGGCGGCCAGATCGGCCGCACGGGTATCCTTGTCGCCGACCATCGCCACGAGCATCGTGGCCGGGTCCACCGTCGAGAGGTCGGCGAGGGCGATGCCGCGGGACTTCGCCCCGCTGGCGATGCCCCCTGGCGTCGCCGCGAGGATCAGCTTCGGCACGGGGAGGCCCCGCGCCTTGGAACCGGCGGCCATATCCAGGGCGAGGGGCGCGCCGGCCAAGTGGCCGATCAGCGCGACCCGGCCGAGATCGGGTCGCGCCTCGCTGTCGGACGCGAGATCCGCGAGCGCTGATTTCACGAGGTTCTCGGCGATGGCAGGGGCGTCTGCCGGTCGCGTCCGATTGACCTCCTGAAAACGCGGGAAGAGCACGAGCCAGCCCTGACGGGCAAGGTGATCAATCCATCCGCCGTAACTCTGCGGATTGACCACGCCCCAGCCGTGCAGAAAGATCGCCACGGGGCGTCCGGCTTCCGGCGCGGCACCGGCGGCGTAGAACGCATAGGTGGTGGCACTGCCGCGGCCGAGCAGGCGCTTGGTCACCGTCGCCTTGCGATCCCCGATACCCCCTGCCCCGTCGGCCGGCTGGGCCGGGGGCGTCGCCGCCTCGACGGTCGAGAGCCCGGCCAGGGTCATGATCGCGGCGGCGATCAGCGATCCGCGAAGAAGATTGAGACGCATCAAGGGCTCGACTGAGAGACGCACTGCGTCGGCAGGTCAGAGTGCGCTGAATAGCAGATTCTCTGCTCTTGGCGACCCGCGGCCCGGTCCCGAAGCCCGGTTCATCGAACGAGCCTAGGCGGTCGCGCCGCGGGCTGTGTCCGCCCCGTCCAGTCGACGCGCCAACGCGGTCAGTTCCTCGGGCACGTCGTGATCGGCGGATCCGTAGAAGGCGAGCAGTTCCACGCGCACGCTTTCGACGACACCAGCTTCAACCGTATCCCGCCCGTCGGATCGGCGAAGGGAATCGGCGTAATTGGCAGCGACGATCTTCATGGCGGTATCACGGTTCAACTGTACTGTGCGAAACCGGGGGCACCGCGCTCCGGAGTAGCGTACAACTGCGCCACCGCCTCAGGTTTCCAGTCCCGAGGGGATTATTTTACCACCCGGTCCGATCACGGTAGGCCCGGATCCGGTGGATGGACGGCCCGCGGCCTGTTCCACCCAGGCCAGGATATCCTCGGCACGCCAGGGTTTCGGGATGAAGGTCGCCGAGACACGCAGGTCGCTCGGCTGGTCGCCGGCATCACCGGACGTCAGAAGGACGCGCACACGCGGCCAAGTCACGCCGATGATCCGCGCGAGTTCGAAGCCACCGATCGGGCCGGGCGTGCGGACGTCGGAGAAGACAACGCTGACTTCGTCTGCGCGGTCGTTGAGGATCGCCAGGGCTCGGTCGGCGGTCTCGGCCTCGATCACCGTGAAGCCCGTATCCTCCAGCAGCGTGGCCGCGAGGAAGCGCTCGTCGGGCTGGTCTTCCACGACGAGGATCACGGGCTTCTGGCCGGGCTGTACCGAATCGCTCATAAGCCAGGACACTCTACAGAGGCTGAACGGCGGTCGCTTCGATCGGTTCAACGCCCGAACGCCGCGAGGGGCCAGACCCGCGCGGGCACAGATCCTCCTTTGATCCTTGCATAATCGGGAAGTTGTGGCCGTGTCTTAGGCAACACAGCCACGGACGAACGCCTCGGGTCGACGCCCCGAAGCGGCTATTCAGCCGACGCCGTGCGACTTCAGAAAGGCCAGGGCGCGATCCCAGCCGTCCTGGGCCGCCTCTCGGCGGTAGCTCGGACGATAATCCGCGTGGAAGCCGTGCGGGGCGTCCGGATAGATCACGAGTTCGACGGTCTTGCCCGCGGCCTTGGCCCGGTCGCGTGCCGCCTCCACGGCGGCCACCGGAATACCGGTATCGGCGGCCCCGTAAAGACCGAGCAGCGGCGCGTTGATCTCCGCCGCCACGTCGGTGGCGGTGCGCGGCTGGATGTCGGTACGCTCGCCTCCGACCGGCCCGTACCAGGCGACCGCCGCCTTCAGGTCGCGACGATGCGCCGCGTACAGCCAGACGTCGCGACCGCCGCGGCACCAGCCCATGACGCCGAGGCGGTTCGGATCACCCTTCGCTGCGGACGCTGCCCAGGCGGCGGCCGCGTCGAGATCGCCGATCCATTGCGCATCCGGCGTTTTGGCGATGACGTCCCGGATGATCTGCTGGGCATCGGTCATGGTCGAGAGGTCGCCCTGGCGGGCGTAGAGTTCAGGCGCCACCGCGCAGTATCCCGCCTTGGCGAGCCGACGGCAGATATCCTTGATGTACTCGTGGACGCCGAAGATCTCCTCGATCACCAGCACGATCGGGAAAGGACCCTCGCCCGCGGGAACTGCCCGGTAGCCCGGCATCGGCCCATCGGCGGCCGGGATCTTCACCTCGCCGGCCTCGATTCCAGTCTGGTCGGTGTGGATCACCTGCGCTTCGACGCGGGTTGTCGCGAGCGTCAGGCCGCTCATCAGGCTCGTCATGACGAAGCCGCGCCGCGAAAGCGGGGGCGTGATCAGCCCGTCCAGCCCAGTCCGGTCGTGGTCCGCCATGATGCCCTCTCTCTCGTTACAAGAACGAGGGCTATCCGGGTGTGACGGCCCCGGTCAAATCACCCCTGCGCCGCCGGTTCGTCAGGCACCGGCGGCGGCGAGCGCCCGGGCCGCCGGCCGCTGTGCCGCCGACCGCACCGTCTCGGCCCGCCCGCGCGGCTGCAGGACGTCGCCCAGGGTGACGAAGGTCTCGGCCGCCGGCGACACGACCGCGCGAATGCCGTAGCCTAAGGCGAAGGATCGGAGCAGCTCGGCGTCGCGCGCGATCCCGAAGCGGTCGAGGGCAGCGAGAAAGGCTTCCCGAAACAGGCTCGGCCGGCACCAGCGCTTCTCGGCCATCTGCAGCGGCCAATCCCAGAGCCCCTCGGCCCGGCGCAGGGCCAGAGCACCGCGCGCGATGAAGTATCCGGTCTCGCGGTGCTCGATCCCGTCCGTCTGCACCGACCAGTCGTCGTTGCCGAACAGTTCGACTTCGGCCGCGTTGCCCATCGGGTCCTCCGCCCTGAACCAGCCTTCCGGCGAACCGGAACATTGCCGGAACACTGGCGCGGAACGCACACCGGGTCAAGGGACTTGTTCCCGGTGCGTTCGCGGGCCGGCCCCGCTCGTCAGCGGGCCTTGAACATCCCGTGCTCGATGCGATCGCCCGGGGCGACCCCGAGTTTCGCGGCGGTCCCGGCATTGAGTTCCAGGACCGCGAGAACCGGGCCTCCCGAGGCGATGATCGCGGTGGACAGCGGCTCGGTCTCGGCGGCGATCCGGCTGATCGTGCCATCGGCCCGGATGAACACCATGTCGAGCGGCAGATAGGTGTTTTTCATCCACATGGTCACGGGTTGGTCCCGCTCGAAATCGAACAGCATGCCGTGATCGGCTGCCATGTGCCGGCGGAACATGAGGCCGCGGGAACGGGCCGCATCATCGCGCATGACCTCGACCTCGAAGCGCTTCGGGCCGGACTTCGTGACGATGGTCAGCGGCTCCGATTTGGCGGTGGCGGTGCGCGCGGCAGCCTGCGCCAGGGCGGGCGGGGTCGCAGCCACGGCTGTCAGCGTGAGGCAGGCGATGGCGACCGCCAGGGCGGCGCGGGATAGTGATCTCACAGGCTCATGCCTCTCGTGGGATGATGCGCGGACCGTACGATCCGCCGCCCGGACATAGACCAGGCTGCGCGAAAGGGGAATCGACGCGCGATTCCTGAGGCGCGGCAAGGGCATAGCGCCGGAGGCGCACGGCCTCAATGCGACGCCGGCATGGCCCCGTCGATCAACCGGACTTCGGCCGCCATGACGCCCTTGGATCCATCACCATAGCGGACCAGAACGGACTCACCGGGCTTCAGTTCGGCGATCCCGTAGCGCCGCAACGTTTCCATGTGCACGAAGATGTCGGGCGTCCCATCGCCCCGGGTCAAGAAACCGAACCCGCGAAGGCGGTTGAACCACTTCACGACGGCGGTTTCCAACCCGCTGGTGGGCGTCACGCTGACGTGGGTGCGCGGCAGCGGCATCTCGGACGGGTGCAGGGCGGTCGCCTGATCGAGAGAGATGACCCGGAACGCCTGCCAACCCCGCGGCCGCTCCACCGCCTCCACGACGATGCGCGCGCCCTCGCTCGCGGCCTGGAAACCGTCGCGCCGCAGGCAGGTGACGTGCAGCAGGACGTCGGGCGAACCGTCGTCGGGCACGATGAAGCCGAAACCCTTCGAGACGTCGAACCACTTGATGTGACCGGCCACTTCGACGAGGTCGAGAAATGCATCCTCGTGCTGATCCGCCTCGCCGGGTCGAGCGACCATCGGCCGATCGGCGTTCTCGGGCTCGGATCCGCGTTCGTCAGACATGGCCGAGCAACCTACACCGAATCACGCCGCGCGCTCTCCCGGGAAGATTAACGAAGTCCTGATGCCCGGGAAGCCCATTTGTCTGGCAGAAGAGCCCGGCCAAGTTGCAATCTTGGCCATGGGAGGCGATGCCGCAACAGTCGATCGGTCGCAGCTTGCGACGAATGCGGTGTTTAAGCGTCGGGACCAGCGAGGGGATTTTTCGACCGTCCCGCCCTGCGGGCTGACCAGTGATCGTGCGGCGGCGACCTTCACGTTTTCGAGAGTCGTCGCGTTCCCCGCGCAGTGCCCGAGCGGCTCCCGATAGCACGGGCCGCCGCGACGTGGTTTGGGATCGCCCTCATGTTCGTAGACCTGACCCGCGATCGCCACGCCACCGCGTCCTCGGCTCCGCAGCGCCGCCTGCCGATCGTCGACGCCGCCCGGGCTGTCGCCCTGCTGGCGATGGCGAGCTATCACACGCTCTGGGACCTCGGCCATCTCCGGCTGACCGCCGAGAACTACGCGCTGACGCCGACGGGGCGTCTGGCTGCCGAACTGATCGCTGGCAGCTTCCTTGTCTTGGTCGGCTTCGGCCTCGTGCTGATGAACGGACGTGGCGTCAGGCTCCGGCCGACCCTGCTGCGGCTCCTGCGGATCGGCGGGGCGGCGCTGCTCGTCACTCTCGGCACCTGGGCCGTTTTCCCGGACGCCTTCGTGTTCTTCGGCGTGCTGCACTGCATCGCCTTCTCCAGCCTGCTCGGGCTGCCCTTCCTGTTCCTGCCGGCGCCGGTCACCGCCTTCGCCGCCGCGGTCGTCCTCGCCGCGCCGCATCTCGGGCACGCTTCCGTTCTCGATGCGCCGGCCCTGTCCTTCCTCGGCCTAGGCTCGGTCGTACCGCGGACGAACGATTACGTGCCGCTCTTCCCCTGGTTCGGGATGGTGCTGGTCGGGATCGTCCTGGGGCGTGTGGCGCTGCCGCCGCTCGCCCGCTCGCCCCTGGGGGCCTGGGCTCCGCGCACGCGGATCGGCCGCGCCGCGACGTTCGCGGGCCGCCACAGCCTCGCAATCTACCTCATCCACCAGCCGGTGCTGCTCGCGCTGCTGACCGGACTCGTGACGGTGGCGGGCGCCAATCCGCGCGCCGGACTCCGGGCGTTCCGCGCCGACTACGTGACGATCTGCACGCGCACCGGCGGCGAGCCGCCGCTCTGCCGCATCGCCGCCCGCTGCACGTCGGACGCCCTGCTGCGCGAGGACCTTTTCCGGGAGGACGGCCGTCCCTTCAGCGGGACCGAGCGCCTGCGCGCGCAGGCGATCTCGCAGGGCTGCTACGCGACGCTGGAGGCCGCCGCCCGGGCACCGCACTGACGCCCGCCCCGGATCCACCGGGGCCGGGCACCGGCCAGGCTTGGCTCAGTCCTTGGCGCGCTCGACATACGCCCCGTCGGCCGTCATCACGACGACGCGGGTGCCGGCGGCGATGTGGGGCGGCACGGTCGTCCGCACCCCGTTCGAGAGGGTCGCGGGCTTGTAGGACGACGAGGCGGTCTGGCCCTTCAGGACCGGCTCGGTCTCGGCGACTTCGAGGGTCACGCGCTGCGGCAACTCGATCGTCAGCGGCACGGCGTTGTAGACCGACAGCATCACCGCCATGCCCTCTTGGAGATACGGGGCGGCATCGCCGACCACGTCCGCCGGCACGGCGATCTGCTCGTAGTTCTCGGGGTTCATGAAGTGGAACCCCTCCCCGTCGCTGTACAGGAACGTGTGCTCCCGATCTTCCACGAAGGCGCGCTCGACCTGCTCGGTCGTCCGATAGCGCTCGGACACCTTCACGCCGTCCGTGATCCGGCGCATGTCGAGCTGGGTCACCGGGGTGCCCTTGCCGGGATGGATGTTCTCGGCGAACAGGATCACGTAAAGCTTACCGTCCTTCTCGACGACGTTGCCCTTACGGAGCGTTGAGGCGATCACCTTCACGGAATTGCGTCCTGCATTGACATGGGGGCTGGCACGCGCCAAGCGCGGGCGCTGCATATCGGACCCCGCCACTATCGCATCTGCGTCGCGGTTGCCAGCGGGCGAACGCGGGCCGTCGATGGCGGACAGGGCCGGCCGGGGAGCCCCTCCGGGGTCGAGGGCCGGACAGGGCCGAGGATGAGAGTGCTCGAAAACGCGACGCCGCCCGGGGCCGGTCCGGCCGTGACAGGCCCCGTCTCGCCGTGGTGGTCCCCGGATCGCCATGCCGACCGGCGCCCGGCCCTGCTCCTGCGCAATCGCATCCTCGCGGCGTTCCGCGCGTGGTTTGCCGCACGCGACTTCGTCGAGGCGGAGGCGGCCTGCCTCCAAGTGTCACCGGGTAACGAGGCCCATCTGTCGGCTTTCGCGACGGAAGCCGTGGGAGCCAGCGGCGCGCGTACGCCCCTCTACCTGCACACCTCGCCGGAATTCGCGTGCAAGAAGCTGCTTGCAGCTGGGGAGACGCGGCTCGTCAGCGTCGCCCGCGTGTTCCGCAACCGCGAGCGCGGACCGCTGCATCACCCCGAATTCACGATGCTCGAATGGTATCGGGCCGGGGCGTCCTACACGGCATTGATGGCGGATTGTACCGAACTGCTGCGGTGCGCGGCCGAGACGGCCGGCATCCGCCGCTTCGTCCACCGGGATCGGGAGACGGATCCGTTCGCCGACCCGGAACGCCTGACCCTGGCCGAGGCCTTCGACCGGTTCGCCGGGATCGACCTCTTGGCCGGCGTTTCGCGGACCGGCGAAACCGACCGGGACGGCTTGGCCGCCGCCGTCGCCGCCGCAGGCTTGCGGGTCGCAGAGGACGATACCTGGGCCGACCTGTTCTCCCGCGTCCTCGTGGCGCGGATCGAGCCGCATCTCGGTCTCGGGCGCACGACAATCCTCTGCGAGTATCCCGTCAGCGAGGCCGCCCTCGCCCGGCCGGCGCCGCACGATCCGCGGGTGGCCGAGCGCTTCGAACTCTATGCCTGCGGTGTCGAACTCGCCAATGCCTTCGGCGAGCTGACCGACCCGCACGAGCAGCGCCGCCGGTTCGAGGCCGAGATGACGGAGAAGGTCCGCGTCTATGGCGAGCGCTACCCGATCGACGAGGACTTCCTCGCGGCCCTCGCCCTCATGCCGGAGGCGTCCGGGATCGCCCTCGGCTTCGATCGTTTGGCGATGCTGGCCTGCGGTGCGGGACGGATCGAGGACGTGATCTGGACGCCCGTCGCGGAGACGCGGCCATGAACCGGGTGCTGCGCAGCGTCGACGACCTCATGGCGGCCGGCCTCGTCTCGGGCGAGGAGGCCGATGGCGTGAGCGCCGTGCTCGCGCGCTACGCGGTCTCGGTGACGCCCGACATGGCCGAGCTGATCGATCCCGACGATCCCGACGATCCGATCGCCCGCCAGTTCGTCCCCCGGGCGGAGGAATGCACCGCGGCGCCGGAAGAGCGTGTCGACCCGATCGGCGATACCGCACACGCCCCGGTCACCGGCATCGTGCATCGCTACCCCGATCGCGTGCTTCTGAAGCCGTTGCATGTCTGCCCGGTCTACTGCCGCTTCTGCTTTCGCCGGGAGATGGTCGGCCCGGACGGGCTCGGAACCCTCACCGACGCGGAATTAGACACCGCCCTCGCCTACATCGCGCAGGATCCGCGCATCTGGGAGGTGGTGCTCACGGGCGGCGACCCGTTCGCTCTCTCGCCGCGCCGGCTCGGCGACATCGCCGACCGCCTCGCGTCCGTCGCGCACGTGCGGGTCATGAGGCTCCACACCCGCGTGCCGGTGGTGAAGCCCGATCTCGTCTCCGAGGCGATGATCCGGGCGCTCGGACGCTTCGGCCGTGCGGTGTTCGTCGCCCTCCACGCCAACCATCCGCGGGAATTCACGCCGGCCGCCCGCGCGGCCTGCGCCCGTCTGGTCGAGGCCGGGATCCCCATGGTCAGCCAGTCGGTGCTGCTGCGCGGCGTCAACGACGATTCCGCAACTCTCGAGGCGCTGATGCGGACCTTCGTGGAGAACCGGATCAAGCCCTACTACCTGCATCACGGGGATCTGGCGCCCGGCACCTCGCATCTGCGCACCGGCCTGCACGAGGGGCGGGATCTGATGCGCGACCTGCGCGGTCGACTCTCGGGGCTCGCACAGCCGACCTTCGTGCTCGACATTCCCGGCGGGCACGGCAAGGTGCCGGTTGGACCCGGTTATCTGCGCAACACTGCGGACGGGCTGCGGGTGACTGACCCGAACGGTCGGGACCATGCCTACCCGCCGAAAGCGTGACGGAGGAACTGGGACCATGCGCAGGCTTTGGGGCCGCCTCACCTCGGTGAACGTGCAGAAAGCGGTGTGGGCGCTCGACGAGGCGGGACTGCCGTACGAGCGGGTCGAGGCCGGCGGAAGCCACGGGGTCGTCGACGATGCCGGCTACCGCGCGATGAACCCGAACGGCCTCGTGCCCACTCTCGAGGAGGAGGGTTTCGTCGTCTGGGAATCGAACGCGATCCTTCGCTACATCGCGGCGACCAGCCCGGCCCTGGCCCTTCCCACGGATCCCCGTGCGCGTGCCCAGGTGGAGCAATGGGTCGACTGGCAGGCCACCAGCTTCACCCCCGCCATGCGCGATGCATTCTGGCAGCTCTACCGCTCGGCCGATCCCGACCGCGCCCTGATCGCCGCCTCCCTGAAGAAAAGCGAGGCCATGGCGGCGATCCTCGACCGCCATCTCGCGGACAGGGACTACGTGGCCGGTTCGGGCTTCGGCATCGCCGACATCGCCCTCGGCTGCGCGGCGCATCGCTGGCTGAACCTGCCGGCGGAGCGGGTCGAGCGCCCGGCGCTGCGCCGCTGGTACGATCGCCTCGCCGCCCGGCCGGGCGCGACCCGCGCCCTCGGCGAACCCATCGCCTGACGGACGTCGTGGGATTGCCGACGCCTTGCCGGCATGCCGGCGCGATCCACTTGCTCTTTCGCGCCGCCCGGACCGGTGACGGCCTTCCACGGAGCCCCTGATGGCGATCGACCCGACCCTGCGCGACGCACTCTCCGCCGTGACACCGGCGAGCCTCGCCCGGGCGCTGTCGCGGGCCGGAGTAAAGGCCTTCAGCCCGCATGGCCTCTCGCCGCGCGGCAGCCAGACCGTGATCGGGCCGGTCTACACGTTGCGGATGATCCCGGCCCGGGACGACGCTGCGGGCGACCTCGCCGCCGCCATCGACGCCGTTCCCGAGGGGGCGGTCGTGGTGATCGATGCCGCGGGCTCTGCCCTCCCCCTGCCGTTCGGCGCCATCCTCGCGGCGCGCCTCGCCCAGCGCGGCGCCGCGGGTCTCATCACCGACGCGGCCCTCCCCGACGAGATCGGCGTCCCGGCCTGGTGCCGGCCGGCGGCGGCCAGCGGCACCCTGGCCCTGGTCGGTACGCAGGAACGTGTCGCCTGCGGCGGCGCGGCGATCCATCCCGGCGACATCCTCGTCGGCGATTCCACCGGACTGGTCGCGGTGCCGGCGGCCCTCGCCGAGCGGGTGGCCCTCGAAGCCGTGGAACAGCAGCGTCTCGATCTCTGGATTCAGCGCGAGATCGAGCGCGGCGCGAGTCTCGCGAGCCTGCTGCCGCCGGACGCCGCCGCCCTGGCGCGCTTCGAGGCCGAAACGAAGCCGGTCTGAACACCGTGTTCTTTCAGGCCTCGAAGGTGATCTATTTCCTGATCACCCCGTCGAACCTCTGCATCTTCGCGATCCTGTTCGGGATCGCCGTGGCGTCGACGCGGCGGCGGCGGACCGGCCTGGGGATCGCGCTCCTGGGCGTGGCCCTGCTCGGTGCCGCCGGGCTGGGGCCGCTGTCGGACATGGTTCTGCTCCCCCTCGAGCAACGGTTTCCCCCCTACCCGGCCGACGGCCCGGCACCGGTCGGAATCATCGTGCTCGGCGGCGGAATCGAGGCGGGACTCTCGGAAGCGCGCGACCAGGTCGTTGTCAACGATGCCGGCGAGCGGCCGATCTACCTCGCCGATCTCGCCCGCCGCTTCCCGGCGGCACGCCTCGTCTTCTCCGGCGGAAGCGGCTTCATCGGGGGCGGGATCGCGGAGGCCGATATCGTCAGCCGGCAGGCCGACGTGATCGGCGTGCCGCGGACGCGCCTCGTCCTTGAGAACCGCTCGCGGAATACCCACGAGAATGCTGCCTTCTCGGCATCCCTGGTGCAGCCGAAGCCCGGCGAACGCTGGCTGCTGGTGACCTCGGCCGGGCACATGCCCCGGGCGGTCGGCTGCTTCCGGCAGGCCGGATTTACGGTGGACGCCTTCCCGTTAGACTACAAGACCCGCGGCTGGAGCGACGTGACCCGGGTCCACGGTTTCGCGTCGGAGGGGCTGCTGCAGTTCGATTTGGCCGTGAAGGAATGGATCGGCCTCGCCGTCTACCGGCTGTCCGGCTACACTTCGGACTGGCTGCCCGGTCCCGCCCCTGAGCCCGGCAGCGAGAGCCGGTAGATGCCGCGGAAGTCGTCCGGATCCACCGGCTTTCCCTTGCGCAGGATCGCGATTCGGCCCGCATGGGCGAGCCGGACGGCGGTCCGGCGGACCGGCTGCATCAGGGGACCCCAGCCGTCCGGATGGGGGCCGCCCAGCGCGCGGGCGACCTCCGACGGGCAGATGGTCTTGTCGGCACCGCGTTCGGCGACGAGGCGCAGCATCGTCGCCTCGATGGCGAGATCGTCCGGCTTCGCGTCGGTCATGTGCGTGCTTCCTCGGCGGCCGACAGGACGGGGACCTCGAGCGGCCCTTCGTGGGGACCCTCCCCCGCCTCCAAGAGCGCTTTGCGGATCTCCGAGGCGAATTGGCGGCGCCACATGATGATCACGACGGCGGTCGTCGAGGCGAACAGGACGTAGGGACTGATGAACCAGCCGAGATAGGCGAGCGCGAAGAAGAAGGCCCGCTGGCCGCGCGCGAAGTGACGCCCGGCGCTGACGTTCATCGTGGCAAGACGACGCACCGCCCGAAGCATCTCGGTGTCGCTCGCACCGGACCCTTTCGATGGCACGGCGCCGAGGAGGATCGCCGTGTAATTGAACAATCGATAGGCCCAGGCGAACTTGAAGAAGGCGTACACGAAAACTACCGCGAGCCCGGCGACCTTCAATTCCCAGGTCAGGCGGTTTGCCACCGTGCCGAAGGGCAGCGTGGCGAACAGGTTCAGGACGTCATCCCCGGAGCGGGACAGGGTGAGGACCGAGCCCAGGGCGATCAACGAGGTCGATGCGAAGAAGGCCGTGCCGTTCTGCAAGGAGGCGTTGATCTGCGTGTCGACGACCCGGTTGTCGCGGCCGATGACTTGGCGCGCCCAATTGGCCCGGTGGCCGTTCATGATCTGGCTGAGGGAGACCATTCGGCCACGGAGCCGTCCGACCGAGAGACCGTAGGCGATCCAGGCGACGATGAAGTACAGCAGCGCCCCGAGATCGAGGGGCGAGAAGGCGGCGCTGCCGGCGGACAGTTCTGTCATGATCTCCGGATGGCGGATTCGCGATGGGGCGACCCGCATACCAGCCCGAGCGCCCGCGCTGAACCCACACGAGGGCGACGGCGGTCGTCCTCAGCCGTGCAGGATCCTGAAGCCGCCATCGGCGGGCAGGTCGCCGCCGACTCGCACGCGCAGATCGGAGACGCGTGCGCCGGGTGGACCCGACCGGCACAGCGCCTCCATTTCGGCCACCGCGGCCGGTGCGCCGCTGAAGACCGCTTCCACCGAACCGTCGTCGCGGTTGCGCACGGAGCCCGACAGGCCCCGCGCGCGAGCTTCCGACTGCGTCCACGCCCGGTAGGAGACGCCCTGGACCCGCCCTGTGACGATGACGGAGATCGTCCTGGTCTCGCTCATGGCGACGTCGTCTCGCTGCAGAGGCCCGCGCCTGTCGGCGCGGGTCCGGATGGTCCTACTCGGCCGCGATCGGGCGGCGGAGATCCGCGTTCATTGCTTGGCTCCGCGTCGCGCCGGTGCGGACATGCGTGGAGTAGAGCATCAGGCCCGTGAAGGCGATGCCGCCCACGATGTTACCGATCAACGTCGGGATCTCGTTCCAGAGCAGATAGTCCATGACCGTCAGATGGCCGCCCATGAGGATCGCCGACGGGAACAGGAACATGTTCACCACCGAGTGCTCGAAGGTCATGAAGAAGAACACCGTGATCGGCATCCACATGGCGATCACCTTGCCGGGCACCGAGGTCGACAGCATCGCGCCGATGACGCCCGTCGACACCATCCAGTTGCACAGCATGGCCCGGACGAAGAGCGTCAACATCCCGGACGCGCCGTACTTCTCGTAGCCGAGGGTGCGGGCCTCGCCGATGCCGGCGATCAGCTTGCCGACGGCGTTCGGCTCGGTGGCGAAGCCGAAGGTGAAGACGATCGACATCATCACCGCGGTGGTCAGGGCGCCCGCGAAGTTGCCGAAGAAGACCAGCACCCAGTTGCGGGCGACGCCGGCCACGGTGACGCCGGGGCGCTTGTCGATGAGGGCAAGGGGTGTCAGCACGCAGACGCCGGTGAACAGGTCGTAGCCGAGCAGGTACAGCATCGAGAAGCCGACCGGGAACAGCAGCGCCGCGACCAGAGGCTGGCCCGTGGTCTGGTTGATGGTCACCGCGAAGGCGGCGGCGAGGGCCAGGATCGCTCCGGCCATGTAGGCACGGATGAAGGTGTCCTTGGTGGCCATGAAGACCTTCGCCTCACCGGCATCGACGGCCTTCTTCACGAAATCGGCGGGCGCCAAATACGACATGCAGAACTCTCCCTCGCAGGCGCACGCCGATCGTCGTTGGCCGACGGGCGCGCTGCGCAATCACGGATGGCTGGTGCGACGCGAGGCTATCCGTCACCCTCCAGCTCGATCGTGGGCAAGCATGTCGCGTACCAGTTGCGCGCTGCTCAGGAGGGGCAGCCCCGGGTCCAAGTGCTGAGTTCCCGGAGATAGGCTGCCGGAAGCTGCGCGGCGAACGCCGCCGCCACGACAGCCTCGAGGTATCCCGGCCGCGGCCGGCCGGGTGCCGTCGAGCATCCGCGATAGATCAGGGCGCGCTTGACGCCATCCGTCGTGCGGATCGCAATGGCGGCCTTCGTATAGAGCCCCCCGGCGACGCCTTCGTAGCGATCGAGTGCCGGGATGTCGTCGGAGGCGAGTTCCCACAGCACCCCCCAAACGTTTCGCCGGGGATCGCGCACCACGGAGGCATAGCCCTCGCGCATGATGATGAAGCGGTGGTTCGGCAGATGTCCGCCGCCGATCAGCCGCGAATCCGGGCAGCGCAGCGCCATCGCGGCGGCATCCATGTTGGCGCCGTAGGCGAAATAAAGGGGCATCTTACCTGAGGTGAGGAAGCCGAGCGCACCTGCTCACTCGCCCGGTGGATGGTCCAGCCGGCGCACGGCGCGCTCGTTGAGAATCACAGCCGTGTAGGCGACGGCCAGGACGACCGCCGGGATGACGAAAGTCACGAAAATCTGGCCTGAGCTCATGGCATCAGACTCCGAAGCGCGCGTCTCGCCAATGCATGTAAACCGATGCCGGCAGATAGCTAGATGATGGCGAACAGCGCCGTACCGGGCTTGAGCGGCGGCGCGTTCGGGATCTCGAAGCTTATGGCCGTGATCGGCGTCACAACCCCGATCACGACGAGCGCCACCGCGATGTTATTCAGCGCGGTGGCGAGCAATTTTGTCTGTTCGGTTTGAACGACAGACATGCGGCGGGTCGTCGACGCGCTTCAGGCGAATTCCAGGATCACCGCGTCGACGGCGAGGCTGTCGCCTTCCTTGGCGTGGATCTTCGCCACCGTGGCGTCGCGCTCGGCACGAAGCATGTTTTCCATCTTCATCGCCTCGACGACCGCGATCGGCTCGCCGTTCTTCACTTCCTGACCCTCGGTGACGAGGATCTGCTTCACGAGGCCGGGCATCGGGCAGAGGACCTGCTTGCCGGAGCCGGCCTGTTCCTTCACCGGCATCAGAGCGGCGAGTTCTGCCTCGCGGCGGGTGTAGACGCGGGCCTCCGCGGCCGCGCCGGCATGCTGCAGGAATGCGCCGTTGAGCAGGGCGCGCACCTGGATCGCCACGCGCTCCGAACCGATCGTGCCGATCCAGACCGGCTCGCCCGGCCGCCACGCGCTGGCCACCGTGAGCGCCGTCCCATTCTCCTGGGTGACCAGAAGGTCCTCGCCTTCCGGCTCCACGGTCACGGGGTATGACTGGCCCGCGAGGATGACGACGCGCTCGCGCTCGAAGGCGAACAGCCCCGGCGCGCGCATCTGACCGGAAATGCCCCGCTTCCGCTGGTTGAGCTTGTGGTCGATCGCCGCCGCCGCGGCCATCATGCGGATGGCCACCGGACCGGCCGGCTCAGGCGCCGTAAATCCCTCGGGGAATTCCTCGGCGATGAAGCCTGTGGACAGCCGACCTTCCTGCCAGCGCGGATGGGCCATCAGAGCGGAGAGGAACGGAATGTTGTGGCGGATGCCGTCGATCGCGAAGGCGTCGAGGGCTTCGCCCTGGGCGGCGATCGCCTCGGCCCGGGTCGGCGCCCAGGTGACGAGCTTGGCGATCATCGGATCGTAGTGGATGGCGATCTCGCCGCCCTCCTCGACGCCGGTGTCGTTGCGCACGATCGCGGCGCCCTGACGGCCCTCTTCCGGCGGGCGGTAGGTCGTGAGCCGGCCGATCGAGGGAAGGAAGTTGCGGGTCGGATCCTCGGCGTAGACGCGGCTCTCCACCGCCCAGCCGTTCAGCTTCACGTCGTCCTGGGTGATCGGCAGCTTCTCGCCGGCCGCGACCCGGATCATCAGCTCGACGAGGTCGAGGCCGGTGATCATCTCGGTGACCGGATGCTCGACCTGGAGACGCGTGTTCATCTCCAGGAAGTAGAAGGACTTGTCCTGCCCGGCGACGAACTCGACCGTCCCGGCCGAGTCGTAGTTCACCGCCTTGGCGAGGGCGACGGCCTGCTCGCCCATCTTGCGGCGGGTCTTCTTGTCGAGGAGCGGCGACGGTGCCTCCTCGATCACCTTCTGGTTCCGGCGCTGGATCGAGCACTCGCGCTCGCCGAGGTAGACCACGTTGCCGTGCTTGTCGCCGATCAGCTGGATCTCGATGTGGCGCGGGTCGGTGATGAACTTCTCGATGAAGACGCGGTCGTCGCCGAACGAGGAGGCCGCCTCGGACTTGGCGCGGGCGAAGCCCTCCGCCACCTCGGCGCCCGAGTGGGCGATGCGCATGCCCTTGCCGCCGCCGCCCGCGGAGGCCTTGATCATCACCGGGTAGCCGATCTCGTCGGCGATCGTCTTGGCGTGCTCGGGCGATTCGATCACCCCGAGGAAGCCCGGAACGGTCGAGACCTCGGCGGCGGCCGCCGCCTTCTTCGACTCGATCTTGTCGCCCATGGCGGCGATGGCCCCCGGGTTGGGGCCGATGAAGACGATGCCGGCGGCCTCGAGCGCCTTCGGGAACGCCTCGCGCTCGGAGAGGAAGCCGTAGCCGGGATGGACGGCCTGGGCGCCGGTCTTCTTGCAGGCCTCGACGATCTTCTCGATCACGAGGTACGATTCGGATGCGGCAGCGGGTCCGATATGGACCGCCTCGTCTGCCATGGCGACGTGCACGGCGTCGCGATCGGCATCCGAGTAGACCGCTACGGTCTTGATGCCCATTCGACGGGCCGTCTTGATCACCCGGCAGGCGATCTCGCCCCGGTTGGCAATCAGGATCTTTTCGAACATCGCTGGCGCACTGCTTTCGAGATCGCCGGATTGCGCACCGGCTTGATTGTCCCGATAGATCAGTTGCGCCGCGGACGGAAGCTGCGCCTTGGTCTGAGGCTCACGCCGCCAGGGCAAAGGTCATGTGCGGGGCCTGAACCGTGTCACGGACGCGACGGTTGGCTTCCAGGGCGAAGGCGACCAGCGATTCGGCGCTGCTCTCGGCCTCGCGGACGACTTCCATGGCGATCCGAGCGCCCACCGCGCTCGGGCCGTCGCGGCCGCTGAGCGAGGCTGCGAGCCAGGCCGCGACGTCGCGGTCGATGTAGCCGGTCGGGCGCGACCCCCACACGGCGAAGTCGACGACCGAGGCCACCAGGAAGTCGGCGAACGCGTCGGAACCGATCACGGCCCGCTCGAGGGCGATCAGCAGGTCGGCGTCCTCGCGGCTCATGAGGCCGTCCGGGAGAACCTCGCGCTTCAGGACCAGCAGGTCCTCGTCGCTGATGGTGCCGGCCGAAACCGCATGGTTGCAGAACTGTTGAACGGTAATGCTGGTCATGATCGCCTGCCTCCCCGACCTTTGCTGCGGTCGGCGCTAGTCCCTGTGTGTCTTCAACTTACGGGACCGCTTCCCTTCCAGAGGTTAATGGCGAGATCTGAACGGAAGTTCAGGTAAACACCTCCCGATTAAGCAGGCTTATTGGGACGTTGACCGGTTGCGTTACCGGACGATGACCGAGGCCCCGACGGGGACCCGGTTGTATAGGTCCACCACGTCGATGTTGCGCATCCGGATGCACCCGGAGGAGACCGCCTGCCCGATCTTCTCGGGCTCGTTGGTGCCGTGGATCCGGTAAAGCGTGTCCTTGCCGTGGTCCGACAGGTACAGGGCGCGGGCGCCGAGGGGGTTCATCGGTCCACCCTGCATGGCGTGGACGTGAGGCCAGCGCCTGATCATCTCGGCCGGCGGGTTCCAGGCTGGCCACTCGGCCTTTCGGTCGATCCGGGCTGCGCCGGTCCAGCCATAGGCCTCGTCGCCCACCGAGACGCCGTAGCGCATCGCCCGGCCGTTCGGCAGGACGAGGTAGAGCTGCCGCTCCTTGGTCTCGACCACGATCGTGCCGGGCGGCTCCCGGGTCGGGTCGGCGATCTCGTAGCGGGCGAAGTGGGGATCGAACTCCGCCTCCGGGACGAGGGCCATGTATTCCGCGTCGCGCGCAGACAGAGTCGGGTCGGGCACGCCCTTGAAGGTACAGCCTGCCAGCAGCAGGGCTGAGCCGATGACCGATAGGATGCGCATGTTCCTGCCCCGACGATCTTCGCGGCATTGGACGGACCGCACGACGCGTGATGGTGCGGAGCTGTCCCGCGGACGAATCGCTCGACCATAAAGGGCCAACGGCACCCCGCCGTAGTCCGCGCGTTGGGCTCGTGGCACATTGCCGGCTCCTGTTGCAGGTGCGCGACAGGCGAGCATCCGGGAGCGACCCTCGTGACCACCCTCTACGTGAGCCATCCCGCCAGCTTCGATCACGAGGTCCCGGAGGGACATCCGGAGCGGCCGGCCCGGATGCGCGCGGTGGAGCGGGCCCTGGAGGATGAGCGCTTCGCCGGTCTCGTGCGGGCCTCGGCGCCCAGGGCCGAGATCGAGGCCGTCACGCTCGCCCATCCGCGCGAGTACGTGGACGCCCTGGTGGCGGCGGTGCCAGAGCACGGCATGGTCGGCATCGATTCCGACACGATCCTGTCGGCGGGAAGCCTGGAGGCGACGCTGCGGGCCGTGGGTGGCGGGATGCACGCCGTCGACGCCGTCGTCGGCGGCGAGTGCCGCACCGCCTTCGTGGCCATGCGCCCGCCGGGCCACCATGCCGAGCGGACCCGGGCGATGGGATTCTGCCTGTTCAACCACGCCGCCATCGCGGCCCGCCATGCCCAGAAGAAGCACGGCGCCGAGCGGGTGGCCTTGGTGGACTGGGACGTGCACCACGGCAACGGCAGCCAGGACATCTTCTGGGACGACGGTTCGGTGCTCTACTGTTCCACGCACCAGATGCCGCTCTACCCGGGAACCGGCGCGGCCTCCGAGCGCGGCGACAAGGATACGATCGTCAATGTGCCACTCCGGCCCAACGACGATGGCGAAGTGTTCCGGGAAGCGTTCGAGACCGGCATCCTGTCACGGCTGGAAGCCTTCCGGCCGGATGTGATCGTGATCTCGGCGGGCTTCGATGCGCACCGCCTCGATCCCCTGGCCAATCTCCGTCTGGAGGCGGAGGATTTCGGCTGGGCGACGCGCCGGCTGATGGACGTGGCCGAGCGTTGCGCGGGGGGGCGGATCGTCTCGATCCTCGAGGGCGGCTACAGTCTCGAAGGCCTCGGAAAGTCGGTGGCCGCCCATGTCGACGCGCTGATGGGACGCTGACGGCTGCGCCGTTACAGCCGCCCGCCGAAACGCCATGATCGGCCGCCGGGAGGGGACGCCGCCATGCCGCATGCGAATCGACCGATGCCATCCGCCCGAGAGCGCGTCCCAGCCGCCCGCGCCGCCCGTCGGGACGTCGGCCGGTGACGATTGCGGGCTTCCTGACCTATGCGCTGGCCCTCGGCGTCGCCGCCGCCGTGCCCGGACCCGGCGTCGTCGCGCTCGTCGCCCGTGCCCTGGGCTCAGGATTCGGCGCCGCGATGGCGTTCTCGGGGGGCTGATCCTCGGCGATCTGGCCTATCTGGCCGCCGCAACCTTCGGGCTGACCCTGATCGCGGAGGCGCTCGGGACGGTGTTCGTCCTCGTCCGCTATGGCGCCGGCCTCTATCTCGCCTATCTGGCGTACCGGCTCTGGCGGGCGGCCGATAGCGCGGGGCAGGTCGGGGCGGAGGCCCGCGACCGGCCGCTTTCGAGCTTCGTCGCCGGGCTGACCATCACCCTGGGCAACCCCAAGACGATCGTCTTCTACCTCGCGATCCTGCCCACGCTGGTCGATCTGCGCAGCGTGACGGGCGCCGATTTCGTCACCCTGGTCGCCGTCACGGCCGCGACCCTGCTGATCGTGATGACCCCCTACGCGGCCCTCGCGTCGCGGGCACGGGATTCCCTGCGCCGGCCCGGCTTCCGGGCACGGCTGAACCGGAGTGCGGCGGCCATCATGGCCGGCGCGGCGGTCTGGACCGTCCTGCGCCGGGCCTGACCGGACGCCTCAGCCCTCCAGGGGCTCGTCGCCCAGGAGTTCGATGCCGAACCCCGAGAGGCCGACATAGGACCGCGACGAGGTCGCGAGGTTGCGGATCGAGACCACCCCGAGATCGCGCAGGATCTGGGCGCCGAGCCCGATCTCGCGCCATTGCCGCGCCCGCAGGGCTTCCGTGCCCTCCTCGGTGACGCTCTTCACCGGCACGCCCGCGGTACCGTCTCGGAGATAGACAAGCACGCCGCGCCCGACGGCCGCGAAGCGCTTCAGGACGGCATCGATCTGCCGGCCGCCGCCGATCACGTCGGCGGCGACGTTGGAACGGTGCAGGCGCACCAGAACGTCCCGGCCGTCGCCGATCTCGCCCATCACGAAGGCGAATTGCTGGATCGACTCGAAGGGCGTCGAGAACACGTAGGCGTTCACGTCCCCGTGGTTCGAGCGGACCGTGAAATGGCCGACCCGCTCCACCAGCCGGTCGCGCGCCTGCCGGTAGGCGATGAGGTCGGCCACAGAGACCTGCTTGAGACCATGCGTCTCGGCGAAGGCCTCGATCTGCGGCCCCTTCATTACGGTGCCGTCGTCGTTGGCGAGTTCGCAGATCACGCCGACCGGCGGCAGCTCAGCGAGCTTGCACAGGTCGACCGCGGCCTCGGTATGGCCCGAGCGCATCAGCACGCCGCCGTCTCGGGCGATCAGCGGGAAGACGTGGCCGGGCCGCACGAAATCGCCCGCCCCCATGTTGCCGTTGGCCAGCGCCCGCACCGTGTTGCAGCGCTGCTCCGCGGAGATGCCGGTCGTCAGGCCGTGCTTCACGTCCACCGTGACGGTGAAGGCCGTGCCGAGCGGCGCGTCGTTCGAGGCGACCATCGGGGCGAGGTGCAGGCGCCGCGCCTCGCTCTGGGTGATCGGCGCGCAGACGATGCCGCAGGTGTTGCGGATGATGAACGCCATCTTCTCCGGCGTGCAGAGGGAGGCGGCGACGACGAGGTCGCCCTCGTTCTCTCGGTCGTCGTCGTCGGTGACGACCACGATCTCGCCGCGGGCGAAGGCCGCGATGGCCTCGGTGACGGTGCAGTGGGGCACGGGCATTCTCGGGTCGTTGGGGCGAGGACCGGGGTCAGGGCTGCTGCCCGACCTGCCCTCGATGGCGCAGATAGTGATCGGCGAGCACGCAGGCCATCATGGCCTCCGCCACCGGTACGGCGCGGATGCCGACGCAGGGGTCATGACGGCCCTTGGTGACGAGGTCGACATCCGTGCCGTCGCGGGTGACCGAGCGGCGGGGCGTCAGGATCGAGGAGGTCGGCTTCACGGCGAAGCGCACCACCACCGGCTCTCCGTTGGAGATGCCGCCAAGGATCCCGCCCGCGTGGTTGGCGAGAAAGCGCGGACGGCCGCCGTTGCCCGCGCGCATCTCATCGGCATTGTCCTCTCCCCGTAGGGCCGCAGCCGCGAAGCCGTCGCCGATCTCGACGCCCTTCACGGCGTTGATCGACATCATCGCGGCGGCGAGATCGGCGTCGAGCTTGCCGTAGACCGGCGCGCCCAGGCCCGGGGGCACGCCCTCGGCCACCACCTCGATGACGGCGCCCACCGACGAGCCGTCCTTCCGGATCGCGTCGAGATAGGTCTCGTAGAAGGCTGCCGTCTCCGCGTCGGGGCAGAAGAACGGGTTGTTGCCGACCTCAGCCCAGTCCCAGCGCGACCGGTCGATGGCGTGCGGCCCCATCTGGACGAGGGCGGCCCGTATGGTGACGCCCGGCACGACCTTGCGCGCCACGGCGCCGGCCGCGACCCGCGCCGCCGTCTCGCGCGCGGAGGAGCGGCCGCCGCCGCGATAATCGCGGAGGCCGTACTTGGCGTCGTAGGTGTAGTCGGCGTGGCCCGGCCGGTAGCTGTCGCGGATCTCGGAATAGTCCTTGGAGCGCTGATCGGTGTTCTCGATCACCAGCGCGATCGGCGTGCCGGTGGTGAGCTGGCGGCCCTCCGTCCGGTCATCGGAGAACACGCCCGACAGGATCTTCACCTGATCGGGCTCGCGGCGCTGCGTCGTGAACCGCGACTGGCCCGGCTTCCGACGGTCGAGCTCGGCCTGGATCTCCTCGGCTTCGAGCGGCAGGCCGGGGGGACAGCCGTCGACGACGCAGCCGAGCGCGACTCCGTGGCTCTCGCCGAAGGTCGTGACGCGGAACAGATGGCCGAAGGTGTTGTGCGACATGGCGCGGCTGCCTTAGCGCGGGAGCGCCGGGGGCACAAACACCGACGGCCGGACGGACGCAACGCAGCGGCCTGCGTCCCTGTGGGCGTGCGCTAAGAAGGAGCGAGGTCGAGGCCGCCCCGCGCCTTCAGCGCGCGATACGCTGCGACAGCCGTGGCGAGATCCCGGTGCAGTCGGCGCTCATCGCCGAGACCGTCGAGATCGTAGGTCAGGCCGAGGATATGAGCGGCCTCGTAACCCTCCGGCAGCTCGCCCGCGCTCCCTAGGGTGATCGATGCGTTCGGGAGCCTCTCGGCGAAATCGGCCAGCCGGGCGCGGAGGCGGGCGCCGCTGACCTGCAGATGGGCGCCCGCCGCCGTACCGTGCTCCCGGATCGCAGCAACGGTGCCCTGCGCCAGCGACAGGTGCACCATCTCCCGGTGCGCCGCGAACAGGTAGACGAGATAGTAGCCCCGGGTGGCGCTGGTGGTGATCGCGGGATCGAACATCGCGAGCCACGGCACGGCAGCCCAGTGGCTCCCACGCCCCGGGCTGCCCTTCACCAGGAACGGCCCGTCGATCGGTGCCAGGGCGGCGCGCAGCTCCTCCGGCGCGCCTTTGCGGATCACGGCGGCCAGCGGGTGTCCGGCCGGCGGATCGAGGCGGGCGAGCGGATATTCCTCGACGATTCGCCGCAAGGCGTAGCCGAGGCTCACGGCCGCGCCAGGACCCCGCCGGTGATCGCTTCGCGCACACCCGTCGTCGACGGCAAGGTGATCGGCAGGCCCTTGAGCGAGCGCACGGCGAGATACGCGAAGGCCTGCGCCTCCAGGTAGGCGGAGGACCAGCCGATGGCGTCCGCGGTCGTGATCTCGGCGCGCAGGTGGTAGTTCAGCAGACGTACCAGCTCGCCGTTGCGGGCGCCGCCGCCAGCAACGATCCAGCGGGTCGGAATCTCGGGGGCGTGGTCGAGGGCGCGGGCCACGGCGCGCGCCGTGAAGGCCGTCAACGTCGCGGCGCCGTCCTCCGTGGAGAGCTGGCCGGCGAGCTTGTGGGAGAACCAGTTCCGGTCGAGCGATTTCGGCGGCCGGCGGAAAAAGAACGGATGGGTCAGCAGCCAAGCGAGCAGCTGCTCGTCCGGCCGGCCCCGGGCCGCGGTCCGACCGCCGTCGTCGAGGTTCTTGCCCTCGCGCTCCTGCATCCACTCATCGATCAGGGCGTTGCCGGGACCGGTGTCGAAGGCGATGACGCCGCCCTTCGAGTCGATCAGGGTCGCGTTGGCCACGCCGCCGATATTCAGGATGCCGAAGGGTCCGTCGAAGCCCGACGCTTCGGCCAGCGCCTTGTGGAAGACCGGCACCAGCGGCGCCCCCTGCCCACCCGCTTCGATATCGGCGCGGCGCAGGTCCGAGACGACCGGGATGCCGAGCCGGCTCGCCAGCGCCTGCCCGTCGCCGATCTGGATCGAGATCCGCTGGTCCGGCCGATGGATCACGGTCTGTCCGTGGAAGCCGATGACGTCGATTTCGGATGCAACGAGGCCGTGCTCATCCAGGAAACGCTCCACGGCCTCGGCATGGGCGAGCGTAACGAAGACCTCGGACTCCGGCAGACGCCCCGGCCTGTCGCCGGGATGCGTGACGGATTCGGCGTCCTTGGTGGCCGCGCGCAGCAGCGCCTTCTCGTCGTCCGAATAGCCGCGGTAGCCGGTGGGACCCAGCGGCTCCAGGAAGTTGTTGTGGCCCTTGACCACGTGGACCCGCTCGCCATCGGTCTCGATCAGCGCGATGTCGACGCCGTCCAGCGAGGTGCCGCTCATCAGTCCGATCGCGCGCATCATCGCCATGCCGCCCTGCCCCGTGCCTTTCGGCCAACGCCCTGCTAAGAGCGCGCCGTATCCTGAACCCAGCGCGAGCTAGCATGCGGGGCCTCGGCCTGTCGCGCCAGCGCGCGACCCGAGATGGCATCCATGACCGCCGAGAGCTTCGCGCCGAAATCCGACTTCCTGCGGATCCTGACCGAGCGCGGCTATATCCACCAGACCTCGGACCTCGCCGGAATCGATGCCGCGGCGCTGGAAGGGCGTCTGACGACCTACGTCGGCTACGACTGCACGGCGCCGTCGCTGCATGTCGGGCACCTCCTGTCGATCATGATGCTGCACTGGCTGCAGGCCACCGGGGCTAAGCCCATCGCCCTGATGGGCGGCGGCACCACCCGGGTCGGCGACCCGTCCGGCCGCGACGAAACGCGAAAGATCCTCACCGTCGAGCAGATCGACGCCAACAAGGCCGAGATCCGCAAGACCTTCGACCGGTTCCTCCGCTTCGGCGAAGCGGCCGGCGATGCCGTGATGGTCGACAATGCCGAGTGGCTGACCAAGCTCAACTACATCGAGATGCTGCGCGATGTCGGCCGGCATTTCTCGGTGAACCGCATGCTGTCGATGGACAGCGTGCGCCTACGCCTGGAGCGCGACCAGGAACTCTCGTTCCTGGAATTCAACTACATGATCCTCCAGTCCTATGACTTCGTGGAGCTGAACCGCCGCTACGGCTGCGTCATGCAGATGGGCGGGTCGGACCAGTGGGGGAACATCGTCAACGGCATCGACCTCGGACGCCGCATGGGCGCGCCGCAGCTTTACGCTCTCACCTGCCCGCTGCTGACCACGTCGTCGGGCGCCAAGATGGGCAAGACCGCGGCCGGCGCGGTCTGGCTCAATCCGGAGATGCTGAAGCCGTACGATTACTGGCAGTTCTGGCGGAACACCGAGGATGCGGACGTCGCCCGCTTCCTGAAGCTGTTCACCCTGCTTCCCATGGCGGAGATCGCGCGTCTGGCGGCCCTCGCCGGTTCCGAGATCAACGCGGCCAAGACGGTGCTGGCCACGGAAGCCACGGCGCTGATGCATGGCCGCGAGGCCGCGGAGGCCGCCGCCGAGACCGCGCGCAAGACCTTCGTGGAGGGCACGCTGGCCGCCGACCTCCCGAGCGTCACGGTGTCCGCGGCGACCTTGGAGGCTGGGCTCGGCGTGCTCACGGCCTTCGGGCCGGATGTGGCCAAGCTCGTGCCCTCGACCAGCGAGGCGCGGCGGCAGATCAAGAGCGGAGGTCTGCGCGTGAACGACGTGCCGGTCGCCGACGAGAAGGCGACGCTTGGCCCTGATGACGTCACTCCGGAGGGCGTCATCAAGCTGTCCTTCGGCAAGAAGCGGCACGTGCTTCTCCGCCCCGAATGAGCGTCGCATTAGCAGAGGACGCGAACGCGGCGGCCGCATGACGACCGCCCGCATCCTCGTGATCGATGACGAGCCGCCGATCCGTCGCCTGCTTCGGACCGGTCTCGGGACGCAGGACTACGCCGTGGTCGAGGCGGCCGACGCTGCCGCCGCGCTGGCCGCTCTGGAGGCCGGCGGCGTGGACCTCGCGATCCTCGACCTCGGCCTGCCCGACATGTCCGGCCACGCCCTCCTCGCGTCGATCCGGGAGCGCTGGCCCGATCTGCCGGTCGTGATCCTGTCCAGCCGCGACGACGAGCGCGGCAAGGTCGAGGCCCTCGATCTGGGCGCGGACGACTACGTCACCAAGCCCTTCGGCATGAACGAGCTTCTCGCGCGCATCCGGACGGCCCTGCGCCATCGCCTGGCCATGCAGGGGGAGCGGCCGGTCTTCCGGGTGGACGACCTCTCGGTCGACCTCGTCCGCCGCATCGTGCGGGTCGGCGAACGCGAGGTGAAGCTGTCGCCGCGGGAATACGAGTTCCTGCGCGCGCTGGTGCAGCATGCCGGCAAGGTGCTGACCCACGCGCAGCTCATGCGCCACGCCCCGTCCTCGTCCGATCCGCAATATCTGCGCGTCTACGTGCGCCAGCTGCGCCAGAAGCTCGAGCCGGATCCGGAGCGTCCGCGCTATCTCCTCACCGAGACCGGTGTCGGCTACAGGCTGCGCGCGCCGGACTGAGACGGGCGCGCCGCATCACGGCTCCAGGCCCTCGGCGGCGCGGCGCGCCGCCCGTAGCTTCTCGACCCGCGCCACGGAGAAGACCGAGGCCTCGTAGAGGAGCAGCATCGGGATCGCGAGGGAGAGCTGGGAGATCACGTCGGGCGGCGTCAGGACCGCGGCTGCCACGAAGACCAGCACGATCGCGTAGCGCCGCTTCTCCCGCAGGAAGGCCGCGTCGATGATCCCGATCTGTCCCAGCAGCGTCAGGATCACCGGCAGCTGGAACGCGATCCCGAACGCGAAGATCAGCGTCATGATCAGCGACAGGTACTCATCGACCTTCGGCAGCAGCTTGATCGTCGGCTCACCGGCCACGCCCACCTGCTGGAGCGATACCGAGAACTTGATCAGCAGTGGCATCGCCAGGAAGAAGACAACCAGCGCGCCCAGGAGGAAGAAGATCGGCGTGGCTACAAGGTAGGGCAGGAACGCCTTGCGCTCGTTGCGGTAGAGTCCGGGCGCCACGAAGGCGTAGATCTGCGTCGCGATCACCGGGAAGGCCAGGAAGGCCGCGCCGAAGACGCTCAGTTTGATGTTGGTGAAGACCTGCTCGAGAAAGTGCGTGGCAATCAACTCGGCGTTCTGCGCACCCACGATCGAGACGTATGGGTAGACCAGAACGTTGTAGATGTCGCGCGAGAAAAAGAAGCAGGCGAAGAACATCAGCACGAAGGCGATGAGCGACTTGATCAGTCGCGCCCGCAATTCAACCAGATGTTCGAGCAACGGTGCCCGGGAGGCTTCGATCTCAGCCTCGTCCGTGTCGGTGATCATCGGACAGCGGCGCCGTTCTTCGGGTCGACGGAAGCGTCATGTGCGGCGGGCGGTTCGGGCGCGGGGCCGAACGGATCGTCCACCGATCCGGGTACGGGAAGGGGCGCCTCCGGCGCGCCAGCCTGGGCGACGGGATGGGGCGCGGACTCCGGCACGGCCGCCGGGATGTGCGCCGGCGGTGGAGCATCGTGAACCGAAGGCGCAGCCGCCTCAGCCGGCGTCGCGGCCTCCTGCTCGGCCTTCAACTGTGCCGTCGCATCAGCCAGGGATCGGGTCTTCGCTCCAGGCAGCTCAGGCCCGAGCTTCTCCGGACCCACCTTGGCCCGTCCCTCGACGGCGCCCTTCAGCTCATCGCGGATGGTCTGCACAGGATTGAAGGTCGAGCCCGCCGTGCGGACCGTGTTGCGGATCCCGTCGACCTCGCGCCGGACATCGTCGAGTTCCGCCTCACGGATCGCCTCGTTGAACTGCATCTGAAACTCGCCGGCCATGCGACGCAGTTTCGACGTGATCTGCCCGACGGTGCGCAGCGCCTTCGGCAGATCCTTCGGTCCGATGACGATGAGGGCGACGCCGCCGATCAGCATCACCTCGCCCCAGCTCATATCCAGCATGTCGTCGACGGTCCTGCTGCCTCGAGGCCCAGCGCGATGGCCGGACCCCGTCAGGCTCTACACGATGGCGTGCGCCCTGACGGTCCTTGCGTCCGGTGCGCCGTCAGACCGGCTTGCGTTCGCCGCCGGGCAGATGGCTCGCCGGAATCGCCGTGCCGGGGCTGGTCTCGGTGGCGTGCGGGATGGTCCGGACCGGCTCGGCCGGCGGCGCCGCGTTCTGGCTGACTGGCGGGGACTCGTCCTCGGCCATGCCCTTCTTGAAAGCTTTGATGCCCTTCGCGACGTCGCCCATCAGGTCCGAGACCTTGCCGCGTCCGAAGAGCAGCATCACGATGACCGCGACGATGACCCAGTGCCAGATACTCATGCTGCCCATGGCAACCTCCTGCGGGCGCCCCGATGAAGCGGGAGCGTGACGCCACGTCCGGTTGAGGATTTCGGGGCGAACCTAGGGATCGCGCAGCCCGAACACAAGCAGAGCCGATGCCACGGCCGGTGGAAGGCGGTGGGTCAGGCGGCGGCGAGGGCGGCGGCGAACCGTGCCCGTGCCTCCGGGACATCGAGCCCGTCGCCCGCCGGATCGAGGCGCGCCAGCGCGGCCACGGCCCGCCGTGCGGCCGCACCGGCGAGTTCGGGCGCCGCCTCCGCCACGGCGCGCATCTCGTCCATCGCGCCGTTGCAGTGCAGGCCGATATCGATCCCGGCGGCGAAGGCGCGCTCCGTCCGGTCCCTGAACGTGCCCGTCAGGGCGTGCATCGAGAGGTCGTCGGTCATCAACAGGCCGTCGAAGCCGATCGCGCCGCGGATGATGTCGCGGATGACGGCGGTGGATTGCGTGGCCGGCCTCTCGGGGTCGATGGCGGTGAAGACCACGTGCGCGCTCATGGCCATGGGCAGATCGGCCAGCGCCCGGAACGTTCGGAAATCCTGCGCCGCGAGGTCTTCGCGCGTCGCTTCCACGACGGGCAGGCCGTGGTGGCTGTCGCAGGCGGCACGCCCGTGACCGGGAATGTGCTTCATCACCGGCAGGACGCCGCCGGCCATCAGGCCTTCGGCCACGGCGCGGCCGATCTCGGCCACGGCATCCGCACTGGTCCCGTAGGCCCGGTCTCCGATGATGTCATGCGAGCCGGGCGCGGGGACGTCGAGAACCGGAGCGCAATCGACGTTGATCCCGACTTCGGCGAGGTCGTGTGCCATCAGGCGTGCGCCGAGACGGGCAATCGTCGTGGCGCTGCCGTTGAGGCGGCCGTAGCGGCCCCCGGCCGGGTAGGCCGGCCAGTGCGGCGGACCCATCCGCTGGACGCGACCGCCCTCCTGGTCGATCAGGATCGGCGCCTTGTCGGAACCGAGGCACGCACGCAGATCGCCCGTCAGAGCCCTGACTGCATCGGGGGCCCCGATGTTGCGCTTGAACAGGATGAAGCCCCAAGGTCGCAGATCCCGGAAGAAGGCCTTCTCCTCCGCGGAGAGCGACGTTCCGGCGCAGCCGAGGATCAGGGCACGGGAGGTCATCAGGAGCTACTCGGGACCTGTTCGGTGGCGGCACGAAGACGGCGACAGTGCCGCGGGACACGTGAATCGGTGCCGGCAGACTCGGGCGGGAACGGGGAGCCGGCAAGACCAAACCGCGGCTCCGGGTCGCTGCGGGGCGGAACGTGCCGCCCCTGTTGCCGTCAGGACTCGGTCGGACGGTGACCGGCGCGGCACTCCGTGAGGGCGTCAGTTCTTGGCCACGAAACACTGGCCGCCCGCGCCCTGCAGGGCGCTGCACAGACCCGAGGCCTCGGCTTTCTCCAACGGGCCGACCCGGACGCGGAAGATCGTCTTGCCGTTGACCTCGGCCTGCCGGATCAGCTCCGGCTTGCCGGCGAGCTGCGTGTACTTGGCCTGCATCTGCCGCAATGCGGCCTTTGCCTCGGCGGCGGAGCCGCGCACGCCGAGCTGGACTGAGAAGCCGCCCACAGGGCCTGACTTCAGGGCGGTATCGTCCGCGGTCGACGTGCTGGCTGTCGTGTCGGGCGCGGTTGCCGGCGTAACGGCGGCGATCCGCTGGGCGGCCTTCGGCGGCTTCGCGGCCACCGGTTTGGGCGCCGACGGCTCGACCGCAACATCCGGCTGGGCCTCGACGGGCATGGCTGTCGCGACCGGCATGGATGCGGCCGCCTGACGGACCGGCTTCGCCTTGGAGGGCGCCGGCGGAGCCGGCTCGTCGCCGGGGAGGACCATTGTGGGGATCGGTGCCGGACCGGCCTCGACCGGCGTCTCCCGCGCGGGCGCCGCCGGGGGGGCCTCGGGCTTCACCGCCACGGTCCGAACGCGACGGGGCTCCCCGAACGCCTCGAACGGCCCGTTGCCCGGCGTCGTGCCGCCCTGGGCGCCGGACGGCTGCGACGGGCCTTGTGCCGCGCGGGCGGCCTCGGCCACGTCGAGGGGCTGCTCCTCGCGGTTGACGATCTTGATCTGGCCGTCCTTCTTGCCCTTCGGATCGTAGATCTGGCGGTTCTGATCCGGGATCTCGACACCGTCGGCAACCTTCGGGGCGACCTTGAGGGGCGTCGAATCGGCCTGCACGACGGGGACACCGCCGTGGCCGGCATTGCTCATGCCCTTGTAGGTCAGCGCGCCCGTGACGGCGACCGCCACGACCGCAATCCCGGCACCGACCGAGAGCAGACGCCGCCGCGGATTCGCGCGGCGCAGCGAGGGACCGTCCGGGTAGGACTCATCGACGCCGTCCTGCACGGCATCGGCATTCGCGGTGTACGCGTTGGCCTCATGGTGCGTGTCCTGCTCCACCGAGGCGAGGTATTGGTCGAACGCGTCGGCCGGCGTCGCCTTCGCGGCTTCCGGCGCGAAGCTCGGCTCGACCCGTGCATTCCAGCCGGATTGGGCCTGGGCGGCGGGGGTGGCCCGAATCTCGTCGCGCGCGGCCAGCAGGGCGCGGAACGGGTCGTCCTGACCGACGATGCGGGCGAGTTCCGCGAGCGGATCTGCCTTACCCGGTCCCTGCGGCGCCTGTGCCTTCTCGTGACGCAAATCGCGCGCGAGGGCGTCCAGATCGACCTGAGCGCGCGAAGCGTTCGTCATGGCAGCATCCTCACATCAACGCCGGCGACCGGCCCGATGCGTCCGGGCCTATCGCATCTCGTCCGGCGCGGTCACACCGAGAATCGCAAGGCCGGCGGCAAGCGTGCTCCGCAGAGCCTCGATGAGCGCCAGCCGCGCCCAGGTCGACTTTCGGTCGGTTGCATTAACAAACCGTAATTGCGGCAAGTCTTTGCCCTTGTTCCAGAAACTATGCAACGCCGACGCCAGTTCATAGAGATGGAACGCGATCCGGTGCGGCTCGTGCGCGAGGGCCGCGGACTCGAGGACCCGCGGGTATTGCGCGATCAGCCGCATCATCTCGATCTCGCCCGGATCGCTGAGAACGCCGAGGTCCGCCTCGTCCAGCAGCGCCGCTGCCGACAGGTCGGCATCCGGGAACGCCTCGCGCGCCTGCCGCTGCACCGAGCGGACGCGGGCGTGGGCGTACTGGACGTAGAAGACCGGGTTGTCCTTCGACTGCTCCACCACCTTGGCGAGGTCGAAATCCAGCGTCGCGTCGTTCTTGCGGAACAGCATCATGAACCGGATGGCGTCGCGGCCGACCTCGTCGATCACGTCCCGGAGGGTCACGAACTCGCCGGCCCGCTTCGACATCTTGACGGGTTCACCTGCGCGCAACAGCCGCACCAGCTGACAGAGCTTGACGTCGAGCGTCGCCTCGCCGGCGCTCACCGCCTTCACGGCGGCCTGCATGCGCTTCACGTAGCCGCCGTGATCGGCTCCGAGGACGTCGATCAGCTCGGTGGCGCCCGCGAGGTATTTTGCCCGATGGTAGGCGATGTCGGAGGCGAAATACGTGTAGGAACCGTCCGATTTCAGCAGCGGCCGGTCACTGTCGTCGCCGAATTCCTTGGTCCGGAACAGCGTCTGCTCGCGATCCTCCCAATCCTCCGGCAACTGCCCCTTGGGCGGCGGCAGGCGACCTTCGTAGACGAGCCCCTTCTCACGCAGCTCTGCGAGCAGCGATTTGACCGCCCCGCTCTCCTGGAGCGTGCGCTCGGAGAAGAACACGTCATGCCGGATCCCGATCGCCTCGAGATCGGCCCGGATCATGCCCATCATCATGCCGAGGGCGGTGTCGCGGACGAGCGGCAGCCAGTCCGCCTCCGGCTGGTCGAGGAGCGCGCGGCCGTGGGCTTCGGCCAGGGCGGCGCCGACCGGCTTCAGATAGTCGCCCGGGTACAGCCCCTCCGCGATGGCGAAGGGCTCACCCAGGGCCTCCCGGTAGCGCTGGAAGGCGGACCGGGCGAGCACGTCGACCTGAACGCCCGCATCGTTGATGTAGTATTCCCGGGTCACCTGCCGTCCGGCGGCGACGAGGAGGTTGCAGAGGGCGTCGCCGAACACGGCGCCGCGGCCGTGGCCGACATGCATCGGTCCGGTCGGGTTCGCCGAGACGTACTCGACGTTGATCGGGCCGCCGGGCAGCCGCGCGCGGCCGAACGTCTCGGGCGAGGCCAGCGCATCGCGCACGACCGCGTGGAAGATGACGGGATCGAGCCGAAGGTTGATGAAGCCGGGCCCGGCGACGCTCGCCTCGACGATCCGCGGGTCATTGCGCAGCTCCGCCGCCAGGGATTCGCCCAGGACCTTCGGGTTCGTCCGCGCTTCCTTGGCCAGAACCAGGGCGGCATTCGTGGCGAGATCGCCATGAGACGCATCGCGCGGGGGTTCGACCACCACGCGGCCGAGGTCGAGGCCTTCCGGCAGCTGGCCGGCGCGGGTCAGCGCTTCCACGGCCTCGCGCACGCGCGCCTCGAACAGGGCGAAGATGTTCATCGGTCTCGGTCTCGCTTGCGCGGGGATCTCGTCGTGTGGCCCGCCCGCGCCGTCTAGCAAGGGGGCGGAGGGGTGTCACGGCACCATGCGGTGCGCCAAGGCCGGGATCGCGCCGTTCCGGGCACCGATCCGGTAACCAAGCCCACCCGGCGCGCGCGTTATCCCGTGCGACGAATACGGATCGCGCACGGCCAGCCTTGTCCTGCCCGAGATGACGCTGTGTCATCACCAGCGATCGTGGCGTCCCGATCGCGGAGTTACTGATGAAGACCTTGACGATTGCAGGTGCGGCGGTGTGCGCCCTGATCCTGGCCTCTCCCGGCGCGGAAGCCGGCGGCTTCCGCGGCGGCGGCTTCCACGGAGGCGGGTTCCACGGCGGTTTCCGTGGGGGCTACGGTTACCGGGGCGGTTTCGCGGGCCGTGGCTATTACGGAGGCGGATACGGCTACCGTCGCGGGTATGGCCGCGCCCTGGGCTACGGGTTGGCCGGTGCGGGGATCGGGCTCGGCCTCGGGTTGGCCGCCGGCAGCCTCTATGGCGGCTACGGGTACGGCGGCGGATACGGCTATGGCGGCTATGGCTACCCGGCCACCTATGGCGGGTACGGCTACGGCTATCCCGCGGCCTACGGCGGCTACGGGTATGGCGGTTGCTACGGCAGCTATACCTGCGGTTGCGGCTGCTGAAGCGCGCGGCGGCCTCGCCGGGTCTCAGGGCTCGGCGAGGGGTAACCCGCGGCTCGGCAATTCCCAGTGGAGGTCAGGAGTCGTGGCGTGATGCTTTCGGTGCGCCAGGACGGCGTAGGTGTCGGTCATGCCGGCGATGTAGTCAGCGACCCGGCGGGCGATCCGCGCCGCCGGGGCACCGTCCAGGCCGACACTCCATTCCTCGGGCATCCGCGACGGGGCCGCCGTGAAGGCGGCGAACAGATCGTGGACGATGGCGTCGGCCTTCCGCCGCACCGCCACGACGCCGGGATGGCGGTACATGCGCTCCCACAGGAAGCGCATGATCTCGGCATCGGCTGCCGCGATCTCCGGTGAGAAGACGATGACGGCCTGATCCGCCCCGCGGATGTCCTCGACACGTCGCGGGCCGAGGGTGGCAATGCGGCGCCCCCCCTCGCGGATCACGTCCTCGACGAACCGCGTGATCACGCGGCGCGCGAGTTCGTGGATCATCCGCGACGGCTCCAAGCCCGGATGGAGACGGTCGATCTCGTCGAGCAGTCCGGCGAGGAAGGGGACGGCGCGCAATTCCTGGATCTCGAACAGGCCGGCTCTCAGGCCGTCGTCGAGATCGTGGGCCGCGTAGGCGATGTCGTCGGCGAGCGAGGCCGCCTGCGCCTCGGGACCCGCCTGGCTCCACAGGTCCAGCGGATTGAGCGCGTCGTATTCCAGGATCGCGGCCGGGATGCCGCGCGCCGCGTAGCGGGGCGTCGGCTGTCCGTCCGCAGTCAGCAACGGACCGTTGTGCTTGACGAGGCCCTCCAGCGTCTCCCAGGCCAAATTCAGCCCGTCGAAGCCCGCGTAGCGCCGCTCCAGCCGCGTGACGATCCGCAGCGCCTGGGCGTTGTGATCGAACCCACCGTAGGCAGCCATGCAGACGTCGAGCGCGTCCTCCCCGGTGTGGCCGAAGCAGGTGTGGCCGAGGTCGTGACTGAGAGCCAGCGCCTCCGCGAGATCCTCGTCGAGCCCCAGGGCACGGGCAATGGCCCGCCCGATCTGGCTGACCTCCAGCGTGTGGGTCAGGCGCGTGCGATAGTGATCGCCCTCGTGATGCACGAAGACCTGTGTCTTGTGCTTCAGCCGCCGGAATGCCGTCGAGTGGATGATCCGGTCCCGGTCGCGCTGGAAGTCGCTGCGGGTCGGCGAGCCGACCTCCGGGATCAGGCGTCCCCGGGTGCGCGCCGGATCGGTGGCGTAAGGCGCACGCCAGCGCTCACCGCTGGATCGCACGGCATCCGCTCGCAAACGCACGCACCCTGCACATGACCACTCTCCAACCGGCGCGTTGCGGCGCGGGCTCGCGCCCCATATCTTGTGGGCCTCGGCGTCCCCGGCAACGGGCGGGGCGCGCCGTCCACCGAATGAATGCGTGGCCATAGACCGATGTCTGAGATCACCCTGACCGCCCGCGCGGCCAAGCGCATCAACGAGATCATGGGTTCGGAGCCGGCCGGCTCGTCGCTGCGGATCAGCGTCAACGGCGGGGGCTGTTCGGGTTTCTCCTACGCGTTCGACATATCCCGAACCCGCGAGGCGCAGGATGTGACGATCGAGCGCGACGGCGCCACGGTGATCGTCGATCCGGTCTCGCTCGAATACATGAGCGGCTCCACCATCGATTTCGTGAACGACCTGATCGGCCAGTCCTTCAAGATCGAAAATCCGCTGGCCACGGCGTCCTGCGGCTGCGGCACCTCCTTCTCGTTGTAGCGCCGACCTGGCGCATCCGCGCCGTTGCCTTCGTACGACACCGATCCCGGCTCGGTCGCCCGATCCGATGCGCGCGATTGCCTCGACCGGCAAAACGCGGCACGGCTAAGCGATCCTCTGATAGCCCCGATCCGGACGCAGCCATGATCCACCCGAAGGCCCGCTTCCGCCTCCGGTCGACCTTGGCGGCGACCGGCGCCCTGGTCCTGCTCGGGCTTGCAGGCGTCCCGGTGCCGGTCTCCGCGCAGGAGGGTGCTGCCGCCGTTCAGGACGTGACGGTGACCGATGTGGTCGTCCCGCTCGGCGGCACGCTGCTCAAGGCCCCCAAGCTGACGGCGAGCGGAACGCGCCTGTCGAAGGAGGATCTGGCGGCGATCCTGCGGCCCGATTCCCCGGTGCCATGGGAACAGCGTCTGGCCAAGCTCGATGCCGGCAGCCTGACGGTCCCGGTCCTGACTTCCGAGAATGCCGGTCCCGGTGACGACCGTCAGACGGTCACCTATCGCGACGTCGTCGCCCGCGACATCAGAGCCGGTCGCGTCGGAGAGCTGACGGCAGCCGGGGCCACGGTCAGTTCCGTTGCCGGCCCGAACCGGGGTTCGGGCACCTACGGGCAGGTGCGCGCCACCGACCTCGATCTCGCGGCACTCAGCCGGCTCTATACGGTCCCCGGTGACGGCAAAGGGCCGATCCAGCGGGTCTACGGGACGATCCAGGTCTCGGACGTCACCTATTCCGACGCCCGGGGAACGACCGTTAAGATCGCACGCCTCGATGGGCGCGACCTCGGCGGCCGGCAGGTACCGGACGGCTGGAGCGGGGCCTTCGCGATCGTAGGCGGCGGTTTCGACGGTTCCAGCGACCGGCGTCCGCTGGCCGGCGCGGCGGCCGACCTGATCGATGCGACGGCCGTCGGCAGCCTGGAGATGCGCGGCCTGAGCGTGAGTGACGCCGATCCCAAGGGACCGGTACTGTTCGAGATCGGACGCGCCGCCTACACATCCGCGGGACCCGATGCCGGCACCGTTCTCGACGACCTCTCGCTATCGCGCGGCAGCCTGCGCGCCCATGTCGGGCGTCTCGCGCTCCTCGGCACCTCCCTGGCCCCGACCGTCGCGGCGCTGAAGGGAATCGCCGCCGAGCCCGCAACGGGACCGGGCTTCTCCGATGCCGAGATGCGGCGCCTGACACCGAAGCTCGGCAATCTCACCCTGACCGACCTGTCGATGGACCTGCCGTCGGAGCCCGAGGCCGACCATGGGCCGCTCCGCGACGGGCGCAGCCCGGTCCTTGAGCCGGGCCGCGCCGTCACAGGCAAGGCGACCGCTCCCAAGCCGGCCGAGCCGGCAAATCCCCTGGCCGTCACGGTGTCGCCGCAGCCGGGCCGCCGGATCGCCCTGCGGGAGGCGACCCTCGCCTTCGGACCGCCGAGCGACGGCGTTCCCAGCACGAGCCGCTTCAGCCTCTCGGGCCTGAGCCTTCCCGCGAACCTCCTGGCCGGCGCGCCGATCGTCGGCATGCTGCCGGCCTATGGCTACCGGGACCTCGATCTCGACCTCGTGGCCGATGCGACGCTGGACGAGAAGGCGCGCGACCTCGCGTTGCGGGAAGTCACGGTGTCGGGACGCGACATCGGCACCGTCCGCCTGTCCGGCACCCTGGGCGGTATCGGCCCCGAGCTGTTCTCCGGCACCCTTCCGGCCGCCACCATGGTGATGTTCTCGGGCAGCGCCAAGAGCCTCGACGTGACGGTGGAGAATGCCGGCCTGTTCGAGCGCTTCCTGACCGCGCAATCGAAGGATCTCAGCCTCAAGCCGGACGAACTGCGCAAGGAATACGTCACCGCCAGCCTGCTGGGCGTGCCGATCATCCTCGGCAACAGCGCCGCCGCGAAGGGTATCGGCGCCGCCATGGGCCAGTTCGTGATGAAGCCCGGCAAGCTCGTGCTTCACGCCCGGTCGAAGGAGCCGGCCGGCATCGGCTTCATCGACCTCGGCGCTGCGCGCTCGCCGGCGGCCGTGCTCGATCGTCTCGAAGTCGACGCGAAGGCGAACTGAGCCGGCGCGCTCTGCATCACGCACCTCACGACGGCGCGCGCCGACGCCGGCTGCCCCGCGGATGATTCCGAGCTGATCGGTGCCGGGACTGCGTCGTCTCGGTGCGCGATCCAGCATGCCCGAGAACGGATCGACCTGTTCGTTACCGCCCTGGCGTTGGTCTTGTCGCGGCAGAGTCCCGCTCGGCCCTGTGTCCTTCGCGATAGACATCCGTCGCGTTGGCGCATGCGTTAAGCATGCTTCCAGAGACCTTGCTGAGCAGCGATGGCACGGCGGGGAGTTAACCGCGGCGCTATCCCCACCTGTGTAGGAACGAGCAGGCGTTTATTGGCTCAAGGCCCTCGCGGTATGTTGGAGTTCGGGACGGCGCGCGACCGATTGAGGGCCGTTCTGCACGGGATCTCCACGCGTAACCGTCTGTTCGGTGGTGATCGCCGCGGCGGCGTCGCACTCACCTTCGCGCTCAGTTCCACGGTCCTGCTCGGCCTGGTCGGCGGCGGTATCGACTACGCCCGCATCGCCTCCCGCCGTGCGCAGCTGCAGAACGCCGTAGATGTCGGCGTGCTCTCCGGCGGGAACACCATGAAGCTCGCGGCCTCCAGCATTCCCGCAGTGGAAGGCGTGACCGAGCAGGCGATCCGAAGCAGCGCGCCACCCTCGCCTGACCAGCCCTTCGCGGTGACCGTGCAGGTGGCGAGCGATAAGTCCAGCGTGTCGGCGCGGGTTCAGGATACGGTGAAGCTCGCCTTCGGCCCCTTCGTCGGCATGCGTGCCGCGACTGTGTCGGTGCAGGCCAAGGCCAGCGTCGTCGGCAAGATGCGGCTGTGCATGCTCACCCTCGACCCCGCGGCACCGGGGGCGTTCAACCTGCAGAAGAACGCTCAGGTCACCGCCAACGGCTGCTCACTCTATTCCGATTCGACAAGTCCGATGGGGATGGTGGGCGGCGACAGCTCGATCGCGCGGGCCGATACGATCTGCTCGGCCGGCGGCTATATCGGCGTACGCGCGAACTTCGCGCCTCCGCCGCAGACCGGATGCCCGGTGATCGCGGATCCGCTGAAGGGGCGTGCCAACCCGCCCATCGGAACCTGTACCACCCTGCCTTTCCCGTTCAACTTATTGCCGATCGGCAAAACGGCGACGATCGATAAGGACCTGACGCTGGATCCTGGAACTTATTGTGGCGGGCTGCAGATCAAAAAGAACGCAGTCGTCGTCATGAATCCCGGCATCTACATCTTCAAGGACGGGCCGCTGATCGTGAAGGACAAGGCCACGCTGACGGCGTCCGGCGTGGGTTTCTACTTCAGCGGAGACAAGGGCGGCCTGCTCTTCGACAAGGATACGACGATCAGCCTCACGGCGCCGACGTCGGGAGAGATGGCAGGCCTGCTGATGGCCGAGCAGACGACGGTCTCCAATCCGCTCGATCCGGCGCTGATCGCCAATGCCCTGGATCTTGGCGTGAGCATCCCGCCGACGCCCCTGCCCCTCGGGCAGACGAAGCCGATGCGGACTTACCGGATCATCAGCAACAACGCGCGCACCATGCTCGGCACGATCTACCTGCCTTCGGGCCGGCTCGTCATCGATGCCAATCAGCCCGTGGCCGATCAGTCGGCCTATACTGTCGTGGTGGCTCAGCAGGTGAACCTCTACGAGGGGCCGAACCTGTACCTGAACGCGAATTACGACGCCACGAGCGTCCCGGTGCCCAAAGGCGTTGGGCCGCTGGGCGGCAAGCTGCTGATCACGCAGTAGGACGCTTCAGGTCTCACCCCCTGAAGCGCCGGGACTGAAATCGACACGGGCCGCGTAACACGTCAGACAACCCCGTCTGAGAGCAGGACCCGACGCGCAGTCTCGTACCCGCTGAAGAACGGGGTCGGGTCTAGCGCCTACGGCCGAGAAGGGTCGCAAGCGCCGGCTTGGTCGGAAAACGAAGAGATCAGAGCGCGATGATCCCCGGATACCGTTCGGCGAGGGTCGCCCGGGTCGTCTCGGCCCAGGCGCGGTCGCGGCCTTGGCGCGGGCGGTCGAGGGGGACGTCTGCAATGAGGGTCGCCGGGCGCCGGGAGACGAGCAGCAGCCGGTCCGCGATCCCGATCGCTTCGGCGACGTTGTGGGTCACCATCAGGACGCTCATGCCGGTCTCGTCCACCGTATCCACGACGAGGGCGCGCAGCTCCGCCGCCGCGGCATCGTCGAGGGAAACGAACGGCTCGTCGAGCACCAGGATGCGCGGCCCGTCCGCCAGGGCGCGGGCGAGCGCCACCCGCCGCTGCATGCCCAGCGACAGCGCCTTCGGATAGCTGGACCGCCACGCCGTCAGGCCGAGCCGCGCGAACAATCCGTCGAGGTCGCGCCCGCGCCGCGCCCGGGGCAGACCGAGGCGCACGTTGTGCTCGACGCTGCGCCAGGGCAGCAGCCGCGGCTCCTGAAACACGATGCCGGCTTGGTCCGCACCGGAGACGCGGCCGTCGAACGCGGCGTCCAGCCCGAGCAGGATCCGCAGCGCGGTGGTCTTCCCGGCGCCGGAGGGTCCGATCAGGCAGACGACCTCGCCGCGGGCCACGCCGAAGGCGAGGTCGCGGACGGCCTCGACCGGCTCGGCGCCCCGCGGCCGGTACCATTTCGACGCGATCGCGACCTGGAGGACGGGTTCAGCGCCAGCGGCGGACATGGGCTTCGAGCCGCTGGAGCAGGAGGACGTCGATGCCGATCATCACGGCCATGAACACGAGGCTGTAGCCGATGATGGCCGCCACGTCGGTGCTCTGCACGAAATAGTAGTTGATCGCGAAGCCGACCCCGTCAGGGCGTCCGAGCAGTTCGACCACCAGCACGATCTTCCAGGCGAGGGAGAGACCGGACCGCGCCGCCGTGACCATGTAGGGCTGGAGCTGCGGGATCAGGATATCGCGCGCCCAGCTGCGCCGGTCGAGCCGATAGGCGCGGGCCATCTCGTCGAGCCCGGGATCGAGATTCCGGGCGCCCTCCCGGACGATCACCGCGACGTTCGGGAGCTTGTTGAGGACCACCGCCAGAATGGCTGCGGTCTCGGTCAGCCCGACCCAGACATAGGCCAGGACGGTGATCACCAGGGCCGGGGTGTTGAGCAGGACGAGGAGCGGCGTGTCGAGGGCGAGGTCGGCAGCCTTCGAGCGTCCGAGGGCAACCCCGAGGGCGACGCCGAGGACCATCGCGACCGTGAACGAGATCGCCACCCGCAGGAGCGTCATGCCGATATTGTGGGCGAGGTCGCCGCGCTCGGCTTCCTGAACGACGAAGCGCAGCACGGCCAGCGGGGCCGGCAGCAGGCGCGATCCCGCCTCGACCGCGGCCATCTGCCAGGCGGCGACCAGCACGACCAGGGACGCGATGCGGGTCAACGCGCCCATGCGGTCCCGGCTGCCCGGATCGCCAGGACGGAGGCCCGCCGGGGGGCCGTCTCAACCATTGCGGCCGGTAAAGTAGAGGTCGGGAGGAAGCGCGTCGCCCTTGCCGACAAGGCGCGAGCCACCGAGGCGCGCCATCACGGCGTAGAGCTTCTCGGCATCGGCACGCTCCTCCGCCACCGGACGGCGCGGGATGCCGGCCAGGAAATCGCGCTTGAGCGCCTCGAAGGTCGCATCATCCTCGGCAGCCATCAGCGGCCGCACGATCTGCCACGTGCTCGGATCCGCCGCCAGCATGTCCTTCGCCGCCCGCGAAGCCCGGGCGAAGGCCGCCACGGCGGCGGGCTTCTCCTTCACGGTGGTGTCCTGGAACAGGTAGCCGATCAGGGCCACGTCGCCGGGGACGCCGAGGGCGTGCATGATGTCCTCCGCACCGACCAGCCGGCGGTAGCCCTTGGCTTCCAGGCGGGCGCAGTAGGTCCAATAGGTCAGTGCCGCGTCGAGGGCGCCCTGTTCGAGCTTGAGCGTGATCAGCGGCGGTGCGCCGTAGGCGATCTCGGCGGCGCGTTCGAGGTCGATGCCGGCTGCGTCCTTGGCCTGTGCCCGCAACAGCAGCCAGTTCTTGTCGAGGGGGCCGCCGGCGACGCCGAGGCGCTTGCCGTCGAGATCCTTGAGGCTCTTCACCGCACTCCCGGCGGGCACCATCACGGCACCCTCGGACGTCGAGTACGGGATGAAGCGTACCGCCTGTCCGTCATTGCCGAGTCGGGCGGCCCAGAGCAGGTCCCCGATGATCGTGTCGACCTGATTGCCGATGAAGCTGATACGGGCGGCGTCGTTCCCGGCGAGTTTCACGGCGTCGAGCTGAAAGCCGTTGTCGGTGTCGAGGCCGCGGGCCTTGATCACCGCCGCCTCCCAGGTCGAAGTCCCGAAGGGCAGGCTCCCGAGGCGGATCGTGGGCATGTCCGCGCGCGCCGCGCGCAGGCCGAGGCCGCCGAGCAGGCCACCGGCGAGCATCGCGCGCCGTGACAGCATCACGCCTTCTCCCATCGTATTGCGCAGTCTTCCGCAGCGGCAGATTGGAGTGCGGACCGGGCCGGACGCCATTGGAGAAAGGTCATAGGGCTCACACCGGTTTCCGTCCACCGTGTCACACACGCTTGCGCGCAACCGGAAGCGGCGGCACCCTCTGTCGCGGATATCTTGGGAGACAGGCGATCATGACCGAGCGACGCGAGGCTACTCTGGACGACGCGACCGTGGAGGCACGACTGAAGGCCGAGCTCCCTACATGGCGTCTCGAGGACGGATGGATCCGCCGTACCTACAAGACGGCCGGCTGGAAGGGTACGCTCATGGTGATCAACGCGGTGGGGCACCTCGCCGAGGCGGCGTGGCACCATCCGGACATCACGGCGTCCTACGCCTGGGTCGAGGTGCGGTTGATGAACCACGCGGCCAAGGGCATCACCGACAAGGATTTCGCCCTCGCCCGGAAGATCGAGGAGGTCGTCGCCTGGCAACCGGCCCTGGAGGGACAGGGCCTCGAAGGCACGCCGACCGATCCGCGCTTCGCCTATATCAAGTACGACAAGTAGCGGTGCCGCGCCGGCTTCACTCCGCCGCCTTCACCCGGCGGCACTCGGTCTTGAGGTAGGCGCTCTTGCCGATCTCGTCGCGTCGCTCGGTGCGGGCGATGATCTCCTGCCAGCCCATCGCGCATCCGAGTTCGTTGGCGACCCGGACCTTGCGCACCTCCATGGCCTGGGCGTCCGTGCAGGCATCCTGGGCAAGACCGTTGGCGCAGACCAGGACGACGGCGATGAAGGCGTTCATGGGCGGGGCGATCCTCGTTCCCGCACCTTACGCGCAAAGCGGCCGCAAGGTTTCGCGGCCGAGGCGCCGCAGGCGTCGGTATCGTCACGGTCGACCCGCCCTGAGGGGGCGGAGGGGCGGGTCGACCGTTTCTCGCAGCGCCCGCGGGCGCTGCGATCGCGTGCGCCGGACGATCAGCCGGCGTGAACCTGGGGCCGACCGCCCGAATCCGGGCGGATCCGGTAGCAGCCGATGTAGAGGGCCGGCAGGAACAGGAGCGTCAGGAATGTCGCCGCCAGGATGCCGCCGATCATCGCGAAGGCCATGGGACCCCAGAATACCTCCCGGGCGATCGGGATCAGGCCCAGGCTCGCCGCCGCTGCGGTCAGGAGGATCGGCCGCATGCGGTGATCCGTCGCTTCGAACACCGCTTCCCACGGTGCCATCCCCTCGGCGCGGAATTCCTCGATCTGGCTGACCAGGATCACCGCGTTGCGGATGATGATGCCGATGAGCGCCAGGATGCCCAGGATGGCGACGAAGCCCATCGGCTTGTCGAACAGCAGCAGCGCCGGAACCACGCCGATCAGGCCGAGGGGCGCGACGGCGAAGACGAGCAGCATCCGTCCGAAGCTCTGAAGCTGCATCATCAGCAACAGCGCCATGGCCAGCAGCATGACCGGGACCACGGCGGCGATCGGACCCTGACCCTTGGCGGATTCCTCGACGGCGCCCCCCGTCTGGAGGGTGTATCCCTCCGGCAGCGCCTTGACGAAGGCGTCGATTCCGGGTTGCAGGGCGGTCACGATGGTGGCGGGCTGGGTCGCGTCGTGGATCGTCGCGCGTACCGTGACAGTGGGCAGGCGGTCGCGGCGCCAGACGATCGGCTGCTCGAGATCGTAGCCGATCCGCGCGAAGGCGAGGACCGGGACCACCGATCCGTTGGCGAGGCCGACCTGCAGGGATTGCAGCGTGTCCAATGAGGATCGCTCGGCCGCGCGGGCTCGGCCGACCACGTTGACGAGGTAGATCGAGTCGCGCACCTGCGTGATCGCCTGCCCGCCCTCGATCCCGTTCAGGATGCCGGCGACGTCCTGGCTGGTGACGCCGAGCTGGCGGGCCTTGTCCTGGAGGATCTCGACCCGCAGGACCTTGCCGGGCTCGTTCCAATCGAAGGTCGGCACGTCGAGGCGCTTGTCGCCGGCCACCACGTTGGCGAGGTCGAGCGAGAGGCGCCGCACGGTTTCCATGTTCGGACCGCTGAGGCGGTACTGAACCGGCCGGCCTACGGGAGGGCCGAGGCTCAAGGGTTGAACCAGCACGTCGGTGCCGACGAAATCCCGCAGGCCGATGGTCTGGAGCCGCGCCATCACGCGGTCGCGGATCTCCAGGGATTTCGTGACGATGACGATCTGTCCGAAGAACGCGTTGGAGAGCTGCTGGTCGAGGGGCAGGTAGAAGCGCACGGCGCCCTGGCCGACATAGGACGACCATCCCGACACGTCCGGATCGTCCTTCAGGTTGGCTTCGAACCGGTCCATCTGCGCCCGGGTCTCGGCGATGGTGGCGTTCTGGGGCAGCGACAGGTCGACCAGCAGTTCCGAGCGGTCCGACGACGGGAAGAACTGCTGCTGCACGTGGCCCATCCCCACGATGGCGACGGCCATCAGTCCCAGGCAGGCCACGACGGTCGTCCAGTGCCAGCGCATGGCGATCTTCAGCGCCATCCGGAACAGGCGCGTGAAGATCCCGCGCTTCTCGGTGTGATGCTTCATGGTCTTCGGCAGGAGGGTGACGCCGACGAGGGGCGCGAACAGCACCGCCACGACCCACGAGACCAGAAGCGCCGCGGCGATCACGACGAACAGCGAGTAGGTGTACTCGCCGGCGCCGGAGCCGTTGAATCCGATCGGCAGGAAGCCCGCCACGGTGACCAGGGTGCCGGTCAGCATGGGGAAGGCCGTCGACGTGTACGCGAAGGTGGCCGCCCTGCGGAGCGTGTCACCCCGCTCCAGGCGGGCCACCATCATCTCGACGGTGATCATGGCGTCGTCGACCAGGAGGCCGAGGGCGATGATCAGGGCGCCGAGGGAGATGCGCTGCAGCGTCACGTCCATGACCTGCATGACAACGAACACGATCGCCAGCACGAGCGGGATCGACACGGAGACCACGAGGCCCGCCCGGACGCCGAGGCTCACGAAGCTCACGGCCAGCACGATGATCACGGCCTCGACCAGCGCTTCGGTGAAGCCGCCGACCGCGTGCTCGACCTGGCGGGGCTGATCCGACACGAGATGGACGCCGACGCCCACCGGCAGCGTCGCCTCGATCCGCCGCATGCGCGCCTTCAGCGCTTCGCCGAAATGCAGCAGGTTGGCGCCCGGCCGCATGGCGATGGCGAGGCCGATCGCCGGCTTGCCGTCCACCCGGAAGAGCGGTGCGGGCGGATCCTCGTAGCCACGGCTGATCTCGGCGATGTCCGCGAGGCGGAAGAATCGGTCGTTCACCCGCAGATTGAAGTCCTGGAGCGAGGCCTCGGACGCGAAGGATCCGCTGACACGCAGGGAGATGCGCTCCGGACCGGCCTGGACGACCCCGGACGCCGAGACCGCGTTCTGCGCCTGCAGCGCCTTGATCAGGGCCTGGAAATCGATCCCGTAACCGGCGAGCTTCCGGGTGGAGAAGTCGAGGTAGATGGTTTCGTTCTGGGTGCCGATCAGCTGGGTCTTGCCGATATCGGGCACCCGTAGCACCTCGGTTCGGACGGCCTCCACGTAGTCGCGCAGTTGCCGATGGGTCAGGCCGTCGGCCGTGAACGCGTAGATGTTGCCGTAGACGTCGCCGAACTCGTCGTTGAAGAACGGACCCTGGACGCCGTCCGGGAACTGCCCCTTGATGTCGCCGAGGCGCTTCCGAACCTGGTAGAAGGCAGGCTGCACCTCGTTCTTCTTCAGGGTGTCGCGAAATTGCACGAACACCGTGGACGAGCCCGGCGTCGTGTAGCTGCGGACGAAGTCGAGGCCGTTGAGCTGCTGAAGCTCCTTCTCGACCCGGTCGGTGACCTGATCGAGGGTATCCTTGATGGTCGCGCCCGGCCACGTCGTCTGCACGACCATGGTCTTGATCGTGAACGGCGGATCCTCCTCGCGGCCGAGGCGGGTGTAGGCCATCACGCCCGCCACCAGCGACACCAGCATCAGGAACCAGACGAACGAGCGATGCTCGAGCGCCCAGTCGGAAAGGTTGAAGTCCTTCACGCGAAAACCCCGTGCGGCCGAGTTAGACGGCGCCGTCGGCGAGGCGCACGGCCTGGCCTTCCTTGAGGGCATGGACACCCGCGACCACGATGCGATCGCCGGCCTTCAGCCCGTCGACGACCGCGACGCGGCCGTCCTCCACGTTGTCCCGCACCGTCGCCACCGTCACGTCGCGGCGGGTGACCGACGTCCCGTTGGCGGAGACGACCCAGACCGAGCGGTGGCCGTCCTGATCGAGGAGCGCCGAGGCGGGCAGGAGAACCTGGGGCGGGACCTTGCGCGTCAGGGACACGTTGATGGTCGCGCCGAGGCGGAAGGCCGGCCCCGGATCGTCCAGGGTGATGCGGATGCGCTTGGACCGTGTCCCCGATTCGGCCAGCGGCGCGATCTCGCGGATGCGTCCGCGCGCCGTGAGGTCCGGCTCGCTCTGCAGCGCGACCGTGAACACCCCGTCCGGCGGAAGTGCGCCGACATGGGCCTCGGGAACGTCGACCACGGCCTCGCGCACGTCAGGCCGCGCTACCGTCACCACGCCCTGGCCGGCGCTCAAGACCTGACCGACCTCGGCGAGGCGCTGGGTCACCACCCCGTCGAACTCGGCCTTCAGCTCCGTGTAGCCCATCTGATCCCGGGCCTTCTGGAGGCTCGCCATAGCTTGATCCACCCGCGCGCGGGCCGTCTCACGCTTGGCGATCGCCTGATCCATGGTCGCCTGGGCGACGCTGTTCCCCGACATCAGGCGGCGGGTCCGCGCTTCCGCGGATTCGGCATTCTCGGCCTGTGCCTTGGCATCGGTGAGATCCGCCTCGGCGCGGGTCAGGTCGAACCGCGTCACGATCGTGTCGAGCGCCGCGAGGCGTTGGCCCCGGGTGACGAGGTCGCCGACTGTTACGTCCCGTTCCACCATGCGGCCGGGAATCTGGAAGCCGAGCTGCGCCTGATAGCGCGGCTCGATCGTGCCCGCGAACGGCCCGAACGTGATGGTGTCGCTCGGTGCGACAACCTGCGTGAGCACGGGTCGCACGGGAGCGGCTGAGGCGGCATCGCCCGCCTCTTCGCCGTGACCGTTGCAGCCGGCCAGCGTGGCGGCGACGAAAACCAGGACGAGGAACGTGCGCGCCTTCACGGACGGCCTCCGATCTCGATAGCGGCGACATTCTGGCCGGGGCGCAGGAATTGAATACCTGCGACGACCACGCGCTCGCCCGGTTCGACGCCGCGCTTCAGCGCGATGATATCCGGCCCGAACCGGTCGATCTCAACGGCGCGCACCGACACGATCCGCCGGTCCGGATCGTAGATCCACACGGATGGCCGCCCGTCGTAGCGGTAGAGCGCCGACCAGGGCAGGATCACCGACTCGTGCGGCGCGAAGCGCCCCCGGCCGATCACGACGGCACCCAGCCCCATGGCGGCCGGCGTCGATCTGAGGCCGATCTTCACCCGCACCGTGCCGCTCGCGGAGTCCACAGTCGGTGAGATCTCGCGCACGGTCCCCACCGCGGTGATCGACGGGTCTGCCTGGAGGGCGACCGCGATGGTGTCGCCGGTTGGCGCCTGGGCCAACAGGGATTCATAGACGTTGAACACCGCGTCGCGGGGGCCGTCCTGAGCGATCACCAGAACCGTCTGGCCCGACTGCACCACCTGGCCGACCTCGAAGCTGCGGCTGGTCACGACCCCGGCCACACCGGCGCGCAGCTCCGTGTAGGAGAACTGCTCCTGCGCCGTCCCGAGGGCGGCCCGAGCCGAGTCGACCGCCGCCTGGGTCGTGCGCAACTCCTGCTCGGCGTTGTCGTAGGTCGAACGGGTGGTGAAACCGCCGGCGAGGAGCTGCTTCTGCCGCTCGAAGGACATCTTGGCCTGCGTCAGCAACGCCTCGGCCGAGTTCAGGGCTGCCCTCGCGTTGTCCAGGTTGGCCTGCTGGGTCAAAGGCTCGAGGACGGCGAGGACCTGATTGGCGGTCACGTGGTCGCCGACCTCGACGCGCCGCTCCGCGACCTTGCCGTTCGTGCGGAACGAGACGTTGACCTGGGCCTGTGCCTGGATGTCCCCGGTGACCACCACGTCGAGCGACTGCGGCGTGCGGCGGGCCTCCACGACGCGCACGCGTGCCACGGCGGGGTCGATCGCGGTTTCCGGCTCGGCCTCGGCGCACCGGATTGACCCGAGTGCGGTTAGGACCAGCAGGAAGGCTGCGCAAGGTACGAAGGTGAAGCGACTCATGCGATCGACCTTATCGGCCGGCCTCGTGCAAATGACGTGGCGCGGTCCTACTCCATCATTTACATACCGTCCAGACGGTTTTTAGTGCAGGTCAGCAATGCAGACGAAGCGACAGCGGCTGGCGGAGCGGCCCGAGATCATCCTCGAAGCGGCCGCCTCCGTTCTCCTCAAGGCGGGCGTGCGGGGGCTGACGATCGACGCGGTCGCCGCAGAGGCTGGCCTGAGTAAGGGCGGCGTGCTGCACCACTACGCTTCGAAGGAGGCGCTGGTGGTGGCCCTCGTGGCTCGAAAACTCGTCGAATTGCGCGAAGAGATCGCCGCCTGCGCGGCCGAGATTCCCCCCGGTCCGTCTCAGCTGGCCCTGGCGATGGTGTCCCACGTTCGTCAGCACTATTGCGACGACGATGAATCGTCGCGCGCTCTGCTCCTGGCCTCGACGGAATCCCCTGAGGCGCAGAAGGGTTTCCAGGCGTTCGTGGCGGAGCAGCTAATCCAGCTCGGGCGGATCGACGGTGCCGGCCCGGGCGAAGGTTCCGTCCTCTTCTTCGCCATCCTGGGCCTGATCATGAGCCGAGCCCTGGGCTTTCACCAGCTCCGCGACGACGCGCTGGCACCGATGCTTGATGCCCTCGACCGCATGGCCGGTCGGGCCGCTGGCTGAAGCGGGACGCTCAGGCCTGGAATGCGAGGACCGCCCGGGTGCCAGGGGATCCGGGGGCGTAGGACAACGCCGAGCGCAGGTTCGACGCCATCGCGCGGACGATCCGCGAGCCGAGGCCTGTGCCGCGGATCTCGCCCTCCCCGGTCCAACCGATGCCGTCATCCTCGACAGCGAGCAGGACGGTGTCCGACGAGTCCTTCTCGACCGCCACGCGGATCTCGCCCGAGGTGCCTAGGGGATAGGCATATTTGTAGGCGTTGGTGACGAGTTCGGTCACGACGACTCCGACCGAGACGGCCTTGTCGGTGGAGAGGCGCACCGGCGCCGCCCTGAGACGGATGGCGTGATCGCGTCCGCTGGCCCGCATGGCCGCCTGCAATTCCTCGACGAGGCTCGACAGGTAGGCGTCCAGCTCGACGGATTCGACGTCGTCCGAGGTGTAGAGTCGCCGATGAATACCCGCGATCGCCGAGATCCGAGCCTGCATCTCGTCGAGGGCCGCCTTGGCGGCCGCATCCGTGACGGCATTGCGCTGCATGTGCGCCAGCGCCGCGACCAGGGCCAGGGAATTGGCTACGCGATGATTGACCTCGCGCAGGAGAAGCTCGGCCCGGTCGCGCGCCTCGCGCATTTCGGCTTCGGCGCGTTCCTTGTCGCGCCTCAGGGATTCCTGTCGGAGCGCGGTGGCGACGGCTTCCCCGAGCAATTCACGGAACTGGCCCTGAACGTCCTTCCAGACGTAGTCGACCGCGCCCGCCTTCAGGGCCGCTACGGCGACGCGGCTATCTTCCGAACCGGTCACGTAGATGACAGGCGGCGCTTGGGGGAGGCCGCGGATTTCCGGAAGTAAGTCGAGGCCGGTCTGGCCGGGCATGTGATGGTCGAGGGCGACGGCGTCGATCCCGCCCTGCGCGAGCCGCGTCAGCCCCGCGGCGCCGTCGGCGCACAGTTCCACCGCATAGCCCCGCGCCTCCAGGGCACGTTTGACCAAGCGGCCGAGGCCGGGATCGTCGTCGATGTAGAGGATGCGCGCCGCCGCAGCGGTACCGTCCCCGCTGGCGCGCGCGGCGTTCATGGGTTCTGCGGAACCTGCATGACGGAGAAGAACAGACCGAGCTGGCGGATCGCGTTGGCGAACCCGTCGTAGCTCACCGGCTTGGTGATGTAGACGTTGGCTCCGAGATCGTAGCAGCGCTGGATCTCGCGGCTGTCGTCCGTGGTGGTCAACACCACGACCGGGGAGCGCCGCGTATGCGGGTTCGCCTTGACCTTCTCGAGAATGTCGAGGCCCGTCATGTCGGGCAGGTTGAGATCGAGGAGGATGAGCAGGTGGCGACGGGCGCTCGCCTCGCCGGAGCCGTCCGGTCCGAGTAGGTATTCGAGCGCCGACGTACCATCCCGAAACGGTACGATGTCGTTGTTGACCCCGGCCCGGCGAATATTGCGCTCGATCAGGCGCGCATGCCCCTCGTCATCCTCGACCATAACGATGCTGACAGGGTGCACGGGTTGCTCCACGCTCATTCGGCGGCCAGGGGTGCCGGTTCCGGGTCGAGCAGAACCGCTGTAACTGGCCCGCGCGGCAACGTCACGTCGAACGTCGTGCCGATGCCGAGTTCCGAACGGATCTCGATTCGGCCGCCGAAGGAACGCACCAAGGCTTTGACGTGGGCGAGGCCGATCCCCTCCCCCGGACAATCCTGTGGCCCCGAGCGTCGGAACAACTCGAAGATCCGCGCATGGTCCCGCGCGGCGACCCCGCGACCGTTGTCAGTGACCGAGAAGCAGATTCCGCGGGTGCCCGCAGACTTGGCGGTGATAGTGATGCGACCCGGCCGGTTCGGATCGAGGTACTTCACCGCGTTGTCCAGGAGATTGCCGAACACTTGCTCGACGGCGAGCCGATCGGCGACGATCGAGGGCAGGCCGGGATCGATCGTGACAGTGGCTCCGGCGGCCTCCGCCTGATGCCTCTGGGCGTCCGCCACACCGCGGAGCAGGGCCGCCATATCGAGGGCCTCGGGGGAGAATTGGCGGCGGCCTTCCCGGGAGAGCTTCAGGATCGCGGCGATCAGCCCTTCCATCCGGTTCACCGCAGCCTTGATGAAGCCGAGAGCCTCGCCGAGATCCGCGTCGAGCCGCGCCGCCTGCGGATGACCGGCGAGGGCGGCGCGAATCTCTTCTCGGGTGGCCTCAAGCTCGCTCGTGAAACCCATGACGTTGACCAGCGGTGCGCGCAGATCGTGGCTGACGATGTAGGCGTAGCGCTGGATCTCTTCGTTGGATTCGCGCAGGTCCGCTTCGGCCTGCCGCTGCTCCGTGATGTCCGTATGGACGCCGACCCACTCGCGGATCGCGCCCCGCGCGTCGAGCACCGGGACCGCGCGAATCGCGAAGTGACGCCACGTCCCGTCCCGCACCCGGACCCGGTGCTCATGAATGTAGGTACGCCGTGCGCGGACGGTGTCGTTCCAAGTGTCGACAGAGGCCTGCACATCGTCCGGGTGAACCGCGTCAGCCCAGCCGTGGCCTTGGTACTCGTCTCGCGTCTGCCCGGTGATCGCGCTCCACCCGGGTTGGTCACCGAGCATCCGACCCTCGGCATCGTTGGTCCAGAGCACCCCGCGCACGGCCTGGATGGCCGCGCGAAACCGGGCTTCGCTCGCCTGGAGATCCCGCTGAACGCTCTGCTGTTCCAGTGACGAGGCCAGCATCGCCAGGAACAGGATGAGGAACGTCGCGCCGGCGACGTAGAGCGCGAGATTTTGCTGGAGCGGCGTGCTGGCGAGCGCATGCGCGGCGTGCGCGGCAGGTTCCTCCGCGGTGATCGTTGCCGCTGCCATGCCGGTGTAGTGCATGCCCGCCACCGCGATGCCCATGATGCAGGCTGCAACGAGCTTCTGCCCGACCGAGTGCTGACGAAGGGAAAGCCATAGGGCCGCGGTCGCCGCGATCACGGCGATCGCCACCGAGAGTGCGACCAGAGCCGGGTCGTAGACGAGGCCACCGGGAATCCGGAGCGCCGCCATGCCGGTGTAGTGCATGGCGGCGACGCCCAACCCCATCATCGTGCCCGCAACGAAGATACCGGTCAGTCCGACATCGGCCCGCGCCACCCACAGGAAGGCGGCCCCGGTGACACCGATGGCGATCGCGAGCGACAGGAGAGTCAGGCCGAGATCGTAGGCGGCGGGCATCCCCATCTCGAAGGCCAGCATGCCGACGAAGTGCATCGACCAGATGCCGCTTCCCATGGCGAGCGCGCCGCCGGCAATCCACGGCCAGCGCGGACCCGAGGCGGGCCGACGGGTGCGCGCGCCGAGGTCCAGCGCCGTGTAGGACGCGAAGATCGCGAGCCCGATCGACAGAGCGACGAGCGCCGGATTATAGCCTGTATGCACCATCGACTTGGATCGACGCGTAATTGACGCAGGGTGCGATGTATCCCGTGTGATTGGCCGGCGCTATCGCAATTCCGGGCCGAACAAGCTCCTCGAATACCGAGGCCCGACGCCCGCCCATAGCGCGCAGAGACGGTGGAGGATGGATCGTGCGCTCCCGGAGCGCCGCCCTCGCGTTGTGCCGGCTGATCCATCGTCGCCGCGGCCCCAGCGCCAGCTTGCGGCAAGCCGTGGCGGCGATCATCCCCCTCGATGTCCGTGCATCGGAGGGTAGCCGGTGCGGTCCGTGTCCGCGGATGGGAAACAGCCAAGCCGTCCGCGCTACCAGGGATTGCCGGGAGCCGAGCGATACGCGCGAGTGGAGACTGCCCCCGCGCCGGCGGACCGTGCAGGAAGATTCGGGTTTGTCACATCCGGACGGTCTCTGCAGCCGAGCGCGCGCGTTGTAGGTTCCGTCGATCGCCCTTCGCGAATGCAGGTTCATGAACGGATACGCTGCGGCACGATTCCCGGACGATTTGCGCGACGCCCTGGCGCGGGCTCTTTACGATCATGAGCAGGGCGCGGGGGACGATGCCCCCGGATGGGACGGCCCGGATCTGGAAGACCGGTGCCCCGGCCTTCGCGAGCGCTACCTGCAATCCGCCGACGCCCTCGCGGCCGGGCCACTCGCCGCGTTGATGGCAGACCGCTCGGTCGACGAGGAGGAATTGCGCGTCCTGCGCCGTCAGCGGATGGCGCCCGAGCGCGAGCGCGAACTCCTGGAGGCCAACAACCGGCTTCTCGCCCGTGCCGAAGCAGCCGAGACAGCACGGGCCGCCGCCGAGGCGGATTACGCCACGTTGCGGCGTGAGCGGGATGTCGCCCGGGAAGCGGAGGCCTTCTGGCAGCACTTCGCCTTCGATGCCGACGATCTGGCGACCCGGCGCCTGATCGAAGCGACGGAAGCCCGGGCAGAAGCCGAGCGGCAGGCAATCCAGGAGAGGTGCCGGAGGGAGCGAGCCGAGGCGGCCCTACGCCTGTTCGCCGACCGGTCCGATGTGATGCCTAAGGAGGGCTGGGCGTCGGAACTGACCAAGGCCAACCGCGACATTCCACTCTGGTGGTTCCACGCGGCGCGCGTGGCGCTCGAACCGCCGAACCTGTCCGGCGGGACCGGAGACGAACAGGCCTAAGCGGCTCAGGCGGCCGCCGGCTGTTTTGCAGTTGCCGGCGGTTCCCTGAACAGGGCCGTGCAGCCAGAGCCGCGGTGCATGCTCAGGATCGAAGCGCGGTCAATCTCCGGATGCGTCTTGAGAACCCTCTGAACGCAGGCCAGGACCCGCTCGTACTGCGCGGCATCGTAATTCGGTTCCAGCGGGCTGACCGCGATGTAGGTCTCGACGACAAGGACCCGCTCGGCACGGTCATGACCGACATCGACGGCAATCCAAGAGGACTTGATCAAACTGGTGCTGGCGAGCATGGGCGTCCCTCGTTCAGCTGTGCATCGTCTATCCCGCGTCCGCGGGCAATTTTGGCGAAATCATGGACCGCGCGCCGGCGAATGCCAAGGGGGCGACCCATGACGGTAACAGGAAGCGTTCGGCGTGTTGAGCGCTGCAGGTTGACAGCTTAGGGTTAGCCCGCGACGCAGCAGGCATGGCCTTCACTCGGCACTCGCGCCGGATAGATGGCATGTGGTATACAAATCGGCGGACTCGTCACCCTGAGTCCGAATGACGGTGTCGCGACACGACGAGACCGCGCGATGGGAGGGAGAGCAGTCATGATCCGTTCGAGGTTGGAAGGCCAGGCTCCCGGCATCGCGTCCCGCGCATCACGGGCTCCGGTACGACCGCGCCGCTAATCCGCGCGGCCTGAGCCGCTGACCAAGCTTCCTAGACCGACTCCAGCTCCGAGACCGATCATGACCAAGGCCCTCGAAGGCGTCCGCATCCTGGACTTCACCCACGTTCAATCCGGCCCGACCTGTACGCAGCTCCTGGCTTGGTTCGGTGCCGACGTCATCAAGGTCGAGCGGCCTGGCGTCGGCGACGCGACACGCCAGCAGTTGCAGGACATTCCGGACGTGGACAGCCTCTATTTCACGATGCTGAACCACAACAAGCGCTCGATCACGCTGGATTCGAAGAACCCAAAGGGCAAGGAGGTTCTCTGGCGGCTGATCAAGGAATGCGATGTCCTCGTCGAGAATTTCGCGCCCGGCGCCCTCGCCCGCATGGGTCTGACCTGGGAGAAGATCCACGAGGCCAACCCGCGGATGATTCTGGCCTCCGTGAAAGGCTTCGGTCCCGGCCGCTACGAGGATTGCAAGGTCTACGAGAACGTCGCGCAGTGCGCCGGCGGCTCCGCTTCGACGACGGGCTTCCGCGACGGCATCCCGATGGTGACGGGTGCGCAGATCGGCGATTCCGGCACGGGCCTGCACCTCGCGCTCGGCATCGTCACGGCCCTCTATCACCGGACCCAGAGCGGCCTCGGTCAGAAGGTCGACTGCGCCATGCAGGACGGCGTTCTCAACCTTTGCCGGGTGAAGCTGCGCGACCAGCAGCGGCTCGAGCACGGGCCGCTCCGGGAATACAGCCAGTTCGGCGAGGGCATCCCGTTCGGCGAGGCGACCCCGCGCGCGGGCAACGATTCCGGTGGCGGGCAGCCGGGCCGCATCCTACGCTGCAAGGGCTGGGAGCAGGATCCGAACGCCTACATCTACGTGATCACCCAGGCCGCCGTCTGGGAGCCGATCTGCGACATCATCGGTGAGCCCGACTGGAAGACCGACCCGAACTACGCCACCCCGAAGGCCCGCCTGCCGCATCTCAACGAGATCTTCACGCGGATCGAGGCCTGGACGATGAAGGTGTCGAAGTTCGAGGTGATGGACACCCTGAACAAGTACGACATCCCCTGCGGCCCGATCCTGTCGATGAAGGAGATCGCCGAGGACGAGTCGCTGCGGAAGACCGGCACCATCGTCGAGGTCGATCACCCGACCCGCGGCAAGTATCTGACCGTCGGCAACCCCATCAAGCTGTCGGCGAGCCCGAGCGAGGTGACGCGGTCGCCCCTGCTCGGGGAGCACACCGAGGAGATCCTGCGCGCCGTGCTGGGATATACGGAGGCCGAGGTCGGCGAGATCTCCGAATCCGGCGCGATCGGCGCGGTCCAGAAGATCGCCGCGGAGTAAGCGACGGGCGGCGATCCCGGGCGACGGACCGGGTCGCCGCCTTCCAATCCCCGATCGTCATCTCTTCGATCCCGCGTCGGGGTCGGACGAAGCCTAGGAGATCGCATGCGCATCGCCTTCATCGGTCAACAGGATTTCGGGAAGGCCGTTCTCGAGGCGTTCCTGGAGCGGGGCGATGAGGTCGCCGGTGTGTTCTGCGCGCCCGAGAAGCCGGGCGCCAAGCCTGACGTCCTCAAGACGGCGGCCGTCGACAAGGGCCTGACGGTGTTCCAATTCCCGAGCCTGAAGAGTCCCGAGGCCGAGGCGGCCATGCGCGGCCTCGAGGCCGAGATCGGCATCATGGCCTACGTCCTGCAATTCGCGCCGCAGAGCTTCGTCAACATCCCAAAGCACGGCACGATCCAGTACCACCCGAGCCTGCTGCCGCGTTATCGCGGCCCGTCGTCGATCAACTGGCCGATCGCCAAGGGCGAGTTGCAGACCGGTCTCACGATCTTCCGCCCCACCGACGGTCTCGATGAGGGGCCGGTCATCCTTCAGAAAACCTGCCCGATCGGCGCGGACGCGACGCTGGGCGAGGTCTACTTCGATTCCCTATTCCCGCTGGGCGTCGAGGCGATGCTGGAAGCGGCCGATCTCGTCGTCGCCGGCCGGCACGTCGAGATCGACCAGGATGAGGATGCTGCCGGCTACGAGGGCTGGTTCCGCGCGGCCGAGGCGGAGATCCGCTGGTCGGCTCATGCCGAGCAGATCTACAACCTGATCCGCGCGGCCAACCCGGCGCCCGGAGCCTGGACGACGCTGGACGGCAAGAAGCTCCAGATCTTCGATTCGACCTTGCATCGGATCCGCCGGCTCGCCGACGTAACGGGCAAGCCCGGCGAAGTGATCGCCGTCGACGAGGCGGGGTTCAGCGTGTGCGCGCAGGGCGGCCGCATCGAGATCCGCAAGGTCAAGGCCGAGGGCGGCAAGAAGGTGTCGGCCGGCGAATTCGCCCGGGACATCGGGCTGGCGGTCGGTCAGGTGCTCGGCCGCTAGGACGCCGCTGGGGTGCCTCTTACCGAACCGCGATGTCTTTCCGTTCCACGTGACCGTGTTCGTCGGCTGGCGACGAAGCGGTCGCGCGCGGCGGTCACGTCGCCTTTAGGGCAGCCGACCCCGTCGCATTCAAACCGTAGCCGCGGAAACGCTCGACTGTCGTACCGATCTCGTGGTCGGACAGGATGAGCGGCGTGCCGATCTGCCGCGCGACGGCGTATTGCTGGCAGAGCGTCTCCAGTTCGACGGCGAGCCAGAGGGCCTTCTCCAGGCTCGCGCCGGCGGCGATCATTCCATGGTTGGCCAGCAGGCACACATTGCGATCGACGAGGGCCTCCAGCGCCAGCTCCGAGAGGTCCGCTGTCCCGTACGGGGCATAAGGCGCGCAGCGCACGGTCGGGCCGCCGAAGGCCGCAACCATGTAGTGGATCGCTGGGATCGCCTCTCCGCAGATGGCGAAGGCGGTGCAGTAGACCGGATGCGCGTGGACCACCGCTCCGAATTCCGGGCGTGACGCCAGGATGTCGCGGTGGAAGCGCCATTCCGAGGATGGCTTCTGTCCCGACGGGTGCGTGCCGTCGAACGCCAACCGGACGATGTCCTCCGGCCCGGTGCGATCCGTGGGCATGCCGGAGGGCGTGATGAGGAGTGAATCGCCGAAGCGCAGCGACACGTTGCCGGAGGTTCCGCGATTCAGGCCCTGGGCGTCGAGTGCCCGCGCCGCCGCCACGACTTGCTCCCGCGCGATCCGCTCGTCCCTGTCCATGCCCGATCTCCGGAAGGCCCGGTTCCCGGTATGCAGGAAGCCCGGCGCCGTAAAGACGGCGCCGGGCTCATTCTTGTCCGTTCGATGCGACGGGCCGAGCTACTGAGCCAGGACCGGCGCGAGGCTCGCCTCGGGCTTCTTGGTGTAAGCGGCGCGCATCGGCTTCAGGACGAACAGCGCCAGCAGGGCCGCGATGATGTTGAGGGCTGCCGCCGCCAGGAACACCGTGTGCCAGCTTCCCGTCATGGTCGTCAGCACACTGGTATAGGGGACGATGAGGGCCGCCGTGCCTTTGGCCGTATACAGGAGCCCGGCATTGGTGGCGGCGTATTTCGAGCCGAATGTGTCACCGCAGGTCGCCGGGAACAGCGAGTAGATCTCGCCCCATGCGAAGAACACGAGGCCGGTCAGCAGCACGAAGGCGATCGGGTTCTGCCCGAACTGGCTCAGCGCGTAGATGCCGAGGCCCTCGATGGCGAACGACAGGAACATCGTATTCTCGCGGCCGATATGGTCGGAGACCCAGCCGAAGAACGGCCGCGTGACGCCGTTGAGCACCCGGTCGAGTGTCGCCGCGAAGGTCAGTGCCGGCAGCGTGATGCCCAGCAGCGAGACCGGAACATCGGCGATCTTGAAGTCCTTGGCGATCGGTCCGAGCTGCGCGGTGGCCATCAGACCGCCGGCCGCCATCATGACGAACATCGCGTACATGACCCAGAAGATCGGCGTCCGGACCATCTCGGAGGGCTTGAAGTCGCGCTTCGACTGGCTGACGCGGGCGACTTCGGGAACCTGCCCCTTCGCCGGCGACCGCAGGAACAGGGCGATGAGCATCACGATGACGCCCTGCCCGATGCCGAAGTAGAAGAACGCCGCCTCGTAACCCTGCGACTTGATCATCGCCTGGATCGGCACGACCGTGAGTGCCGAGCCGGCGCCGAAGCCCATCGCGGTGATGCCCGCGGCCAAGCCGCGGCGGTCGGGAAACCACTTCAGGGAGTTTCCGACGCACGTCCCATAGACCGCACCCGCACCGGTGCCGCCGATCGCAGCCGCGATGTACAGGACGGTGAGTGAATCAGCGTAGGAATTGATCACCCAGGCGATCGCGCACAGCAGGCCGCCGAACAAGGTGACGATCCGAGGGCCGTATTTGTCGACGAACCAGCCCTCGATCGGAACGAGCCACGTCTCGGTGACGACGAACAGCGTGAACGCGACCTGGATCGCCGCCCGATCCCAGCCGTGACGCTCCTGCATCGGACTGACGAAGAAGGTCCAGCCGTACTGCATGTTGGCGATCATGCACATGCACACGACGCCGAAGGCAAGTTGCAGCCAGCGGCCGCGGCCCGCCGGTTTGACGATGTCGGACATACCGTTCCCTCCTTGGCAGTATTATCGTTGGCATCTTGGCGCGAACCGGACTTATGCCCTGCGGCGGGGGAGCTTGGCAGGGTAAGTTGATCGCGCGTCTTCGAAAAATTCTTGGCCCGCAGGCAAATAAAGTCTCATGTGTTACGGCATTCGCGTCGCCATCAGCAGCGCAAGACTGATGGTCGACGGTATGCCAGCAGGATGGTGCTGATCCTGCGCGACACTGTCAATCGAACCTGCAGAAAAATACACGTTTCCCGCGTGGGATTAAAGCCGCCGACACGAACGTGGGACCGGAGGCGGCGGTCGACGGTTGCCGCTGCACAACTTCCGGAGAGCGAGGGCCGGCAATCGTCACAGGTCTGTGGGACCGGTCCGCAATCGACTAGGATCTTGCCAAGGTTTGCGTTAGTCCCCTTGGGAGCGCACGACAGAAAATGCGTGCGATACATCATGCATATGAGCTGACTGGACGAGGGATGTCGAATTCCGTACCGCTGAGCGTGAAGCCCATCGTCGCCAGCTCCAGTCTCCGGACCTTGGCCTATGAGGCGCTCAAGACGGCCATCACCAACATGGACATCTATGGGCGTCCGGACGAGGTGCGCCTCGACGAGCGGAAGCTGTCACAGGATCTCGGAGTCAGCCGCACACCGGTGCGCGAGGCGCTGACGGTTCTGGAGCAGGAAGGTTTCGTCCGGTCCGAGGCACGGCGCGGCGTCTTCGTGATCAAGAAGAACAAGCGTGAGATCGTCAGTATGATCCACGCCTGGACGGCTCTGGAGAGCATGGCCGCCCGCCTTGCCTGCACCCGCGCCACCGACCCACAGTTGAGGTCGCTCCGCGACGCCTTCCCCGAATTCTTCGAGGGGCAGCCCGCCGAGCACATTGACGAGTACTCGGATGCGAACATCCGTTTCCATCAGCGGATCATCGCGCTGGGTCACTGCGACGCGATCGCCGAACTGACCAGTAATCTCCTGATGCATGTGCGCGGCATTCGCAGCACCGCACTCCGCCAGGGCGACCGGGCGGAGCGGTCGATCCGTGAGCACGTGGCCATCATCTCCGCCCTTGAGGCGCGGGACGCAGACCTGGCCGAGCGCCTCGTGCGCGAGCACGGCCTCGGCTTGGCGCACCACGTCGATACCTACGGCGACTACCTCGACTGATCGACGTCGCCGGACCCGCCATGAAGGGGCGTGTACGGGTCGCCAGATCGTGGTGTGTCGGGACCTCATTTCCCGGGGACGGATCGTCTTATTCCGACCTCTAAAAGGCCGAGGATGACACCGCCGGCCTGCGAGCATGACGGGCCGGCTGCCTCAAATTCAATCGCCCACAAGGGTTGCGGCACCGCACCAATTGAATTTCCGATCTAGGCAGACGCCATGGCACTGGCCTGCCTTCGCACGCATGCAAACCGGCGATTGACGGACCTTCAAGCCCCTTGCCCGCATTCCATGCATGCTTCGCATGGACGGTATTCGTTATCTGGCATACCAGTTTGCAGAGCGATATGACATCTATCGCATCGCAACATAGAGCGGTGGCCGACACCGCGCCGGAGTGCCCGATGATCGCCAGCTTCCTCTTCATCTTCGTCGCCTTCGCAGCCTGCCAGGCCCTCCTGACCGTGAAGTTCGCCGACTTCCTCAGTGCGGCTCCCAAAGCCGGTCGCGCCTCGGTCGCCCAGACCCGCGACGTCGGGTCCGCCAAGCTCGCCTGAGGGTGGCCGTCGTGCGGATGCCGGAGACTGCGTAGGGTTAACGCTTTCCTCAAATTTTACCCGTATGGTCCACGGATCGTTGACCATGCGGCGAGGGAGCAACCGCGTTGGCCCTCGGCATCGCGTCGCGATTCTCGGACGGTCCCTTCGTCCTTCTCGTCTCGGACCGGCCGTCCGAACGGTCGGCGCTGGAACGAGCCATAGGCCTGGTCATGAATTGCCGGGCGCTGGCGCCCGGTGCGCCGCTCCCGGCCGAGCGCCCGCATGTCCTGATCCTGGACCTGCCGCCGACCCACACCGCAAGGCTCCAGGCGTCGCTCGACCATCAGGGTTCCCCGGTTCCCCGCCTCGTTCTCGTGCGCGGAGAGCCTGCGCCGGTCGCACCCCACTTGCGTCAGCTGCCGGCAGCGGCACCGAGGCAGGTCGTCCTGGCGACCGTTTTCGCCATGATCGAGGAGGCGACCCGCTCCGCCGAGATGCGCCAGCGGCGGCTCCTGGAGCGTGTGACCGGTGCCACCGCGATCGTGGCCGACCTGTTCGACAGCGTCGCCCTCGGCGCCAAGCTGCAGCGCGCCGATTTGGATCGCGGCACCGAGCTGGTTCTCGCAGCCGTGTCGGAGGTCGGCATCGGGGCGTGGCTCGCAGAAGTCTGGCGCCACGAGATCGGCGTCTATCAACACACCCTCGGTGTCGCCGGTCACGCCGCGACCTTCGGCGCGCAGATCGGGCTGGGTCGGACCGACCTGACGCGGCTGGTGCGCTCCTCGCTGCTGCACGACATCGGCAAGTCGCGCATCCCCGTCGAGATCCTGAACAAGCCGGGGCCGCTCAATCCCGAGGAGCTGCGGCTGATGCAGCGCCACCCCGACATCGGTGCCGACCTCCTTCGTGCCCAGGGTGACTTCGAGGAGGCGGTGGTCGACGTTGTGCGTCACCACCACGAGCGCCTCGATGGCAAAGGCTATCCCGACAGGCTGGCCGGGCCGGCGATCTCGGACCTAGTGCGGATCGTGACCATCTGCGACGTCTTCTCGGCCCTCACCGAGCGGCGCACGTATCGCCAACCCGCGAGCCCAGCGGAAGCCCTGGCGATCATGGTCGACAGCACGGGCCATCTGGACCTGGATCTCCTACGCGCCTTCGCCCCCTCGATGCTCGGCGGCGAAGCCATGGCCGCCTAACCACGGCCGGCGTGGCGCGGACGCCACGCCGGAGCCGCCGTTGTGTCGATGGAGCCCGTCCGCCGCGCTTTCGCCGCAACCGAGCCGGAGGGAGGCGGCCGCTTCTCCACCGACTCCCGTGCGGACCGACCGTGCCGAAACTCAGCCTCGCCCTCGCCGCCATCCTCCTGATGGCCCTGACCGGATGCGGCGGCCTTTCGGTCACGCCCGACGCCACCGTCGAGACCGCCACCCATACTGCCGTGCTCGACGAAGTCGCGGCCGCGGCGGCGATCTCGGCCTACCGGGTCCAGCACGGCCTGAGTCCCGTCGTGGTCGACCCCACCCTGGTCAAGGCCGCGGCATTCCAGGCCGGCAACAACGCGCGTCACGGCCAGCTCAGCCACGAGATCGGCGGTAGCTTCACGTCGCGCATGGCCTCGGTCGGGCTGGCGAAGTCCTGGGCGGCCGAGAACCTCAGCGCCGGCTCCGAAACTCTTGAACAGGTACTCGACCGCTGGAAGGCGAGCCCCGAGCACAATAAGAACATGCTGCTTCCGCAGATCCGCAGGATCGGCATCGCCCGCGTCGACGCCCCGACAACCCGCTACAAGCGGTTCTGGGCACTCGTGATGGCGGGAACCTGACGATCCCGAATCCATCAGGGGTCCGCGGGCGCCAGATCGACGATCCGCAGCTGTGCCCGCTCCGCGCCGCGCCAGCGGTCGCAGGACAGTGTTCCCGCCACGTGCATCTCTCGCCCGATCCCGTTCAGCAAAGCCAGCCCGAGCGGGCGCTCGGCGGCCCGGAAGCAGATCGCGCCCACGGCCTGCCCATCGCGGCTGCGCAGGCGCGCCCTGACATGCCCCGATCCGACGATGCCGGCATCGACCAGCCGATGGCGGCCCAGGGCAAAGAGCGGCTCGGGCGCCCCCTGCCCATACGGGCCTGCCCGCTGCAGTAGGCGCACCGTCTCCGCCGTGGCACCGCCTGCACTGAGGCTTCCATCGATCAGCAAGGCATCGGCCGCCCGGGACACGGCGACGCTCGCCGCAAGCAGTGTCGCCAATCGGTCCTCGAAGCGCGGGATGTCGTCGGCCCGCAGGGTCACGCCCGCCGCCATGGCGTGGCCGCCGCCCTTGGTGGCGAGCCCGGCCTCGACGCAGGCCCGCACCGCGAGCCCCAGATCGGCCCCCGGGATCGAGCGCCCCGAGCCGGTGGCGCTGCCGTCAGGCCGGATGGCGAAGGCGAAGGCCGGCCGGTGGAAGCGCTCCTTGAGGCGTGAGGCGATCAGCCCGACGACGCCCGGATGCCACTCTTCATTGGCGGTCACCAGCACCGGGCGACCCGGATCGATGGTCAGGATACGGTCCATCTCGGCCTCGGCTTCCACGACCGCCTGCGCCTCGATCGCCTGACGTTCCCGATTGAGCCGATCGAGATCGGCGGCGATCCGGGCCGCCTCGACCGGATCCGACGTGGTGAGCAACCGGGCGCCGAGGGCCGAATCGCCGATGCGACCACCGGCATTGATCCGCGGTCCGAGCACGAAGCCAAGGTGCCACGCCTCCGGAGGTTCACCCAGCGATGCGGCATCCAGCAGGGCCGACAGACCCATACGTCCACGATGGCGCATGACCGTCAGGCCCTGTGTCACGAAGGCCCGGTTGAGGCCGGTCAGCGGCACGACGTCGGCGATGGTCGCGAGCGCCACGAGGTCAAGGGCGTCGGTGAGCTGAGGTTCGGGACGTTCGGGTCCGAAGAAGCCTTCGAGGCGAAGGGTCCGGCTCAACGCCACCAGGGTCAGGAACACGATCCCGGCGGCACAGAGGTGGCCCAGCCCCGAGAGGTCGTCGAGGCGATTGGGATTGACCACGGCGCGGGCCGGCGGCAGCACCTCGGAAGCGGCATGGTGATCGAGGACGATCACGTCGAGCCCGGACTTCTCGGCGTCTTCGAGGGGGCCGTGGCCGCTCGTGCCGCAATCGACGCAGACCAGCAGCGTCGCGCCTTCCGCCGCCAGCGCGGTGATGGCCGCGCTGTTCGGCCCGTAACCTTCAGTGATGCGGTCGGGGATGTGGATCGGCGCCCTCAGGCCCAGCCCGCGGAGGTACCCGGCGAGAAGCGCCGCGCTCGCGGCTCCGTCGACGTCGTAGTCGCCGAACACCGCCACGGTCTCGCCCCGGCGCACCGCTCGGACCAGCCGGCGGACAGCCGCCTCCATGTCGAGGAGCGTGTTCGGATCCGGCATCAGATCCCGCAGCCGCGGCGCCAAGTGGCGGGGCGCGGCCTCCGGAACGATCCCGCGCCCCGCGAGCACGCGGGCGAGCAGTTCCGGCAGACCGTGGGCCTGGACCATCTTGGCGATGTGGTTCTGGACGCTCGCGCCGCCGCAGCGCTCCTGCCAGCGTCGGCCGGTCACGGAGGCGGCGACGCCGAGGAAGGGCGGCGGATCGATCGGGAGCGGGGCGGACGACACGGAGGACATCTTACACCGGGTCAGCGGCGGAATCTTGCGCGCGTCCGTAACAGTGCCGGGGAGCGCGCGCGGGCGCCACAACGAGAAAGGGCGGGCATCGCTGCCCGCCCTCGTACGCGCGACTCGAGCCTGCGGTTCAGAGCGATTTGAGAATGCTGTCGACGACCTTCTTGGCATCGCCGAACAACATCATGGTGTTATCGCGGAAGAATACCTCGTTCTCGACACCCGCGTAGCCGGAGCCCATGCCGCGCTTGATGAACAACACGGTCTTGGCCTTCTCCACGTCGAGGATCGGCATGCCGTAGATCGGCGAGGCCTTGTCGGTCTTGGCGGCCGGGTTGGTGACGTCGTTGGCGCCGATCACGAAGGCGACATCCGCCTGCGGGAACTCGCCGTTGATGTCCTCCAACTCGAACACCTCGTCGTAGGGCACGTTCGCCTCCGCGAGGAGCACGTTCATGTGCCCAGGCATGCGGCCCGCTACCGGATGGATGGCGTACTTCACGTCGACGCCTTCCTTCTTCAGCATGTCCGCCATCTCGCGCAGTGAGTGCTGGGCCTGGGCGACCGCCATGCCGTAGCCGGGGACGATGATCACCCGCTCGGCATTCTTCATGATGTAAGCCGCGTCGTCGGCCGAACCCTGCTTCACCGGACGCGTCTCGACCTGCCCGGAGCCGGCCGCGGCCGTGTCGCCGCCGAAGCCGCCGAGGATCACCGAGATGAACGACCGGTTCATCGCGTGGCACATGATGTAGGACAGGATCGCGCCCGACGAGCCCACCAGCGAGCCGGTGATGATGAGCGCGAGATTGCCCAGGGTGAAGCCGATGCCGGCCGCCGCCCAGCCCGAATAGGAGTTGAGCATCGACACGACCACCGGCATGTCGGCGCCACCGATCGGGATGATGATCAGGCCGCCGAGCACCAGCGAGGCGATGACGATCAGCCAGAACACGGCCTTCGACTCGGTGCCGATGAACAGCGCGAGCAGCAGGACAAGGCCGGCGGCCAGCAGCGCGTTGATCAGGTGGCGCTGCGGCAGCATGATCGGCTTGCCGGACATCCGACCGTCGAGCTTCGCAAAGGCAATCACCGAACCCGTGAAGGTAATGGCGCCGATGGCGACGCCCAGGCCCATCTCGAACAGCGACTGCTTGTGATAGTGGCCGTTCTCGATGATGCCGAAGGCCTGCGGCGCGTAGAGGGCGCCCGCTGCCACGAACACCGCCGCGAGGCCGACCAGCGAGTGGAAGGCCGCCACGAGCTGCGGCATCGCGGTCATCGACACGCGCTTGGCGATCACCGCGCCGGCGCCGCCGCCGATACCGAGGCCGAGCAGCACCAGGATCCAGGCGCCGAACCCGGCCGGCGGATGCCCGACCAGGGTGGTCAGGATCGCGAGCCCCATGCCGACCATGCCGTACAGGTTGCCCTGACGGGAGGTGGTGGGGTGCGAGAGCCCCCGCAGCGCCATGATGAACAGGACGCCGGAGACGATATAGAGAAGGGAGGAGACGTTCTCTGACACGAGCTCAGCCCTTCTTCTTGTACATGCTGAGCATGCGCTGCGTGACGAGGAAGCCCCCGAAGATATTCACGCTGGCAAGCACGATGCCGATGAAGCCGAAAAACCGGGCGAGGCCGGTGCCCTTCTCGATCAGCGGGACGCCGACCGCGAGGATCGCGCCGACGATGATCACCGACGAGATCGCGTTGGTGACCGACATCAGCGGCGTATGGAGCGCCGGGGTCACCGACCAGACGACGTAATAGCCGACGAAGATCGCCAGAACGAAGATCGCCAGACGGAAGACCGTCGGATCCACGGCGCCGCCGGTTGCTGCGCTCAATCCGTGACCCATGCCGTCGGCGATGACCTGGGCCTGATCGGCGGCGTTGCGCGCCACCGCGGCCGCCGCGCGGGCGGCATCGGCGAGCACGCGGGCCTGATCGGCCGCCTGATCGGGAGGGACGATGACGGTTGCCATTCTGCTACTCCTCTCGACCGGACTTCACTGCGTGCCGGCCGGAGCGGCCTTGCCGGCCTCCGGCTTGGCAAGGCCGACGGACGCGGCTTCCGAGGCCGGACCCTCGCTCTTGGGCTGGAAGGATGCGTGCACGACCGATCCATCACGGGTGAGGTTGGTGGCCTTCACCAGTTCGTCGTCCCACTTGACGGCCAGCGCCTTCGTCTCCTTGTCGATCAAGGTCTCGACGAAGGCGTAGAGGTTGCGGGCGTAGAGGCTCGATGCCGTCGCGGCGAGGCGCCCCGGCACGTTGACGTGACCGACGATCTTCACGCCACGGTCGTTGACCACGACCTCGCCGGCCTTCGCGCCGGCGACGTTGCCGCCGCGCTCGACAGCCAGATCCACCAGCACCGAGCCCGGCTTCATCGAGGCCACCATCTCCTCTGAGACGAGCTTCGGCGCCGGGCGCCCCGGGATCAGCGCCGTGGTGATCACGATATCCTGCTTGGCGATGTGGCCCTTGACCAGCTCCGCCTGCTTGGCCTGATAGCCCGCCGACATCTCCTTGGCGTAGCCGCCCGCGGTCTCGGCCTGCTTGAACTCGTCGTCTTCGACCGCGACGAACTTCGCGCCGAGGGACTCCACCTGCTCCTTGGTGGCGGGGCGGACGTCGGTCGCAGTGACGACGGCGCCGAGGCGACGGGCCGTGGCGATAGCCTGGAGGCCGGCGACGCCGACGCCCATGACGAACACCCGCGCTGCCGGCACCGTGCCGGCAGCGGTCATCATCATCGGCATGGCCCGGCCGTATTCGGCGGCGCCGTCGACAACGGCGCGATAGCCCGCGAGATTCGCCTGGGACGAGAGGACGTCCATCACTTGCGCGCGAGTGATGCGCGGCATCAGCTCCATCGCGAAGCCGTCGATCCCCGCATCGGCCATCGCCTTCAGCGCGCTCTCGTTGCCGTAGGGATCCATGATCGCGATCACGGAGGTGCCGCGCTTGAAATGCGGAAGTTCCTCGGCGCTCGGCCGGCGCACCTTGAGGACTAGATCGGCATCGCGCGCCGCGTCGGCCGCGCTTCCGGCAACGCTGGCACCGGCGGCTTCGTACTCAGCGTCCAGGAAACCGGCCTTCTGGCCCGCCCCGGATTGCACGATGACGTCGGCGCCGAGCGACTTGAACTTCTTGACGGTCTCGGGAACCGCGGCCACGCGCGGTTCCGCGGAGTCCGTCTCGGACAGCACAGCAATGCGCATGCGAGGTTTCCCCTGGATAAGCTCGGCCCTCCGAATGCGCGAAACGGCGACGCTTTTCGAGGGGCGGATCTACGATACAGCGAAGGAACCGGTGGGAATGTAACTTGCGCCCAATTTAATTGACGGCCACGAATATCCTATCCGCTCGCGTGCCTGCGAGCGGAGCCGTCACCTCTGGGCGGTCAGCTGCGTCCGTCCCGTCGGCTCACGCGAAGAAGAGATAGAGGACCAGGAGAATGCCGACGACCAGCGGCCCCCGCCAGCCAACGGCAGGCGCCAGAGCGCCGACGGCACCGGCCGCTCCGGAGGCGATCACGCCCACGATCGCCAGCAGCCACGCTTCGCGGATGCCGCCGATAGCCAGGGCCAACACCCAGCAGATCACGACGCCGGTGGCGATTTCGACGAACCGGACGAAGCCGCGGTAGGTCTGCTCGTGAGTCCTCGCATCCATCGCCGGGCTGTAGGTGTGCCCGGCCACCGTGTCACTCTCGGCCATCGTGCGCTCGTTTCCCTAAGACGCGACTTCTTGCGGTCCCGTCGGGATGTAGCTCAAGCTCTTACCTGCCGCAATCGGACGCACGCAAGTTGATCGCTCTCCCGGTGGATGCCCGGGCCGGGTCACGCCGGCTGCGGCAGTCCGGCCTCGGCGAGCGCGCGACCCTGCCGCTCGGCGAGTTTGTCCAGGGAAAAGTGCTCGATCTCAGCCTCGAACAACCGGTGGTAGTTCAGTTCGGACTTCAGGTGGAGAAACACGGCGCCGAGACCCACGGCCGCCCGATCCATGAACACGAATTCCTGCGGAACGGTCACGGGTCCGCGCTCTTTGAGCGCCTGATGCACCTGGAAGGCCTGCCGGCGGCCGTATTCGCCCGGCTTGACACCGTCCGCCACGGTTCGGGTGCGATCCTCGAGCAGTGGCCCGTAAATGAAACGCGCCCAGATGTTCAGGATCTCGATCTTCTCATTGTCGAGATTCTTGAACCCCCAGACTTCGTAGGCATGGACGATGCGGGCATTGTCGTTCTCGAGAAGGCCGCGATAGAGGTCGACGACGCCGCCGACGAAACGCGGATGGAAGATCCGCACGCAGCCATAGTCGAGGAGATTGATCCCGGCAGCTTCGCCCGCCTCCGAGAAGACGGTGTAGTTTCCGAGATGGGGATCGCCGTGAATCACCGCGGCGCGGCTGAACGGATGCCACCACGCCTTGAACATCGCTTGGGCGATGCGGTTGCGGATCTCGACCGGCTCCTCGGCGAACCCGAGGATCCGGTCACCGTCCAGCCAGCCCAGCGTGAGCAGGCGCTTGGTTGACAGATCGGGGTGAACGCGCGGCACCCGCACCGCCGCGATGTCCTTCAGCACGGCGCCGTAAAGGGCCGCGTGCTTGGCCTCGCGCTCGTAGTCGAGCTCCTCGCGCACACGGGCGCCGATCTCCTTGGCGATCTCGCGGGTGTCGAGCCAGCTGTTCATGCGCCTGTGGAGCGCGAAGGCGACCTCCAGCTGCTTCAGATCGGCTTCCACCGCCGATTGCATGTCCGGATACTGGAGCTTGCAGGCAAGCCGATCACCGCCCTTCGAGGTGGCGCGATGAACCTGCCCCAGGGAGGCGGCGGCGGCGGGCTTGAGGTCGAAGCTTCCGAACCGCGCCTGCCAGCCCGCGCCCAGCTCGGATTGCATCCGCCGCCGGACGAAGGCCGCGCCCATCGGCGGTGCGTCCGCCTGGAGCTTCTGCAGTTCGGCCGCGTATTCGGGCGGCAGCAGGTCCGGCACGGTGGCCAGCAACTGGGCCACCTTCATGATCGGACCCTTCAGGCCGCCCAGCGCTTGTGCGAGGGCGGCCGCGTTGGTGGTGCCTTCCTTCCCGAACAAGCGGGACATGGCCATCCGGGCGGCGACGCCGCCGACATTGGCGCCCACGCTGGCGTAGCGCCCGGCACGGGCGGAGAAGCGGTTGGCTTCGCGATCGGTCTCGGCCATCTCTCGATCTGCTTGTCTGCTGTCGAAACGCAGATAAGCCGCGCTCCGGTCCGAACCAGGGGCGTGGGTCCCTGCGCCGCGGGGCGCAGGGCCGCGAAGCGCACGCGTCCGGTCAGGCCTGTCCTTCCATGCCCTCCAGCTCGGCGATCATCCCCTCGATCATCCCGAGCCCGATCTGCCAGAAGCCCGGGTCCTTGGCGTCGAGGCCGAAGGGGGCGAGCAGCTCGCCATACGGCTTCGAGCCGCCGGCCGAGAGCAGCGCGAAATACCGCTCCACGAAGCCCCCCTCGGCCCGGGCATAGACACCGTAGAGCGAGTTCACGAGGCAGTCGCCGAACGCATACGCGTAGACGTAGAACGGCGAGTGGATGAAGTGCGGGATGTAGGCCCAGAACGGCTCGTAACCGGAATCGAGCGTGATGGCCGGGCCGAGGGATTCCGCCTGCACCGACAGCCACAGGGCATTGATCTGATCGGTGGTCAGCTCGCCCTTTGCGCGGGCGAGGTGGACCTTCCGCTCGAACGAGTAGAAGGCGATCTGGCGTACCACCGTGTTGATCATGTCCTCGACCTTGGCGGCGAGCATGGCCCGGCGCTGGGTCGTGTCGGTGGTGGCGGCGAGCAACTTGCGGAAGGTCAGCATCTCGCCGAACACGCTTGCCGTCTCAGCGAGCGTCAGGGGGGTCGGCGCCATCAGCGCGCCGTTCGGGCCAGCCAGAACCTGGTGGACGCCGTGGCCGAGCTCATGGGCGAGCGTCATCACGTCCCGCGGCTTGCCCTGATAATTGACCAGCACGTAGGGGTGTACCGACGGCACGGTCGGGTGCGCGAAGGCGCCCGGGGCCTTGCCGGGGCGGGTGGGCGCATCGATCCAGCGCTCATCAAAGAAGCGCCGCGCGATTCCCGCCATCTTCGGCGAGAACGCGTCGTAGGCCGACAGCACCGTGTCGCGGGCCTCGGTCCAGGGAATCGTCCGCTGCTCGACCTTCGGCAGCGGCGCATTGCGATCCCAGTAAGGCAGCGAAGCCTGCCCGAACCACTTGGCTTTCAACGCGTAGTAGCGGTGAGACAGGCGCGGATAGGCCGCCCTCACGGCGTCGACCAGGGCCTCCACCACCTCCGGCTCGACTCGGTTCGACAGGTGACGGGCTTCGGCCACATCCTTGAAGCCGCGCCAGCGGTCGGAGATCTCCTTGTCCTTGGCCAGGGTGTTGGTGATCAGCGTGAACACGCGCAGCTGACTACGAAGCACCCCGCTGATCGCCCCGGCGGCCTCCCTGCGGATGGCTCCGTCCGGATCCTGGAGCTTGTTGAGGGTCGGCTCCAGGGGCATCTCCTCGCCCTGGACTATAAATCGCAGGGAGGCGATCGTCTCGTTGAACAGCCGGTCCCAGGCGGCATTCGACGTCACCGACTTCTCGAGGAACAGCTTCTCGGTGCGATCGTCGAGCTGATGCGGCTTCTCCCGGCGCAGGTCCTCGATCCAGGGCGCGAAGCCGGCGAGCGGCCCGTCCGCCATCACGCCGTTCATCGTCGCATCGTCGACCCGATTCAGCTCTAGGGCGAAGAACAGGAGATCCGCGGAGGCGCTGGTCAGGCGCTCGCGGGTGTCGCCATAGAACTTGGCCCGCGCCTCGTCCGTGGTGTCGCCGGAATAGACGAGACCCGCGAAGGACATCAGCTTGCCCAGCAGATCCTCGATCCCCTCGTAGGTGCGCACCGCCTCGGCCAGCCGCGCGGAGGCGTCCGGTCCCGCGGCGAGGTCGGCGATGCGGCCGGCATAGGCCTCAGAGAACCGGCGGCACTCCTCCTCGGCGCGTGTCATGTCGCCGGAGAATTTCGGGTCATCGAGGCCGGAATAGAGGTCCGAGAGATCCCATTCCGGAAGATGGCCGAGGTCGGCGGCCTTCGCGGCGGCGCGCGCGGCGCTGACGCCCTCCGGCAGACGGACGTTCACCGGCGAGGCGGTGTGGCTCGGCATCATGTCGTGCAATCCTTTCAGCGGCTCTGCCCCCTAGCCTGATATCGAGCGTGCCGCCACGCGTTCAACGCGGCCGCGTCGCCCGTTTGCCGGGCAACGGACGACGAGCCGACGCAAACGTCGTTAAGCGGCACTTTACGTCTGTGGGTCACGCTCCGGCTCGAAACGAAACAGTCGCCGAATCGGAGCCCGCGGGCGGGGATGACCCCATGTGGCGCGTCCGGCCTTCGCGCGGCGTTCAGGGAGCCGTCATGTCCGCCACCGTGCTCATCGTGGATGACGATCCGGTCCAGCGGCGCCTCGCCGAGGCGGCGGTGCGCCGTTTCGGCTACGAGCCGCGGGTCGCCGAAACAGGGGCGGACGCGCTGACCCTGCTGAAAACCGAGGGCGCGGACGTCGTGCTCCTCGACCTCGTCATGCCGGGCCTCGACGGACTTGGGGTCCTGGCCGAGATGCGCAAAGGCGGCCTCGCCACCCCGGTCATCGTCCAGACCTCCAACGGTTCCATCGACACGGTGGTCAGCGCCATGCGCGCCGGCGCTGTCGACTTCGTGGTCAAGCCCGCCGGTGCGGAGCGGCTGCAGGTGTCGATCAAGAACGCCCTGCGGGTCGATACGCTGGAGGAAGAGGTGCGCCGTATGCGCCGCCGCGCTTCCGGAGTGCTGACCTTCAAGGATCTCACCTCCAAGAGCCCCGACATGGAGCGGGTGATCCGTCTGGCCGAGCGGGCCGCGAAGTCGAACATCCCGGTCCTGATCGAGGGCGAGTCCGGCGTTGGCAAGGAGGTGCTGGCCCGGGCGATCCAGGGTTCCGGCGATCGGCGCGGAAAGCCGTTCGTGACGGTCAATTGCGGGGCGATCCCCGAGAACCTCGTGGAATCGACCCTGTTCGGCCACGAGAAGGGGGCGTTCACGGGCGCCACCGAGAAGCATGCCGGCAAGTTCGTCGAGGCCTCCGGCGGCACGCTGTTCCTCGACGAGATCGGCGAGCTGCCGCTGGACGCACAGGTCAAGCTGCTCCGCGCCCTTCAGGAAGGCGAGGTCGATCCCGTCGGCGGCAAGCGCTCCGTCCGGGTGGATATCCGCCTCGTCTCGGCGACCAACCGGTCGCTCCTCGACCTCGTCAAGCAAGGCAAGTTTCGCGAGGATCTCTATTATCGCCTGAACGTGTTCCCCATGACTCTGCCACCCCTGCGGGCGCGGCGCGAGGACATTCCCGATCTGGTGCGCTCGTTCTGCGCGCGGTTCTCTGCCGAGGAGGGCAAGCGGGTGCGGGCCATCACCCCGGAGGCGATGGCGCTGCTCACGCGCTATCCATGGCCGGGCAACGTCCGCCAGCTGGAAAATGCCCTGTTCCGGGCCGTCGTGCTCGCGGACGGCGACGAGCTGACGGTTGCTGAGTTTCCGCAGATCGCCGCGCAGGTCGAGGGATTCGACGTCCGGATTCCGCCGGCCCCGGTTCAGCCTCAGATGCCGGCCTATGCGCCCGAGCCGGTCCGCGAGATCGTGCGCGTCGAGGTGCGCGATCCGCACGCCATGTCTCTCGTCACGGAGGAGACGGGCGAGATGAAGCCGATGGACGTGCTGGAGGCGGAGATCATTCGCTACGCGCTCCAGTTCTATCGCCAACGGATGTCGGAGGTCTCGCGCCGCCTCGGCATCGGACGGTCGACGCTCTATCGCAAGCTCAAGGATCTGGGCCTGGAAGGCGACGAAAAGACTGAGGATGCCGCCTGATCGACAGGCGCGTGCGCTAACGCACCGGCCGACTTAAGCCGCTGCGATGTCGACGATCATTCGGCATTTCTGTTCGCTGCCGACGGAAGATTAGCTAGAACAATCCGTATGCAGCATTGAAAATGACACATTCATCTGCATGACCGGCATTCTATTCGCGACGACTGCGGTTGCTGATCGCCACGCTTGCGCGGATAATCACAATCTGAGCGTGCGGTCCTGCCGCCGCCCCCCGGGAGATCACGATGCGCGTCCCGCGCTCCAGCCTTATCGCGCTGGCCGCACTCCTCACCGGCACGCTGGCCTCGGCCGGTGCTCCCCGCGCCGAGACGGTCTCCCTGGACCAGCCGCCGGCTGATGCACCCGCGTCGCAGCCGCTGATGCCGGCCGCGCCGGCAGGCCCTCCGGACTCGGTCTCGACGGCGCTTCCCGATTACAAGCCGGAGACGTCACCCGCGGAGCCCGCGACGGCCCCTGCGGCAGCTGCCCCGGTCGCTCCGACAGATCCCCTCGGCGCCGCGATCTTCGCGCGCGTCTCGGATTCCGCGCCGCTTCTGCTGCGCCTGACCGGCAAGGAACGCGATGCGATCCGGGCGTTCTACGAGGCCCGAGCCTACAAGCCGCTCTGGATCGCTGGCGGTACCTGGAGCGAAACCGCGAAGGCCGTTTCGGCGCGGCTGGCAGCTGCGGCCGATGACGGTCTCGACGGCCGCGCCTACCCGACCCCGACCCTCGCCGACAAGCCGGACGAGAAGGCGGTGGCCGATGCCGATCTCCGTCTGTCCGCGGCGGCCGTGCTCTATGCTCGGGATGCGCGCGGCGGCCGGATCAATCTGGCGTCGATCTCCCGGTTGATCACGCCGCATCTCGACCTGCCCGCCGGGAACGAGGTGCTGGCCAAACTCGGTGAATCCGGGGCGAAGGCCGGCGACGTCCTCCAGGCCTACAATCCCGCGACGCCGGGCTATCGGGCTCTGAAGGCGCGGCTCGCGGCCCTGCGCGGCCCGGCGCCCACGGCCGTCAAGCCGCTGCGCCTGCCAGCTGGTCCGGCCCTGCGCGTCGGCATGCGCGACGCGCGCGTGGCGCTGCTGCGGGCGCATTTCGATCTCGAAAGCCGCCCGTCCGGGACCTTCGATCGGGGGCCGGGCGAGCCGGAGGAATACGATAGCGTCGTCGCCGATGCGGTCGCCAAGTTCCAGCGCGGCCGCGGCCTGCCGGGCAACGGTGTCCTGAATGTCCAGACCGTGCTCGCCCTCGCCGATGCCGGACGCGCGGCGCGTCCGACCGGCGGGGAGTCCGAACTGATCGTCAACATGGAGCGCTGGCGCTGGCTGCCGGGCGAACTGGGATCGGATTACATCCTGGTCAACGTTCCGGAATACCGCCTGCGCGCCTACCGGGGCGGTGTCCTGCGGGACGAGGCCCGGGTCATTGTGGGCAAGCCGGAATCGCGCACGCCTCTGTTCTCGGGGCTGATGGAATACGCGGTCGTCAACCCGTCTTGGTATGTTCCGCCTTCGATCCTGAAGACGATGGCGCCGAAGCTCGCCGGCTACGGCGGCAAGACCTGGGGCGGCTACGAGGTCGTGCGCCGCGGCGGCCACGTCTCGCTGCGCCAGCCTCCGGGTGAGCGGAATGCGCTGGGCTTCATCAAGTTCATGTTTCCGAACCAGCACGCCGTCTACCTGCACGATACGCCGAATCGCTCGCTGTTCTCCGCATCGAAGCGGGACTTCAGCCACGGCTGTGTGCGCGTCGACGATCCGTTCCGCCTCGCCGACGTGGTGCTCCCGGATTGGTCCGAGGACCGGCTGAAGAAGCTGATCGGCAAGGGGGAGCGCACGATCCGTCTTCCGGAGAAGCTGCCGGTCCACCTCGCTTACTTCACCGCCTACGTGGACGATGGCGGCACCTACCGCACGCTTCCGGACCTCTACGGCTACGATGCGCCGATGCGCGCAGCTCTCGGGCTGCCCGGCGGCGGCGGCCCGGCCATCGCCCGGCTGCCGGACGAGCCGAGCCGGCGGAAGGCCGAGCGCGCGCCCGTGCAACCGGCGCGGACGGTCCAGCGCCGGGCGCCCCATCGGCCCGTCGCCGGCGCCGAGCCATGGCCGTCGGGCCGTTACGAGCAGGCGGAGACGCCGCGGCGTCCCGTGCGCCGCGCCGCGCGGGCCGACAGCGCGCCGGAATACGGTGAGCCCGGTCTCTGGACGCCCGCGCCGCAGCAGCCGGCGCCGCGCGGCTGGTGGTAGACGGCGCCAGCGATCCGCAACTTTCAGGTGCGCAATCGCACGGCCGGGCACGATTTCGCCACGGTCGAGCTTTAGCCGTAACGCCCGTAAGACCGGGCCGCAGACCGCCCGATCAAGGTCGTCGGGAGAGGATCAGGACCGTCGTGCCCAGTCTCCCGCGCGCCGTCAGGCACCTCGCCCTCGCCCTGTCGGGCCTCGTCCTCGGTCTGGTCGCCGGCACGGCCGAAACCGAGAACGCGGTCGCCAATGGCGACACCCGCTCCCTGACGATCTACCACACGCACACGCAGGAAAGCGCGACGATCACCTTCAGGCGCGACGGCCGCTACGATCGGGCGGCCCTCGATCAGCTGAACTGGCTCCTGCGCGACTGGCGGGTGAACGAGCCCATCAAGATGGATCCCCGGCTGTTCGATACGGTCTGGGAAGCCTACCGTCAGGTCGGCTCGAGCCAGCCCATCCATATCGTGTCGGCGTATCGGTCCCCGGGGACCAACGCGATGCTGCGCCGCCGCTCCAAGATGGTCGCCGAGTACAGCCAGCACATGCTCGGCAAGGCGATGGATTTCTTCATTCCGGACGTGTCGATCGACCGGATCCGCGAAGTCGGTCTGCAGATGCAACGGGGCGGCGTCGGTTGGTATCCCCATGCCGGCACGCCCTTCGTGCATCTCGATGTCGGCTCCGTACGGATGTGGCCGCGCATGACCCACGATCAGCTGGCCCGGCTGTTCCCCGACGGAAAGACGGTCCTCCTGCCAAGCGACAACCGGCCCTTCCCCCGCTACGAAGAGGCCAAGGCCGAGATCCTCGCCCGCGGCGGCACCGTGGCGGGCATCACGACCCAGATGGCCGGCGGCGAGGAAGAGGATGGCCCCGGCCTGTTCGGTTTCCTGGCCAGCCTCTTCGGCGGCGGCCGCTCAGCGCCCGAACCGGCGACGGCGCAGCCACAGGTCGCCCAGGCGAAGAAGCCGGCGCGCGTTCCCGTCGTCGCCGTGGCGAGTGCGGACCCGCAGGACCCGGTGGGGACCCGGGCCGCCCTCGCCTACGCGGCGCCCGCCGCCGACGACGCCTTGCGCGGCGCGGCGCTGATCAAGTCCGCCGGCACCAAGCCGCTCGATGCGCAGTCTCTCCTGACCACCGGTCGGCCGGCGGCTGCCGAGGACGCCATTCCCGCCGTGACGGCACCGCTTCCGCCGCGGCGCCCCTCGGATCTGGCCGCCGTGGTGGCGAGCCTGACCATGCCGCTGCCGCCGCCGCGCCCGGTCCAGCTCGCGGCCCTCGATGGCGGCATGGCCAATCTGCCCTCCGCCGTCGACATCCGCGCCCTGACCAAGCCGGTGGTGCCCGGCCCGGCCCAGGCCCGCGCCCTCGTGGCTCCGGATGCGGACGCCAAGGCGCAGTTGCGGGCTTTGTTCGATTCCGTGGCGGCGGGTCCCGTGGCGGCTCCCGCGAGCCGCACCGTTCCCGTCCATGTCGCCGTGACGCGGCTTCGAGACGCCGCCCCCGATGCCGTCGTGGCCGCCGCTCCCGATCGCGTCACGACGCGGTTCAGCCGGCGCAGCCCTGGCGACGACCTCACCGCCCGCTTCACAGGCTCGTCGGCGCGCGCGCTCACCGGGTCGCGCTGATCCACGTCGATCCCGCCCGCGTCGTAGAGCGCAGCGGTGCGATCGCCGGCGGATTGCCGCCGATAGCGGCCGTTCGGATCAGCGCAGCGGCTTGGAGAGATTGATCGCCAGGGCACCCATCAGGGTCGCTGCGTAGCTGTCGTCCTGCGTTCCGGCGATGCGTTCCGCCTCGCCGCCGCTATTGGCCGCCACCGACATCATCAGCATCACGGCCGTAACCACGGCGCCGAGCCCCGAGACGAGGGCGAGATAGGCGCGGACGGCGGCGCGCGGGACAGCCGCGACAGGCTCGATCTCGGCGAGGGACAGCGGCGATGAGCCGTGAGTGATCATGACGGCCGTTCCCGGCGGGCGACGATGAATTTGCGCGTGGACCAATCAGGGTGCCGCACGCGCTGACCGTTCGGATCTTAAACGCGCGATGACGAGCCGCGTTCGCGCGGAGGACGCGGATTTCCACCGCGCATCCTCTTTATGGTGAAGAACCGTCCGGGGGCGCCCGAGGCGCCCCCGGTCCAGCCTCACCCTTCCTTGCCGGAGACCTTGCCGAGGGCAGCCTGCGCCGCCGCGAGGCGGGCGATCGGCACCCGGTACGGCGAACAGGACACGTAATCGAGGCCGACCTCCTGGCAGAAGCCGATCGAGGCCGGATCGCCGCCATGCTCGCCGCAGATGCCGAGCTTGATATCGGGGCGGGTCTTGCGGCCACGCTCCACGCCGATGCGCACCAGTTCGCCCACGCCCTCCTGATCGATGGTGATGAACGGGTCGGCGGCCAGGATGCCCTTCTGGGTATAGGGACCCAGGAAGGTCGCGGCGTCGTCGCGGGAGATCCCGAGCGCCGTCTGCGTTAGGTCGTTCGTGCCGAAGGAGAAGAACTCCGCTGTCTCGGCGATCTCGCCGGCTTTGAGCGCCGCACGGGGAAGCTCGATCATCGTGCCCACCTGATAGTCGAGGGTCGCGCCCTTCTCCTCGGCGACGGCCTTCGCCATCGCGTCGATGCGCGCCTTCACGATGTCGAACTCGGCCCGCGTGAACACCAGCGGCACCATCACCTCGGGCGTGACCGGGCTGCCGGTATCGGCGGCGGCCTGGACAGCCGCCTCGAAGATGGCCCGGGCCTGCATCTCGGCGATCTCGGGGAACGCGATGGCGAGACGGCAGCCGCGGAAGCCGAGCATCGGGTTGTGCTCTGACAGCTCGCGCGTCCGGTGCCGGATCTTCTCCTCGGAGACACCGGTCGCCTTCACGACCTCGGCGACCTCGGCATCGGTGTGCGGCAGGAACTCATGGAGCGGCGGATCGAGGAGACGGATCGTCACCGGCAGCCCGGACATGATCGTGAACAGCTCGAGGAAGTCCTGACGCTGGTAGGGAAGGATCTTCGCCAGCGCCGTCCGCCGGCCCTCGGCGTCGTCCGCCAGGATCATTTCGCGGACCGCGATGATTCGGTCTCCCTCGAAGAACATGTGCTCGGTCCGGCAGAGACCGATACCCTCCGCACCGAAGTTGCGCGCCGTGCGGGCATCCGTCGGCGTGTCGGCGTTGGCGCGCACCTTCATGCCGCGGATCGCGTCGGCCCATTCCATCAGGGTCGCGAAGTCGCCCGACAGCTCGGGCTCCAGCATCTTCACCTCACCCTGAATGATTTGACCCGTCGAGCCGTCGATGGTGATCCGGTCGCCGGCCTTGAGCGTCGCGCCGCCGACCGTCAGGGTTTGCGCCTTGTAGTCGATCCGGATCGATCCGACGCCCGACACGCAGGGCTTGCCCATGCCGCGGGCGACCACGGCGGCGTGGCTGGTCATGCCACCGCGGGTGGTCAGGATACCCTCGGCGGCGTGCATGCCGTGGATGTCCTCGGGCGAGGTCTCGATGCGGACCAGGATGCATTTGCGCTCGGCCTTGCGATGCGCCTCTGCGTCCTCGGAATTGAACACGATCTCACCGGTCGCCGCGCCCGGCGAGGCCGGCAGGCCCGAGGCGATGACCTTCCGGTCCGCCTTCGGGTCAATGGTCGGGTGCAGGAGCTGGTCGAGGGCGCCAGGCTCGACCCGGCCGATCGCCTCCTCGCGGGAGATCAGCCCCTCGCCCGCAAGATCAACGGCGATGCGCAGGGCCGCCTTGGCCGTGCGCTTGCCGTTGCGGGTCTGGAGCATCCAGAGCTTACCCTTCTCGATGGTGAACTCCATGTCCTGCATGTCGCGGTAATGGCTCTCCAGGATCCCGTAGATCCGGGTCAGCTCCGCGTAGCTCTCGGGCATGGCCTTCTCCATGGAAGGCTTGTCGCTCTCAGCCTCTTTCCGCGCCTTCTCCGTGATATTCTGCGGTGTGCGGATGCCGGCGACCACATCCTCGCCTTGCGCGTTGATCAGGAACTCGCCGTAGAGTGCCTTCTCGCCGGTGGACGGGTTGCGGGTGAAGGCGACGCCGGTGGCCGAGGTGTCGCCCATGTTGCCGAACACCATGGCCTGCACGTTGACGGCCGTGCCCCAGCTCTCCGGAATGTTGTTCAGCTCGCGGTACTTCTTCGCGCGGGGAATCATCCAGGAATTGAACACGGCGCCGATGGCGCCCCAGAGCTGGTCGTCCGCACCCTGCGGGAAGTCCGAGCCGTGCTCGTCGCGCACGATCTTCTTGTAGGTCTGGATCAGGGTCTTCCAGTCGGCGGCGCCGAGTTCGGTGTCGAGGTCGAAACCCTTACCCTCCTTGTAGTGTTCCAGCGCCTCCTCGAAGGCGTGGTGCTCAACGCCGAGCACCACGTTCGAGTACATGGTGATGAAGCGGCGGTAGGAATCGTAGGCGAAGCGCTCGTCGTCGGCCTCCTTGGCCAAGGCCAGCACGGTCTCGTCGTTGAGCCCGAGGTTCAGGACAGTGTCCATCATGCCGGGCATGGAGGCCCGCGCACCCGAGCGGACCGAGACGAGGAGCGGGTTGGTCGAGTCGCCGAACTTGCGGCCGGTCAGCGTGCCGATTTGGGCGAGCGCGGCCGTGACCTGATCCTTCAACTCCGGCGGGTAGGATTTCCCGTGCTCGTAGAAGTAGGTACAGACCTCGGTGGTGATGGTGAAGCCGGGGGGGACCGGCAGGCCGAGATTGGACATCTCGGCGAGGTTGGCGCCCTTGCCGCCGAGCAGGTCGCGCATCTGCGACTTGCCCTCCGCCTTGCCGTCGCCGAAGGCGTAGACCCACTTCGCGCTTCCGGTCGCCATGTCGATCCCGTCCGTCTCTGGTGCCCGGCGCCAGCCGGGCTGATGGGCGGGGTTGGACCATCCCGCAACGCAACGCAAGATGAACGGGCGATGGCCCTGTGCGTGTGACGCTGACGGGTTCGACGGTCTGTCAGGACCGGCCCTTCAAGCCCGTCCGATCGCACGCGTATCAATGGTTGGCGGGCGATGAGACGGTGGCGAGGCGCGCCTCAGGACCGCATCGTGGACGGGCGAGGCCCGTCAGCCGGGCCTCAGTGCAGGATTCCCAACCCGATCACGCCGACGACGATCAGGTATATCGCGACGATGTAGTTGAGGAGCCGCGGCATCACCAGGATCAGGATTCCGGCGAGGATCGCGATCAGCGGCTGGAGGTTCGAGATGGTGATGGTCACGGGCGCCTCCTGAGGCCGAGCTTGGCCGCCGGTATCGACGCCTTTACATCACGGAGGTTCCCTGAAGCTTGAGCGGTGCGGCCGGAGATCCCGGCCGCACCGTGGGCCGATCAGGGCTTCGGCGTGGGCGTCTGAGTGCCGGGGATCGGATCCTTCGCCTCGCCGGTCGGCAGGCTCACGGCGATCGTTGGGTGCGCCAGCTCCGGATAGGGCTCGATCACGTTGGCGCCGTTGAGCGGCTTGTTGGCGCCGTTATGGCAGGTGGCGCAGTTGATCTTCGGCGCATCCCCGAGAACGCCCAGGCGGTTCCGCGGAAAGGTCGAGGTCAGTGGGGTCATGTAGTCCTGGTTGAGATCGCGGACCATGCGGATGCCGTACCAGGCATGGACGCGGTTCGGCGTGCTGGTATCCCACTGCGCCACCGAGCGGGTGTTGTGGCAGAAGGTGCAGTTGACGCCGAGCGATTGCGACATGCTGATCATGATCGCGAAGGTCTTCTCCGCGTCCTGGATCGGCTTGCCCTTGGTCTCGGGCAGCGCCGTGGTGGCGTTGACCCGTACGGCGTCCTCGGACGTGTCCTTGTGCTGGTAGAAGGCCTGATAGACGTCGTAGGGCAGCGACGTATTGCCGACCTCGGGTGAAGCCAGGTTCTGGCCGTTGTTGCGCGGAATGAACCGCCCTGCGCCCTGGACCGGGTGGTCGAACCAGATGTTCGCGGGCACGGGATTGCCACGGTGGCAGGTGTAGCAGGTCACGCCGGCCTGATGGACGTGATTCTCCTTCCAGGACGAATTGATGTACTGGGTCATCTGCAGCATGCGCCGGGCGACACGCTTCTGGTACAGTTCGTCCGAGGCCATGTTCTCGGTGCTATGGCAGTAGGTGCAGCCCTGCTGGGGCGCCACCCACTCGGTGATCGACACCATCAGCCGGTTGAACTGTTCGGCCGAAAGATCGCCTAGCACCTGGACGTTCTCGTAGACCGCGGAGGCCTTGTCCCCGCCCGCGTCGGCCGGGTCGGCGGGGGTCGGCGCGACGTTGGCCGCCGCCAGCGCCTCGTTGCCGGCGCGGGTGCGGATCAGGTCCATCCCGGTTCCGCGGAAGCCGGTCTGCTTGTTCGCCATCGGCGGGTGGGTCCACCCGGCGCCGCCGAACATCGCGATCGTGAGGAACAGGGCGAGCGCACCGCCGACTACCGCCAGTATCGTCTTCATGACGGCCTCCTCACGGCTTCATGCCGGGTGCGAGATGGGCGGGGTCGACGATCGGGCCGTAGACCTGCGGATACGAGGGAGCGACGCCGTGCTTGACGGCCCAGAGGTACCAGTTGTCGACGACAGTGCCGGTGAGCAGGATGCCGATGCCGCCGGTGAGCGTCGTCAGCACCGCGAACCACCACGCCCAGCGGTGGATCGATTCCATCGTGGCGTTGAAGCCCATGGTCCAGCGCCAGAACAGGGCAGCGCGTTCGGTGGCCGTGCCGCGGTCGACGATCTGGTCGATCTCGCGCTCGGCGCCGTAGCGCGAGCAGGCCAGGATCGTGCCCCCATGCATCGCGAACAGCAGCGTCGATCCGTAGAGAAACGTGATCGAGAGCATGTGGAACGGGTTGTAGAACAGATTTCCGTAGCGGAGCGAGAAGGCCGCGGTCCAATCGAGGTGCGGGAAGATGCCGAAGGGCACCGCCTGCGACCACGAACCCATCAGCACCGGCCGAATGAAGCCGAGGACGAGGTAGAGCCAGATCGCCGAGGCGAAGGCCCACGGAACGTGCGTGCCGAGGCCAAGCGCCCGCGCCCGCCGGTAGAGGTGAACCCACCAGAGCAGGATCGAGGCCGTCAGGAAGAAGCCTGCGATGAGCCACCAGCCGCCCTCGTTGAGGGGCGGAAGAACCTTGAGGCCGTATTTCGGCAGCGGCGGCTCGAGCGCAAGCCACGGCAATTGCCGGACGAACTGCACCGGATCCCAGTTGACCGACGCCCACATGTTGAGGCCGATAATCTCGAAGGCGATCAGCCCGCAGGTGATCGAGAGCGCCGCGATGTACCCGATATAGATCGGGCCGACCTGGCTGTTGCCGATGAGTCCGAACAGGTAGCTGTTGAACGGCTTTCCGACCCGGTCGTCGACCGACACCGGAACGCCGTGCTCCGGTACCAGCGGGCGCACCTGAACCTGTGTGAAGATGTTCTGGTAATAGGCCATGGCCTGCCCTCCCCCGGAGTGCCGCGCGCTCGGCGACGGCGACCCCTGTTATTCCCCTCGTTCCGATCGCGTCCGATCAGTCACCGCCACACGGGCAGGTTGAGCCACCAGCCCCACCATTGCGGCCAGCCCTGCGTCCAGAACGGTCCGCTGATCACGATGCAGACCGCGCTCCAGAAGCCCGCCGACAGGGCCAGGAACAGGCCTAAACGGTGGATGCCTAGGGTACCGATCGAGTAGCCGATCGTGTCGCGGAAGAAGGTGTCCTCGTGCTCGGGCGTCTTCACGGTTTCGCCCTTCTTCGGATTGGTCGCCGCGAGGATCAGGCCGCCGTGCATCGCGAGCGCCAGCGTCGTGGTGAAGAAGAACGTCACCGCCAGCATGTGCGCCGGATTGTAGTGGAAGTGGAGGTACTGGTAGCCGGTGTTGGACACCCAATCGAGGTGGCTCAGGATGCCGTAGGGGAATCCGTAGCCCCAGGCGCCCATCAGGAACGGCCGGACCACCACCAGGGTGAAATAGGCGAAGATCGCCATCCCGAAGGCCGCCGGCACGTGGTAGCCGATGCCGAGCTTGCGGCAGATCTCGACCTCGCGCAGCGCCCAGCACACGAACGAGCCCAGCGCGCACATGGTGATGATCTGCCAGAGGCCGCCCTCCTTGAGGGGTGCGAGCCTTAGCCCGTAGCTGATATCGGGCGGCGCGATGTTGATTTGCCAGACGTTCCAGGTCGGCCCGATGGCCGCGCCGTAGATGACCAGCGCGGTGCCGAGCACCGTGAAGAACAGTCCGACGACGCCGAAGAAACCGACGAAGAACGGCCCGACCCAGAAGTCGAACAGGTCGCCGCCGAGCAAGGTGCCGCCGCGGACCCTGTATTTGCGCTCGAAGCTCAGCATCGCCATGGCGGCTGCTCCTCACTCAGGCCAGAGAAAGGGATGGATGGGGTGACCGCGGCCCTCGCGCGCCGCGGTCCGAACCGACCGGTCAGGCCGGCATCTGCGGCAGGGCGAGCGTGATGGTGTTCTCGGCCGCCTTGTTGTTTCTCGGACCGTCCAGCCAGTTGAACCGGTCGGTCGAGAGCAGGATGAAGTGGATCAGCAGCGCCAGGATGAAGAGGAAGGTGAACAGAGCCACCAGCGTGCGCCGCGGATCGAACAGCAACCAAACCTTGTGCATTTGATCCTCCTCAGCCGATCATCGTGACGAGGGCGTGGGCCGCATCGCGGACGCCCTCGAGAGAGGCGTAGCCCTGCGGTCCGGGGAGCCACGGACGCCACATCCAGACGAGGATGTGGGCGACCACGGCGATCGCCGTGAAGATGAGGAAGCTCGTCAGGAAGATCGCGTGGAACTCCTTGGCTTCCGGTTCCGTCAGCCCGGACAGGCTGCTCGGTCTTTCTGTTGTGACGGATCCACTGGCCATCGTTCAGACCTCCGTGTGTTGGCCGCGTCTCTCGCGAGGCGCGACGGGTACAGCCGTGATGCCCAGCGGCAACCACAGCCCGACTTCCCCCGCGTCACCGGACGGAAGTGTCTCGCTCAGGGGCATCAGCCCATGAAGGCGAAGGGAATCGCCTGAACCGCCATGGCGCGCGCCTCGCCGAACACCGAGCGGCGCGCCGGCATCAGGCCCGTGCGGGCCATCTCGCGGGTCGGCCGGAACCGGCTCAGCGCCGCGGCGGCCAGGAAAAACGGGTAGGTCGCGGCCAGGATCAGCCGGAACTGAAGCTCCTCCTGGTGCTGGCGGCCGGTCGGGACCATCGTTCGCATCGTGAGGTCTCCTCTGGGTGAAACGGAAGGGGTGCTCATGCCGGGATCCCCCCGGCGAGATCGGCCCGCGCCCGCGCCACATGGGCGGGCGCAACGGCCGCGGATTCGGTGTCCCGCGCGGCCCGCTCGGCGGCGTCGCGCAGGCGCTTGGCGGCGGAGATCCGCGCCAGGACCGGCTGGGCCTCCACGAGGCTGTCCAGCGCCTGCCGGGCGGCCTCGTCCCAGGGCAGTTCCCGGTGGTTCCGGGCCGGCGTGGCCTCGACCTTGTCCATGTCGCGGGCGAGCGGCAGGATGTGGAAGAGCGTGTCGAACAGGGCGTTGCAGACTTCCTGAACCAGGTAGGTCGCCCCCGCGTAGCCCATGAACGGCGTACCGGTGTGCCGTCGGATAATCGCGCCGGGGAACGAGGCCGGCACGTAGGTCGCCCGCGCGCCGCACTCGGCCAGGTACATCCGCTCGTTGAAGGAGCCGAACAGCACCAGCGGTGGCTTCGCCGCGATCGCCGCGCGGACCGCCGCATTGTCGGGCTTCAGCCCCGCGGAGCGTCCGAAGGCGAAGTGGCAGGGCAGCCCCATCTCGTCTTCGAGAAAATGGCGCACGCCTCGGGCGTAGGTCTCGGTGGCGGCGATGCCGAAGCTCGCCGTGCCGAAGAAGTCCTGGGTCACCGACCGCCAGAGATCCCAGACCGGCTTGATGGTCGTGTGCCGCTCCCGCTCGATGAACGGCTCGGGATCGAGGCCCAGGATCTCGCCCAGGGAGCGCAGGAACTTGGTCGTCGAGAGGATGCCGATCGGCGCCTGCAGATAGGGCCGCTCCAGATCCTCGCAGAGCAGGCGTCCGAACTCGCGATACAGGCAGATGTTGGCGTCGGCGTTAATGAGCTTCGGCACGTCCGCGAGGTGCGAGCCCAGCGGGAAGGTGAGGTTCACCTCGGCGCCGATGCCCTCCACGAGCCGCCGGATCTCGGCGAGGTCCGAGGGCATGTTGAAGGTACCGTAGGCCGGACCGATGAGGTTCACCCGCGGCCGCTCGCCGGGCTTGCGCTCGGGTCGGGCCGGGATGCCCTTCTTGGCGAATTTCTTCGCCCCGTATTCCTGCCAGAGCCAGCGCATGGCCCGGTCGGCCGCCTGCCACTGATCCTCGTCGATGGTGCGCGGCAGAAACCGCTGCAGGCCGGTGCCCTCGGGGGTCACGCCGCCGCCGATCATCTCGGCGATCGAGCCGGTGACGACCACACTGGGCTGACCCGGATCGAGGGTCGCGTGGGCGCGCTTCATGGCGCCCTCGGTCCCGTGACGGCCGAGTTCCTCCTCGGCGAGGCCGGTCACGACGATCGGCAATTCGTGTGGCGGCAGCGCGTCGGTGTAGTGCAGCACCGACGTGACCGGCAGGTTCTCGCAGCCTACGGGGCCGTCGATGACGACCTGCAGGCCCTTGATCGCCGTGAAGACGTAGACCGCGCCCCAGTATCCACCGGCCCTGTCGTGATCGAGGATCAGCATCACGCCATCTCCCCGATCGGCTTCGGTGCGCCCTCGATCTTCGGACCCTGCCGCCGCTGCGGCACCTCCTGCCAGACGCCGGCGGCGTGTCCGGTGCCGACGCCCTCGAAGAAGTCGCGCATGGCGTCGAACCGCGCCTTGTTGCCCAGCGCGGCGTTGATCACCGTGGCGAGGGACCCGGCGCCGGCCGCGCCCATCAGCGGGCGGGCGGAGATCAGGTTGGTGAAGTAGAGGGCGGGCGTGCCGCGCTCCTTGGCCCGCTGCACCACCGGCGTCGTGCCGATGGCGAGATCGGGCTTGAGCGAGTCGAGGGCGTAGAGGTCGTCCTCCAGGGAGGCGCGATACTGGACCTGCGTGCCGCGGGACTCGAGCCAGTCGCGGTCCGCCTCCGACCAGGGCGTGCGCGGGCAGGCCGTGCCGACATAGGGGACCTCGGCGCCGCTCTCGACGAGGAGACGCGCCACGAGGAGTTCCGAGCCCTCATAGCCCGAGAGGGTGATCCGTCCCTTGACCGGCATCGCCCCGAGCGCCCCGCGGATGCCCGGCAGGATCCGGTTCTTGGCCGCCTCGACGGTGGCACGGGGCACGGCGCAGGCCTCGCCGATCCGGTCGAGCCAGTCGGCCGTCCCGTCGACGCCCACGGGGGCGGAGCCGACGATCGGCCGACCCGCGGCTTCGAACTCCCGGATGGAGGCCGTGTAGAACGGGTGGATCGCCGCCACGGCAGCGCAATCCAGCGCCGCGTAGAGTTCGCGCCATTCCCGGGTCGGCACCACCGGGCCGGCCGCCAACCCCAGCGGCTCGAGGAGCGCACCGATGACCACGGGGTCGGCCGGGAACACCTCGCCGAGGAGCGCCACGCTCGGGCGCTCCGAGCGGCCGCCGCGCGGCGCCGCCACCGGACCCTGCTCGGCTTCCGCGCGGGCGACCTTCAGCATGGCGCCAGCCAGGACGTCCTTGGCCTCGGCATGGGTCGGCACGCCGAAGCCCGGCACGTCGATGCCGATCACCCGGACGCCGTCGATCTCCTTCGGCAGAAGCCGCAGCGGAACACCGGAGGCCGTGGGAACGCACAGGTTGATGACGACGACGGCGTCGTAATCCTCGGGCTTCGCCGTGGCGTAGACCGCGTCGCGGATATCCTCGAACAGCTTGCCGGTGACCAGGGTCTCTGAGTTGAACGGCACGTAGCCGACGCTGCGCCGGGCGCCGTAGAAGTGCGACGTGAAGGTCAGGCCGTAGACGCAGCAGGCCGAGCCGGAGAGGATCGTGGCGGTCCGGCGCATGCGCAGGCCGACGCGCAGCGAGCCGAAGGCCGGGCACATGCTCTGCGGCTGGTCGTGCGGCCCCTGCGGGTAATCCTCACGGAGCTGGGCCAGCGTCTCCGACATCCCGGCGGCTTCCGCGGCCGCAACCATCGCGTCCTTGCCGGCGTGGCAGCCGAGCCCGTCGGCCTGCGCGGCGGCGAGATCGATGGTGGCCGGCGCCTTGCGGGCGCGCAGATCGGCGATATCGAGGGAGACGGCCATGCGCGTCAGACCTCGTCGTAGACGACTTCGAGGGACGGCTTGGACACGTGGGCGACGCCACACATGTCCTCGTGGGTCGCCGGCACCAGCACCACGTCGCGGCCGGTGACGTCGCTGGAGAACAGTCCGAGCAGCCCGTCCTGCGTGAGCGGCGTCGGCCGGTGCGGCGCGGCGTCGGCGACGTTGGCGGCCAGATCCGAGAACAGGCTGCCCCAGCGGCTCTCCGGCCGGCCGATGATTTCGTAATTCGCGCTCTTGCGGCGGATGTCGTCGTCCGCCGGGATCGAGGCCAGGACCGGGATGCCGGCAGCCTCAGCGAAGGCCTGGGCCTCGCCGGTGCCGTCGTCCTTGTTGATCACGAGACCGCCGACGCCGACATTGCCGCCGAGCTTGCGGAAGTATTCGACCGCCGAGCAGACGTTGTTGGCGACGTAGAGCGATTGCAGGTCGTTCGAGCCGACGACGATGACCTTCTGGCACATGTCCCGGGCGATCGGCAGGCCGAAGCCGCCGCAGACCACGTCGCCGAGGAAGTCGAGGAGGACGAAGTCGAAGCCCCAGTCGTGGAACCCGAGCTTCTCGAGCAGTTCGAAGCCGTGGATGATGCCGCGGCCGCCGCAGCCGCGCCCGACCTCGGGGCCGCCGAGTTCCATGGCGTAGACGCCGTCGCGCTTGAAGCAGACGTCGCCGATGGCCACTGCCTCGCCGGCAAGCTTCTTCTTCGTCGAGGTCTCGATGATCGTCGGGCAGGCCTTGCCTCCGAAGAGGAGCGAGGTGGTGTCGCTCTTCGGGTCGCAGCCGATCAGCAGGACCTTCTTGCCCTGCTGGGCCATCATGTAACTGAGATTGGCCAGCGTGAACGACTTGCCGATGCCGCCCTTGCCGTAGATCGCGATGATCTGCGTTTCCTTCTTGGCCGGCCTCGTGACCACGGGATCCGGCTCGACCGCCGCCTCGGCGCGGAGTTCTGCGGCTTGGGACAGGGCAGCCTTGTTCAGCTGAACGTTCACGCGGCGTCCCTCCAATCGAGGATCATCTTCAGGCAGGCCGGATCCGCGAAGGCGGTGCGGTAGGCGTCCTGCGCCCGCGTCGCGGGAACACGGTGGGTGATCAGCCCGTCGAGGGAGAGCCGGCCGCTCTCGATCAGCATGGTCACCGCCGCCGTGTCCTCAGCCCGGAACTCGGCGGAGATCCGGATCCGTGCCTCGCGCATGAAGGCAGGCGGAAAGGCGAAGCTTAGGGGCGCCTCGTAGAACCCAGCCAGGACGATCTCGCCGCCCGGCGCCAGGCGGGCGATCAGATCGTCCAGGCCGGCCGCGTTCCCGCTGACGTCGGTGATCGTCGCGTAGTCGCGACGCGGATCGGAGTCGGGCGCGACGACCGTGTATCCGTGGTCTCCCGCAGCCCGGGCCGGATCCGTCTCCCAGACGGTGGGCTCGGCCCCCGCCGCAACCGTCAGACGCGCGAGCAGCCGGCCGAGGACGCCGTGGCCGACGATGAGCGGCGTGGCGCCGGGTCCGATGCCACCGAGGGCGCGATAGGCCGTGGCGGCGAGAGCGAGGAGGCAGGCCCGGTCCCCGAGCGCCGCGTCCACCGGCACGAGACGTGCGGCCGGAACCACCAGATGCGAGGCGGCACCACCGAAAAGCCCGCGAACCGAGCCGAAGCAGCGCGCACCCGGAACGTAGACCGTCTGGCCGCTGCGGACCGAGGCACCGGCATCGGCCTCCACGACGGTGCCGACCGATTCATAGCCGGGAACGAGGGGGTATCCCATCCCGGGGAACGGCGGCATGCGGCCCGACCAGAGCAACCGCTCGGTGCCGGTGCTGATCCCGCTCCAGGACACCGCGACGACGGCATCCGCTTCGCCGGGCGCCGTCAGAGCTACGCGCTGCACCGCAAGCTGCTCTGGCCTTTCAAGAATAACTGCCAGAGCGTCCATGGCTGGAAACATCCACCCTATGTTGTGCGACTCTCGCCGAGGCGAAACCGCTATGTGTCATCCTAGATAGACATATGTCAGCGTCAAGTGACAGTTACGAAACCGCGCCTGTTTTTTGGGCTTGAAGCACTCTCGTGAGCAGCGGACGGCGGGTTGGATGCTCATGCGTCGTCGCGAAACCTGCACTGCGGAGCATCGCGTGAAGCTCTTCGGCGCGTCGCGGCCTGCCGGACCCCATCGCCAGGAGGTAGAAGCCGAAATACGCGTCCCCGACGGGTTCTGCGCCGGGCGTGCCCGCCAAGGGCTCGGCAAGCAGCAATGTGCCGCCCGGCGGAAGCGCCGCGTGGACGGCCTTGAGCAGCGCGAGGGCGGGCTCGTCATCGTGGTCGTGGACGATTCGGACCAGGGAGATCGCGTCGGCGCCCGGCGGCAGGCCGTCGTGGAAATCCCCGCCGCGGCAGGCGATCCGGCCGCCGAGGCCGGCCCGAGCGAGGCGGGCGGCGGCGCGCTCCGCCACCGGTGGCAGGTCGAACAGCGTAAGGCGCGGGGCCGCGTGCCGACGCGCCACCGCCTGCAGGAAGGCTCCTTCGCCGCCACCGACATCCATCAGGTGCACGACCCGCGACAGATCGCAGGCATCGAGCACGTCCTCGGCGATCAGAGCCTGCGACGCGCCCATCAGGCCGCCATAGGGTGCTACCGTGCGCGCATCGCCCGTCACGCCGGTGGCGTAGGGCCAGTAGCCCGAGAGGCGCGTCGGCCGGCCCTGTCCCCGCAGGAGCGCCACCGGATCGGAAAGGTCGGCGTAGAGCAGCGCGTGGTGCTCGATCATGGCGGCGATGCCGGGATTGCCGACCAGCGCGGCTCCGAGGTCGGCCAGCCCGAATCGGTCGCCCGGCAGGGTGCGAAGCAGCCCGAGGGAGTCGGCCGCCCGCAGCAGGGTCCGGGCGTTAACCGGCGGGAGGTCGAGCCGCCGCGCCAGTTCGTCGACCGTCAGGGGGCCATCGGCCAGAACCGCGAAGAGTTCGAGGCGGATGCAGGCGGTCAGGACCTGCGCGTAGACGAAGCCCGCGCAGAGATCGAACAGCGCACGGGTGTTCCGGCGGGCGATGCGGCGGGTGAGCGGGAAGCCCGCGGCCCAGCGCTGAAAGCGCGGGTTGGCCACGAGACGGTTGCGCCACGCGAGCCACCTGTCCGCCCAGGCGAGCGGCGCCGATGGCATCGCCGCGGCGTCCGGAAGAGGTCCGGCGCTCAGGCCATCACCGCCCGCAGGCTCGCGGGCAGGAATAGCCGCGCCTGCGCCTCGATCTCGGCGGTCAGTGTGCCCAGACGGGGACAGGACGGGATCGCCGCTACCGCCTCGCGGGTCAGTCGGGACAGGCGGTCCAGAGCCCCGTCCGTGCCGAGCAGCGCGGCGGCGTTGGGGCGCCCCAGTGTCGCGTCGCGCCCAGCGGGCTTGCCGATCTCCTCCTGGCGGCAGGCGACGTCCCGCAGGTCGTCGGCCACTTGGTAGGCCTCGCCGAGGCACTCGCCGAGCCTGCGCCAGGGTTCCGGCTCGGCCCCCGCCGCCGCCGCTCCGGCGACCGCAGCGGCCGCGAACAAGGCTCCGGTCTTCGCCTGCTGGTAGTCGCTCAGGCTGACATGAGCCTCCGATTCCCAGGCTTGGCCCGCCGCGATGCCCGACGGGGAACCGGCTGCCCGGCCAAGGAGCCCGACCAGCCGTCCGAGTCGCGCCGGATGCTGGCCGGCGGCACGCGCCAAGGTCTCGAAGGCCAGAACGATGAGCGCGTCGCCGGTGAGGACGGCGATCGGTTCGCCGAACGCCACGTGCACAGAAGGCTTTTGCCGGCGCATCGGTGCGTCGTCGAAGCACGGCAGATCGTCATGGACCAGTGAGGCGCAATGCAGGAGTTCGATGGCGGCGGCGGCAGCCTCGGATCCCGCCGGATCGTCGTCGCCGCAGGCGTGGGCCACCGACAGGCACAGGCGGGGTCGGATCCGGTGACCGCCGGGGAACACCGCGTAGCGCAGCGCCTCCGCCAGCAGCGGCGGCGCACCCGGCGCTTCCGCATAGGCCACGGCGCGATCCAGCGCCATTTCGATCCGTCGACCGGGCTCCATCGCGTCGCCTCCCGTGTTGTGATCTGTTGTCATCAACAGGTGTCATTTCTTATTGACACTTTGGCGCCCACAGATCAATCCCGTTTCCGGGGGAGAAGGCGGAGCCAGCGTGGCGCAGGAACGCGTCGTCGTGATCGGAGCCGGGATCGGCGGCCTCGCCGCCGCCCTGCGGCTCGCCCATGCCGGTTTCGACACGACGGTCCTGGAACGGGCACCCCATCCCGGCGGAAAGATGCGGGCTGTCCCGGTCGGGTCGCGGGCCGTCGAGGCTGGGCCGACCGTCTTCACCATGCGCTGGGTGTTCGAGGAGCTGTTCGCCGAATGCGATGCGCGCCTCGATGAGCGCGTCGCCCTCGCCCCGGCGCACCTCCTCGCCCGCCACGCCTGGAGCCGGGACGAGCGACTGGACCTCTTCGCCGACATCGAGGCCTCGGCGGCCGCCATCTCGGCCTTCGCGGGCGCCCGTGAGGCGGACGGCTACCGGCGATTCTGCGCGCGCTCGGCCGAGGTCTACAGGACCCTCGAGGGGCCGTTCATCCGGGAGGGCCGGACCGGACCTGCGGGCCTCGCGCAGCGGGTCGGGCTCTCGGGCCTCGGCGACCTCTGGCGGATCCAGCCCTTCACGACGCTCTGGTCGGCGCTCGGCGCCTATTTCCGCGATCCGCGGCTGCTGCAGCTGTTCGGCCGCTATGCCACCTATTGCGGCGCCTCGCCGTTCACCGCACCGGCGACGCTGATGCTCGTGGCCCATGTGGAGCAGACCGGGGTCTGGACCGTCGCCGGGGGGCTCAGCAGCCTGGCCCGGGCAGTGGCCGATCTCGCCGCGGAGCGGGGCGCGACGTTCCGCTACGACGCGGAGGTGGAGCGGATCCTTGTCGCGGGCGGCCGTGTGGTCGGCGTGCGCCTGACGGATCACACAGTGGTTCCGGCCGATCGCGTCGTCTGCAATGCCGATTGCGCCGCCCTCGGGGCTGGGCTGTTCGGCCCCGAGGCGATCGCTGCCGGCGAGCGGCTCGCGCCGGGCGAGCGCTCGCTTTCGGCGGTCACGGTCTGCGCGGAGGCGATCGCCACCGGGTTCCCGCTCGCACACCACACGGTGTTCTTCTCGCGCGACTATCGCGCCGAGTTCGATACCATCCTGCGCGACCGCCGCCTGCCCGACGATCCGACCGTCTACGTCTGCGCCCAGGACCGGGATGCGGCGGGCGCGTCGCCGGACGGTCCCGAGCGCCTGCTCATGCTCGTCAACGCCCCGGCGGACGGCCGGGAGCGACCGCTCACACTGCCGGAGATCGAGAGATGCGAAGGGACCCTGATCCGCCGGCTGGAGGCCTGCGGGCTCACCCTGGCCTCCACCTCGTCCGCGGTGACGACGACACCGCGGGACTTCGACGCCCTGTTTCCCGCGACGAGCGGAGCCCTGTACGGTCGGGCGGCGCAGGGCTGGGCGACGACCTTCAAGCGCGCGGGGTCGCGGACGGCCCTGCCGGGACTCTACCTGGCGGGGGGCTCGATCCATCCCGGCCCGGGCGTGCCGATGGCCGCGCAATCTGGGCGGCTAGCGGCGGCAGCGATCCTGGACGACCGCGATTCGATGGCCCGGTCGCGCGGGGCGGCTACGCGTGGTGGTACGTCGATGCGGTGAGCGACGACGGGCGCCAGGGCCTCACGATCATCGCCTTCATCGGAAGCGTGTTCTCACCCTATTACGGCTGGAGCGCCGAGAAGGACCCCTTCGCCCATTGCGCGATGAACGTCGTCCTCTACGGCGATCGCAGGCGCTTCGCGATGACCGAGCGCCGCGCCGCCAGCCTGTCACGGAATGCCGACCACATCGCGATCGGACCGAGCGCCATGCACTGGGACGGCACGGCGCTCACCGTTCGGATCGACGAGCGCGGGTCGCCCCTGCCCCACCGGGTCCGCGGCACGGTACGCCTGGAGCCCCGCGGGTTCACGGCCGGCCCGTTCCACCTCGACCGCGCGGGCCGCCACCGCTGGTGGCCGATGGCGCCGTCCTCGCGGGTCGAGGTCAGCTTCGACAAGCCGAATCTGCGCTGGAGCGGCAGCGGATACTTCGACACGAATGACGGCGACGAGCCCCTCGGGGCCGCCTTCTCCCGGTGGACTTGGTGCCGGGCGGACCTGCAGGACGGGGCCGCCATCCTGTACGACGTGCAGCACCGCGACGGTGGCGGCCAGAACCTGTCGCTCCGGTTCTCCAGCGATGGCAGCCGCCGAGACATCCGTCCGCCGCCCGGCGCCGCACTGCCGGCGACAGGCTTCTGGCGGATGCCCCGCGAGACCCGCAGCGACGGCGGCCGGTCGCGCGTGCTCGCGACGTATGAGGACACCCCGTTCTATGCTCGCTCCCTGCTCGCCTCGACGCTGGGCGGCGAGCCGGTCCGGGCGATGCACGAGAGCCTTTCGCTCGACCGGTTCCAGAATCCGCTGGTGCAGCTCATGCTGCCGTTCCGGATGCCGCGGCCGCCGGCGCCGTGAGCGGCGCACCTCAGCGCGTCGGACCATGGTCCCCTGCGATCCGGGCCGACGCGCAAAGGCTGGCCGCTGAGGGCCACGCAGCCCGACGTCGCCAAGTTGAAGCTGAAGGGGAAGATGAGGGGCCATCCGGCTAGCGCTGGCAGGCGCCGCGCCCGAACGGGGGGCGCGAAATCGTAGACCGGCAGGTTCACCGACAGCAGGAGGGCGACGAGCGCGTACCGCCACCCGAACCGGGCTGACAAAGCTGCCGAGCCTGTGGTCGCACCGGTTCCGTCGCGGCTCCGGACCGGCGCCCTCGACGAGGACGGTCGGGAGGACCGAACGAAATCCACAGTCAGGCGGCGAGGTCCGTAATGGCGAAAAGCCGGGCCTCGTTGCCCTACGGATCCGGAAGATCGGCCCGAAACGCCCGCCGCCGCAACAGGTGGGTTTGCGGCACGGCCCGGCTTGTGCGAGAGGGCGGCGGCTGCGATCCTTGCGCCGTCAACCGGGGCGGTCACCGTGATGCGACTGGACGAGGCGTTTTCGGCCCCCCGCGTCCTGATCTACAGCCACGATACCTTCGGGCTCGGACATCTGCGCCGCTCGCGGGCGATCGCCAACGCGATCGTGGCGTGCAACCCCGGGGCACGGGCGATGATCGTCTCCGGCTCGCCGGTCGTCGACCGCTTCGCCTTCGCGCCGGGCGTGCGGACGGTGCGGCTGCCGCCGGTCACCAAATTCGCCGACGGGGGATACGCCAGCCTCGACGGCGCGACTCCTCTGGCGCGCACCGTCGAGAAGCGCTCCAGGATCATCGAAGAGGCCTGCGGGGCGTTCCGACCCGACCTGATCATCGTCGACAAGGAGCCGGCCGGGTTCCACGGCGAGCTGTTGCCGGTCCTCGAGCAAGCGGCGGATCGCGGTATTCGCCTGATCCTGGGCCTGCGCGACGTCCTCGACGACGCCGATCGCCTCGTGCCGGAATGGGAGCGCAAGGGCGCCGCCGAGACGATGGCGCGCTTCTACGACGAGATCTGGGTCTACGGCCTGCGCCACATCCACCAGCCCCTGGCAGCCCTGCCGATGGAGCCGGAGATGGCCGCCCGCATCGACGAGCGTTTGATCTACACAGGCTATCTGCGCCGGGACCTTCCGGAGCGCCGCGCCGACCGCGAGGAGCCGGCGGTCGCCTGCGGCCCGTTCATTCTCGTCACACCAGGGGGGGGCGGCGACGGAGCGGCCGTGATCGATTGGGTGATCGCCGCCTACGAGACCGATCCCGGGATCCCCCTGCCTGCGCTCATCGCCTTCGGGCCCTTTCTGGACATCGGAACCCGCGACGGATTCGCGGCCCGCATTCGCGAGCTCGGCGGCCGGATCGCCGCCATCACCTTCGACAGCGAGATCGAGTTCCTCATGCGCAAAGCCGCCGGCGTCGTCGCCATGGGCGGCTACAACACCTTCTGCGAGATCCTGTCCTTCGACCGTCGCGCGATCCTCGTGCCCCGGACCGAGCCGCGGCGGGAGCAGGCGATCCGCGCCCTCGCCGCCGAGCGGCTTGGCCTCGCCCGGGTGCTGATGGAGTCTGACGGCCGGGCGCCCGAGCGCATGGCCGCGGCGCTGCGCGCCCTGCCGGAGCAGGAGGTGCCGTCGCGGGTCCTGGTTCCGGGCTTGCTCGACGGACTCGACGCCGTCGCCCGCCGCGTCCGGGCGCTGATGGCTCGGGACGGCGCCGACGAAGCCGCGCGTCCGCGCCTAACGGCTTTCTCGTGAGCGGTCGGTCGTGAGCGCCAACCGGGTCGCCGTGGTGCTGAAGGGCTATCCGCGGCTCTCCGAGACTTTCATCGCGCAGGAGCTGCTGGCCCTGGAGCGGTGCGGCGTTCCGCTGGAAATCTGGTCGCTGCGCCGCCCGACCGACCGGGCGCGCCACCCGATACACGGGCAGATCCGGGCCGAGGCCGCCTATCTGCCGGAATACCTTCACGTGGCGCCCCTTCGGGTCCTACGCGGCCTCTTCGCGGCCCTGCGCCGGCCGCGCCTGCCTGCGCTCCTCGCTCTGTTCGCCCGGGATCTGCGGCGCGATCCCACCCTCTCGCGGCTGCGACGCCTCGGGCAGGCCCTGGTCCTGGCCCGGGAACTGCCCCGCGACATCACTCACATCCATGTGCATTTCCTGCATACGCCGGCGAGCGTCGCCCGCTACGCGGCGCTCCTGACCGGTCGTCGCTGGAGCTTCTCGGCCCATGCCAAGGACATCTGGACTACGCCCGATTGGGAGCTGACCGAGAAGTTGCGGGACGCGACGTGGGGGGTGACATGTACCCGCGACGGGCTGGCCCGCCTGCATGCCCTCGCGCCGGGCCGCGCCCTCCTCGCCTATCACGGCCTCGACCTCGCCCGGTTTCCCGCTCCCCCGCCCCGGCGCGAACCCCGCGACGGCTCGGATCCGGCCCGCCCCCTCCGGCTCCTCTGCGTCGGCCGGCTCGTGGCCAAGAAGGGCCATGACGACCTGATCGCCGCCCTGGCCGCCCTGCCCGCGGACCTGCACTGGCGGCTCGAGCTGATCGGCGGCGGCGAGCTGCGCGCCGCCCTGGAGGCGCAGATCGCCGCCCGCGGCCTGACGGAGCGGATCGCCTTCCGCGGTGCCCTCGCACAGCCGGCGGTGATCGACGCCATGCGGGCGGCCGACCTCTTCGTCCTGCCCACGAAGCCCGCCTTGGGCGGCGACCGCGACGGCCTGCCGAACGTGCTGATGGAAGCGGCGAGCCAGACGCTCCCGATCCTCGCCACCGCCTTCGCGGGCACGCCGGAATTCATCACCGATTGCGTGCACGGCATCCTCGTCCCCGCGGGTGAGCCGGCGGCGCTGGCCACGGCCCTGACCGGGCTGGCCGGCGACCCGGCCCGTCGGCAGCGGCTCGCTGAAGCTGCCCGGGCTCGGCTCGTACAGGATTTCTCCGCGGAGGCCGCGGTCGCGCTGATCGCAGGCCGGCTGCGCGCGTCCGCGGGCTTGGCGCCGGTCGCGACCGCACACGAAACGGAGCTGTCGACGTGCGGGTCCTGATCGCCGTCACGCATCTCCTCGGCGCCGGGCATCTGACCCGCGCCGCGGCCCTTGCCCGGGCCTTCGCGGCCGCGCAGCACGAGACGCTGCTGGTCTCCGGCGGCGTGCCGGCCCCGATGGTGCGCCATGACGGGCTGCGCGTCGTGCAGCTTCCGCCGCTTCGCGTCGCCGGCACGGACTTCGCGACCTTGCTGGAGGCGGACGGTCGACCAGCGGATCCGGCGCTGCTGGCGCGCCGCCGCGCCATCCTGGTCGAGGCTTTCGCGACCTTCGCGCCCGACGTGGTGGTGACGGAGCTGTTCCCGTTCGGCCGGCGAGCCCTGGCTGCCGAGTTCCTGGCGCTGGTGGAGGCCGCCCACGCCGCGCGACCGCGACCGATCGTCCTCGCCTCCGTGCGCGACATCCTCGTCGCCTCGACCAAGCCCGAGCGCATCGCCCAGGCGCATGACCGAGTCGCGAAGCTCTACGACGCGGTGCTGGTGCACGGTGACCCGGCCCTCGTGCCCCTGGATGCGTCCTGGCCCCTCGACGCCGCCGCAGCCGCCAAGATCCGCTATACCGGCTACGTGGATGAAGGGACCGAATTCGTCTCGCGCTCCCCGCGGTCCGGCGTGCTGGTCGCCGCCGGATCCGGCCCGGCGGGGCTGACGCTGCTCCGCGAAGCCGCGTCGGCCGCCCGCCAGCGACCGGACCTCGGCTGGCGGATCCTCGCCGGCCACGGCGTCCCGGAAGCCGCACTGGCCGCGATCGGCCACGGTCTGGCGGAGGGCGTCCTCGGCCGTGCCCGACCGGAGTATCGAACCCTCCTTGCCGGCGCCGCGCTGTCGGTCAGCCAGTGCGGCTACAACACCGCGACCGACCTGCTCGCCACCGGAACGCCTGCGGTGCTGGTGCCCTTCGAGGCCGGCGGCGAGACCGAACAGCGTCTGCGGGCGGAGCACCTCGCCGCCCGGGGCCTCGCCCGGGTGCTGCCGGAATCCGCGCTCACCGCGGACACGCTCCTGAAGGCCGTGACCGCGCAGGCGGCGGCGTCGTTGCCGGGTCCCCACGGCGTCGATCTCGACGGGGCACGGCGCACGGTGGCGATCGTCGCGGAGCTGCACGCCGGGAAGCGGGCGCGGCTGAGCCCGGCGCCGGGACCGGGCTTCGACGACCTCACCCGAGCCCTGGACGCGGTCGCGGCGCGCGGCCTGCGCGTCCCGCTGTTCTGGCGCGACGACGATGTCGTTGCGGCCAGCCCGGATCTCGATCGCCTGATCGCCCTGACTGGGACGCACGGGATACCGCTGCTCCTCGCCGCGATCCCGGCCGGCATCGAGCCCTCGCTGTCCCGGCGGCTTGAAACGGCGAAGGGTGTCAGCGTCGCCGTCCACGGGCTGGCCCACCGGAATTACGCCCCGCCGGGCCAGAAGCCGGCGGAGTTCGGCGCRCACCGGCCCCTCGAGACGCGCCTCGCCGAAGCCGCCGCGGGCCTGCGGATCGCCGGGGAGCGCCTGCCGGAAGCCTCCCTGCTCCCGGTCTTCGTGCCGCCCTGGAACCGTCTCGCGCCCGATCTCGCGGAGGCCCTCCCCGGTCTCGGCTATCGCGGCCTCTCGGCCGTGCCCGGCCCGGCAACACCGGGATTGCGCCGGCTCGACGCGACGCTCGATCCGATCGACTGGCGTGGCACACGCTCCCTGCGCGATCCGGAGACCATGCTGGGTGCCCTCGCAGCCGACCTTCTCCGGACACCCTGGCGGCCCCTCGGGCTGCTCACCCATCACCGCATCCACGACGAGGCACTATGGGCATTCGTGGCGGCGCTCCTGGCGCATCTCTGCAACCATCCGGCAATACAGGTTCTGGATCTTCGCGAGCACTTCGCCGCCGCCGCGATGGACACGGCGCCGGCCAGATCTAGATCTCAGGCTTCACAGATCGCGAGGACGGGTTGATCCCGCTATTGTCCATCCGCGACCTCGCGGTCGCGTTCCGCACGGAATCCGGCCCGTTCGAGGCGCTGCACGGCCTGTCCCTCGATATCCTGCGCGGACGGACCCTGGCGCTCGTGGGCGAATCCGGCTCCGGCAAGTCGGTGACCGCGCAGGCGATCCTGCGCATCCTGCCCCCCGCCGCGCGCATCACCCGCGGCCAGATCCTGTTCCGGGACGGCGGGGAGGAAACCGACATCGTCCGGCTGCCGGCGGAAAGCGAGGCGATGCGGGAGATCCGCGGCCAGCGCATCGCCATGATCTTCCAGGAGCCGATGACCTGCCTGTCGCCCCTCCACACGGTGGGCGACCAAGTCGGCGAGGCCCTGCGCATCCACACCGGCGCCGACCGTAAGGAGGCGGACGCCCGCACCGAGGAGGCGCTCGCCCGGGTGGGATTCCCCGACCCGCACCGGGCGCTGCGGACCTACCCGTTCGAGCTGTCCGGGGGCCTGCGCCAGCGTGCGATGATCGCCATGGCGCTCATCCTCAAGCCCGCCCTGCTGGTCGCCGACGAGCCGACCACCGCGCTCGACGTCACGACGCAGGCCCAGATCCTCGCCCTCCTCGCCCGCCTCCAGGACGAGACCGGGATGGCGATCCTGCTGATCACCCACGATCTCGGCGTGGTGGCCAACATCGCCCACGACGTGGCGGTCCTGTATCGCGGCCGGCTCGTCGAGGCGGGGCCGCGCGAGACGGTCATGCGCGCGCCGGGCCACGCCTATCTCCGGGCGCTCCTCCATGCGGTTCCACGCTTCGACATGGCGCCCGGCGAGAGACTGACGCCGATCCGCCCGGCACGGGCCGAGATCCCCCCCGGTCAGGCCCCTGCGCCGCTGACCGGACCGCTGCTGCAGGTCGAAGGGGTCAGCAAGTCCTTCACCCTGCGGTCCGGGCGGATGTGGCAGAAGCCGCGGGTCGTTCACGCCGTCTCGGACGTCTCCCTGAGCCTCGCGGCGGGTGAGACGCTCGGTCTCGTCGGCGAATCCGGATCGGGCAAGACCACGGTCTCGAAGATGATCATGCGGGCGCTCCGACCCGATTCCGGGCGGATCCTGTTCGACGACGGGAGCGGCCCACGGGACGTCCACGCGCTGAGCGGCGATGCCCTGTTCGCCTTCCGGCGCACGGTCCAGTTCGTGTTCCAGGACCCCTACGCGTCCCTCGATCCCCGCATGACCGTCCGGCAGATCCTATCGGAACCGATGGAGATTCACGGCGTCCCCGCGGCCGACCGGCGTCAGCGCTGCCGCGACCTGATGGCCATGGTCGGCCTGGAGCCCAGCGGCCTCGGGCGCTACCCGCACGCCTTCTCGGGCGGCCAGCGGCAGCGCATCGGCATCGCCCGGGCGCTCGCCCCGAAGCCGCGGCTGCTGGTGCTCGACGAGCCGGTCTCGGCCCTCGACGTGTCGGTGCAGGCGCAGATCCTGAACCTGCTCAAAGACCTGCAGGCGGCCCTGGGACTCTCCTACCTCATCGTCTCCCACAATCTGGCAGTGATCGACTACATGGCGGATACGATCAGCGTGATGTGCCGCGGCCGGATCGTCGAGGAGGCACCCCGCGCCGCGCTGTTCCGCCGCCCGGTTCATCCCTACACGCGAGCGCTGCTCGCCGCCGTGCCCGACCCCAGCCTCGACCACCCGCTCGACTTCGCGGCCGTGGCCGGGGATCAGAACGATCCGGCGCGCTGGGAGGCGCCCTTCAGGCTGTCATCGGACGAGGCCGGCGCGATGCGCGCCGTGGAGGCCGGGCACCGCGTGCGGTTCGGTGGGGCGCAGACGGCGGAGGCCGCGTGATGCAGGCGCGTCCGCCCGTGATGCTGGAGCGCCTGCGCCGCAAGGTGCTGTCGCCGCTGTTCGACCGCCTCGGCTACGACCTCGTCCCGGCCGCTCCCGATTGGAGCCACCGGCCGACGTCGCCGCGGGAGGTGGCGACGCTCCTCGACTCTGCGGCTGCCATCCTGGAAAGGGATCTTGCGGCCGCCGGGCTCGTGCCGGACGGGGACGTCCGCGACCAGGTCCGGGCGTTCTGGACCCTCATCCCGACCGCCCCCGTCCGGCAGCGCCGGGGCGGAAGCGGCTTCAATGGTGCCCTCCAGCTCTACGTCGCGATGCGGGCGCTGAAGCCGGACTTCGTGATCGAATCCGGTGTGTTTCGCGGGCTCACCACCTGGGTGATCCGGCAGGCCCGACCGCAAGCCACGATCTTCTGCCACGACCCGGACCTGTCGGGCCTCCAATACCGCGACGCCCGCGCCCGCTACAGCACCGCCGACTGGTCGACGGCCGACTGGTCGATGCTCGATCCCGCCCGGACGGTGGCGTTCTTCGACGACCACATCGCCCAGGGGCGTCGGGTCGTGGAGGCGCAGGCCCGAGGCCTGACCCGGCTGCTCTTCGACGACGACGCGGCCGGGCACCGGATTCACGCCCATGGCGGGCCCGCACATCCGACCATCGCGATGATCACCGGCCCCGAGCAGAGTCCGGAGCCGATCCGCTGGACCCGGAACGGCCGCCACTTCGAGCAGCCCGCCGACGACGCTCTGGTGCGGCAGGCGGCCGGTCTGATCGTCCGGTCCCATGCCTTCGACGACCTGCATCGGGCGACCGGCTATTCGCCGGCACGGCTCACCTCGGTAACACTGCGGAGCGAATCGTGAGCGGGTCGGACGCCCGCGACGTCGTCCCGCCTGCCTCGTTGGCGGGCGGTAGCGAGAGGGCCGACGGTCCCGCCACGCTCCATCCTGCCGAGCCCGCACCGCCGGTTCTCGCCCGCGAGAGCGACACGACATGTCCGCAGCCCGACCTGTACGCGCACGCGACGTCGCGATTCGACAGCGCCGCGGGAGTCTCTCGCCGCGCTTTGGTGGCCGGTCTGGGAGCGGCCCTGGTCTGGTCGCGATCGCCACGGGAGGCCCGCGCCGACACGCCGCCCGCCGAGGTGCCGGCGCCACCGGCGTCCCCCTTCGTGGCGGATCTCGCCGCCCATGGCCGTCGCCTCGGCACGGCGGGCGGCACGATCCGGACCCTGATCGCCAAGGCGCGGGACGTGCGCTACCTCTCGGTCTACGGCTACACCCGGCTGGTCGGCTACGATTCCGACCTGAACCTCCGGCCCGACCTGCTGGAGCGGATCGACGTCGAGGGCGGTCGCTTCACCTTCACGCTGCGCCAGGGCCATCGGTGGTCCGATGGGCATCCGTTCACCACGGAGGACTTCCGCTACTACTGGGAGGACGTCGCCAATGAGAAGGCGCTGAGCCCTGACGGGCCGGCGGCCTTCTTCCGGGTGGAGGGCAAGCTGCCCCAGGTCGAGTTCCTGAACCCCGTCACCGTCCGCTACAGCTGGGACCGGCCGAACCCGATGTTCCTGCCGGCGCTCGCCGCGCCGCGGGACCCGCTGATCTACCGGCCGTCGCACTACCTGAAGCCGTATCACGCCCGCTATGTCGGCAAGGACGCCGCCGACGCGAAGGCCAAGGCCCTCAAGCTGCGCAGCTGGGCGGCACTGCACAACCGTCTGGACGACAATTACGAACTCAACAATCCGGACTGCCCGACGCTGCAGGGTTGGGTGCCGCGGACTCGCTCGCCCGCGACGCGGTTCCGGTTCGAGCGAAACCGCAGCTACCACCGCGTCGACGCAGCGGGCACGCAGCTCCCCTATGTCGATGCCATCGTGATGGACGTCGCCTCGCAGGGCCTGCTCGTGGCCAAGACCAATGCCGGCGAGGCCGACCTGATGTTCCGCGGGCTCGCGATGCCCGACATCCCGAGTCTCAAGGAGGGTGAGGCGAGCCATCGCTACCGCACCAACCTGTGGCCGGTGGCGCGGGGGTCGGAATTCGCCCTCTACCCCAATCTGACCACGCTCGATCCCGTCTGGCGGCAGCTCAACCGCGACGTGCGCTACCGACACGCCCTGTCCCTCGCCATCGATCGCCGGACGCTGAACAACACGCTCCTGTTCGGGCTGGGCACCGAGGGCAATGACACGATCGTCGCCGAGAGCGCGCTTTACGAGCCGGAGATGCGCACCCTCAACGCGGGCTACGACCCCGGGCAGGCCGCGAAGCTCCTCGACGCGGTGGGCCTGACCGGCCGCGACGGGTCGGGAACCCGGCTCATGCCCGGGGGGCGGCCCCTGGAGATCGTGGTGGAGAGCGACGGCGAGGCCGAGATGGTGCTCGACGCGCTCCTCCTCATCACCGAGTTCTGGCGGGAGGTCGGCATCCGGCTGATCACCAAGCCGCAGGAGCGCACCAACCTGCATCGCCGCTGCCTAGCCGGCATGACCGTCATGGTCGCTGCCCAGGGGCTCGACCTCGCGGTCCCGACCGCGATCATGCCGCCGACCGAACTGAGCCCGGCGCAAGCCGAGCATTATTCCTGGCCGCTCTGGAGCCTGAACGTCGACAGCCGCGGCAAGAGCGGCGAGCCCTGCGACATCCCTGAGGTGCAGCAGCTCCTCGACCTCGACCGGCAATGGCGCGACACCGACGATGCCGGCCGGCAGGCCGCGATCTGGCGCGAGATGCTCATGAACCACGCCCGCAACACCTGGGTGATCGGCACGGTGGCAGGCGCCTTGCAGCCCGTCGTCGGCGCGGAGCGCCTGATCAACCTGCCGAAGCGCGCCCTCTATGCCTGGGAACCCACCGCGATGATCGGCGTGCAGCGCCTCGACGAGATGTTCTGGGACACGAGCGGCGACGGCAAGGGCGCCGACACGCGCGCGCAAGCCCGGTGATCGGCCAGATCCTCCGCCGCGTGGTGACCATGGCGCTGACGCTGCTGGTCATCTCGGCCCTCGTCTTCGTCATCATCAAGCTGCCCCCGGGCGACTATCTGACGAACCGGATCATGGAGCTGCGCGCCACCGGCGACGCCAGTTCGGTCGCCAAGGCCGAATTGCTGATCCAGCAGTACGGGCTCGACCGGCCGGTCTGGCAGCAATACCTGATGTGGATCGGCGTCATGCCTGGGTCGGTGGGTTTCTCGGGCCTGCTCCAGGGCGATTGGGGCTGGTCGTTCGAGTACGACAAGCCGGTGGCCGACGTCGTGGGCGACGCCCTGTGGTTGACGCTGCTGATCAACCTGACGGCCGTGGTGTTCGTCCACCTCGTGGCCATCCCGGCGGCGATCTACTCGGCGACGCACCGGAACACGCTCGGCGACGCCGTCGTGACTCTGCTGGGCTATGTCGGCCTCGCGGTGCCGGGCTTCCTGCTCGCGCTGATCCTGCTGTTCTACGCCAATCGCTGGTTCGGGCTGTCGATCGGCGGCCTCTACGATTCCGCCCTGACCAACAAGCCCTGGACCTGGGAGAAGGTCCGTTCCCTGCTGGCGCACCTGATCGTGCCGACCCTGGTGATCGGGCTCGGCGGCACGGCCGCCATGATCCGCCGCATGCGTGCCAACCTGCTGGACGAGTTGGCCAAGCCCTACACGGTCACCGCCCGCGCCAAGGGCCTCCCGCCCCTGCAGGCGCTGCTGAAATATCCGTTCCGGATGTCGCTAAACCCGTTCGTGGCGGATATCGGCAACCTGCTGCCGCATCTCGTCTCGGGCTCGGTGCTGGTCTCGCTCGTCCTGAGTCTGCCCACCGTCGGGCCGCTGCTCCTCGACGCCCTGCGCAGCCAGGATCAGTTCATGGCCGGCTTCATCCTGATGTTCGTCGCCGCCCTGACGCTCGTCGGCATGCTGATCTCCGATCTGATCCTGGTCTGGCTCGACCCGCGCATCCGCATGGGCCTGCGATGAGCGGCCCAGCCATGGACGATGCGCTTCCGGCCGCCAGTCATTTCGTCGATCCGGCGCCGTTCGAGCCGGACGCCCGAGTCGAAAGCCCGGTCGCCTCGGCGTCCGCGTGGCGGCTGATCCTGCGCAAGTTCCTGCGCCACCGCCTCGCCGTCGCCTCGGCCCTGATCCTGATCGCGCTCTACGCCACGGTGCCGTTCGTCGAACTGCTGGCCCCCTATGGTCAGGCGCGGCGCAACGGCGATTTCCTCTACGCGCCGCCCCAGGGCGTCCACCTGTTCCATGACGGCCGGTTCGTCGGACCGTTCGTCTATCCGTACCGGGCGCATCTCGACCTCGACACGTTCCGTCGGGACTACAAGGTCGACACGGCCGCCCAGCAGCCCCTGCGGTTCCTGTGCCGCGGCGACGGCTACGCCTGGCTGGGGCTCCTCCGGACCGACCTGCACCTCGTCTGCCCGCCGGAGAACGGCACGCTGTTCTTGCTCGGTACCGACAAGCTCGGGCGCGATGTGTTCTCCCGCATGGTCTACGGGGCGCGGATCTCGCTGACCATCGGCCTCGTCGGCGTGGCGATCTCCTTCACCCTCGGGCTCTTCTTCGGCGGGATCGCGGGCTATTTCGGCGGCCTCGTCGATGCCGGGGTTCAGCGCCTGATCGAGGTGGTGCGCTCCCTGCCGGAACTGCCGCTCTGGCTCGCCCTGTCGGCGGCCCTCCCTCCCAACTGGAGCCCGCTGCTGATCTTCTTCGGCATCACGGTGATCCTCGGCCTGCTCGACTGGCCCGGCCTCGCCCGGGCGGTCCGCGGCAAGCTGCTGGCGCTGCGGGAGGAGGATTTCGTCCAGGCCGCCGAACTGATGGGTGCCTCGCCGGCTCGGGTCATCGGCCGGCACCTGATCCCGAACTTCATGAGCCACCTGATCGCCTCGGCGACCCTGTCGATCCCGACCATGATCCTCGGCGAAACCGCCCTCTCCTTCCTCGGCCTGGGCCTGCGGCCGCCGGTGACGAGCTGGGGCGTGCTGCTCAATGAGGCCCAGAACCTCGCGGCGGTGCAGCTCTACCCATGGCTGCTCCTGCCGGTCCTGCCGGTGCTGGTGACGGTGCTGGCCTTCAACTTCATGGGCGACGGGCTGCGCGACGCGGCCGATCCGTATCACTGACCGGGCGGCGGACGGCGCCGCCTACCCCGCGAGCGGCAACGGTGCGATTCGTGTCGGCGCCGCTGCGCCCTTCCGTTCCAGCAGGCCCGGGGGCGGCACCGGCGCGTCGATGGTGCAGACGACGCCGGTCGGCTCGTAATTCAGGATCACCTCGCCGGCGAGTTCCCGCGCAAGGCTGCGCTCGATCAGACGCGAGCCGAATCCCGTCCGGGTCGGCTTCTTGACCGGCGGCCCGCCGCGCTCGGTCCAGCGGAGGGCGAGCCTCGTCTCCGCTTCGCGTCGCACCGTCCAGGAGATCTCGACCACGCCGCCTTCGGCGGAAAGCGCGCCGTACTTGACCGCGTTGGTGCCGAGTTCGTGCAGGGCCATGGCGATCGAGAGGGCAAGCCGCGGCGGCAGCCGTAGGGCGGGGCCGACCACACGGAAGCGCGAGGCGCGGCCGTCGCCCGATTCCAGCGGCCGGATCGCGTCGGCCACGACGGCGGAGAGTTCCGCGCCCTCCCAGCTTTCGCGGGTCAGCACGTCGTGGACGCGGGCGAGGGCCAGGAGGCGCGCCTCGAAGGCGGCGCGCGCGGCGTCGGCCTCCGCGCCCTCCAGGCCGCGCAGCGACTGGGCGGCGATCGACTGAACGGTGGCCAGGGTGTTCTTCACCCGGTGGTTGAGTTCGTGGATCAGGAGCAGCAGATGCTCCTCGGCGTTCTTGGTGTCGGTAATGTCGATGTTGCAGCCGGTATAGCCGAGGAAGTTCTGGTCATCGTCGAGGCGCGGCACGCCCTCGCACTGGAGCCAGCGCACCGTCCCGTCCCTGTCGATCACCCGGGCCTCGGTCCGGAATGGGATGCGCGCGTCGAACGCCTCCGAGAAAGCGTCGCGAAAGCTGTCGAGATCGTCGGGATGGACGATCCGGTGCCAGCCGTCGTCGGCGAACTGGGCGGCGGGCAGCCCGAACAGGTGCTCGAAATGGAGGTTCGCGAAGCTGACCGCCCCTGTCTCGTCGGTCATCCAGATCAGGGCCGGCGCCGAGTCGGCCATGTGGCGGAAGCGCGCCTCGCTCTCGCTAAGGGCGGTCAGACCGCGCCGCGTATCCGCGAGGGCACGGTCGCGTTCCTCCTCCCGGGTACGCAGCCGCAGCGAGGCGTCTGACAGGACCGCGCCGAGCCGCTGAATTTCGTGCACCGGAGAGGACACGCGCGGGATCGCCTCGCCCCGGGCCAGGGCCGGCCCGGAGGCGGCCAGCAACCGGAGCGGGCGGGAGACCCGCGACCAGAGATTGACCGCCAGGAGCGACGAGGTGGCGAGTACCAAGAGGCCGAACCCGGCGAAGGCCCAGATCCAGCGTCGGACCCGCGCGTCGACCAGGGCCTGGGGAATGCTCGTGGCCACCATCCAGCCCGTGAGCCGCGAGCGCGCCTCGATCACCACCACAGGCTTGTGCTGCCGATCCTGCCCTTCCCACACGCCGGGCGTCCCCGACTGAACCTGCCGGAGGCTGGCGAGGCGCGTTTTGCCGACCACCGACTCGGGGTCGGGCAAACGGGCCAGGACGATACCGGCCCGGTCGCTGATTCCCGTGGTCCAGCCCGGGACGACTTCGCGGGACAGGATGCCCTGGAGGCGGGACAGGGGCACGGTGAAGCTCAGGATGTAGCCGACCTCGCCGTCGACCATGACCGGGACGCCGACCGCGTAGGTCGCCTCGCCCGGCATCGGACCCGGCACGAAGCCGCTCACCATCGCGCGCTGCGCCCCCCGCGCGAGGTCCTGGTCGAAGGGGAGCGTGACGATCGGCATCGGCGCACCGCGGGGGACGCCGGTGTTCACGACTTCCTGACCGTTAGGCCGGCGGAGCAGCACGTCCAGATCGATCGATTCCCGCACGAGGCGCGCCTGGGCGTCGAAGGCGGCGAAATCGCCCTGCCGGATCCGCGGCGAGGTCGCCAGGGTCTGCAGCACCGAGACCAAGCCGGCGGTGTCGCGGTCGAGGGAGAGGCCGATGCCGCGCACGTTCTCGCGGGCATCCTGTTCGAAGCGTGCCCGCTCCGCGGAGGCGTAGCGCATCAGCAGGATGCTGGTGAACAGCAGTCCGGGTCCGATCAGCGCGATCACGAGCGCGACCAGATAGACCTGCGTCGAGAAGCCGTTGCGCCCGAAGCGATGAAGCCGCCGCGACAGCCAGGACCGGCGCGCGGGAATCACCGCCGGGACGCCTGCGCCCTCGGCTTGATGGTCCGGACTCAAGCGGTGCCCGTCCCCGGCCCACGGTGCCCCGCGGGCTCCCTGCCGTTCCCTCGCTTCATGGCCGGTCGATATGGCCGAGATCGCGCGCCGGGTCGAGGTGGTCGCGTACGCGCTGCTTGAGGGCCTTCACGTCCGGGAAGCCACCGTCGCGCACCCGTTCCCACAGCAGCGCCCCGCCCATCTCGATCCGGAAGATGCCCCCCGCCGCCGGGACCAGGGCCACCTCGCCCAGATCGTCGCGGAAGGTCGAAAGAAGCTCCTGCGCCATCCAGGCCGCGCGCAGCAGCCAGTTGCACTGGGTGCAATAGGTGATCGCGACACGCGGGCGCCCTGACCCCGCTGCGCCCCCTGCCGTCACGTCGCTGCCTGGCTTCGCGCCCGCTGGCCCCTCGTGCATGCCCGCACAGCGCACCGGGGCGCCGGCCTTGTCAACCGTGCGGCACCGGGATCGCCGCGAAAGGCGAATCGCGATGCTGACCGCATCTGCCGAGCCGGAACCTCACGAACCGCGCTTGACGTCCCGTGTCGGGGCGCCCTAGAAGGCCGGCCACCGGGTCGCAACGCTTCCGAGCGCGGGCGACCGCTTGGCGCCCTGCCCGGGCGGCAGGCCGGTTCGGACGGTTAGCACAGCGGTAGTGCGTTCCCTTCACACGGGAAAGGTCGCAGGTTCGATCCCTGCACCGTCCACCATCATCTCCCTCCCCCCAAGGTCTGACCGCGCTTTCCTCCGCGTCGGTTTGCCACCCGAAACGCCCGTGCTAAGGGCGCTCGATCGGTGAACGCATAAGCTTGGACCCGGCCCGATCCGGGTCGCAGGTCACGGGCACGGGAAGGGCGGGAACAGCCATGAAGGATATCCTCGACAAGCTCGCGGAGCGCCGGGCGCAGGCGCGGCTGGGCGGCGGCGAGAAGCGCGTCGAGGCGCAGCACAAGCGCGGCAAGCTCACGGCGCGCGAGCGGATCGAACTCCTCCTTGACCACGGGTCGTTCGAGGAATTCGACATGTTCGTGCAGCACCGGTCCACCGATTTCGGGATGGAGAAGCAGAAGATCCCCGGCGACGGCGTCGTCACCGGCTGGGGCACGATCAACGGCCGCACGGTCTTCCTCTTCTCGAAGGACTTCACGGTGTTCGGCGGCTCCCTGTCGGAGGCGCATGCGCAGAAGATCGTGAAGGTCCAGGACATGGCGCTGAAGATGCGCGCGCCGATCATCGGCATCTTCGATGCCGGCGGCGCGCGCATCCAGGAGGGCGTCGCCGCCCTCGGCGGTTACGGCGAAGTCTTCCGCCGGAACGTGATGGCGTCGGGCGTCATCCCGCAGATCTCGGTGATCATGGGGCCGTGCGCCGGCGGCGACGTCTACTCGCCGGCGATGACCGACTTCATCTTCATGRTCCGCGACACGAGCTACATGTTCGTCACCGGCCCCGACGTGGTGAAGACCGTCACCAACGAGGTCGTGACCGCCGAGGAGCTCGGCGGCGCGAAGGTCCACACCAGCAAGTCGTCCATCGCCGATGGCTCGTTCGAGAACGACGTGGAGGCGATCCTGCAGATCCGCCGCCTGCTCGACTTCCTGCCGGCCAACAACATCGACGGCGTGCCGGAACTCACGAGTTTCGACGATGTCGACCGCCTCGACGCGTCCCTCGACACGCTCATTCCCGACAATCCGAACAAGCCCTACGACATGGGCGAGGTGATCCGCCGCGTCGTCGACGAGGGCGATTTCTTCGAGATTCAGGCGGCCTACGCCCGCAACATCATCACCGGCTTCGGCCGGATCGAGGGGCGGACCGTCGGGTTCGTGGCGAACCAGCCCCTCGTKCTGGCGGGCGTGCTCGATTCGGATGCCTCGCGGAAAGCCGCGCGGTTCGTACGCTACTGCGACGCCTTCGGAATCCCGATTGTCACCTTCGTCGACGTACCGGGCTTCCTTCCGGGCACGGCCCAGGAATACGGTGGCCTCATCAAGCACGGGGCGAAGCTCCTGTTCGCCTATTCTCAGGCGACCGTGCCGCTGGTGACGATCATCACCCGCAAGGCCTTCGGCGGCGCCTACGACGTCATGGCCTCGAAGCATGTCGGCGCCGATGTGAACTACGCCTGGCCGACCGCGCAGATCGCCGTGATGGGTGCCAAGGGCGCCGTGGAGATCATCTTCCGCAGCGAACTGGGCGACCCCGAGAAAATCGCGGCCCGGACCGGGGAGTACGAGGACCGCTTCCTGTCTCCGTTCGTCGCGGCCGAGCGCGGCTACATCGACGAAGTCATCATGCCGCACTCGACCCGGCGCCGGATCGCCCGGGCGCTCGGGATGCTGCGCACCAAGAAGATGGAGCAGCCCTGGAAGAAGCACGACAACATCCCGCTCTGAGGCGGGATTGTCGTCGGGTGGTCAGCCTGGGAAGCGGAGTTCGGAACCCGTGAGCCGGTGGCAGCAGGAATACCGTGGCTGGCACATCTGGCAGGACCAATCGGCTTACTACGCCCGCGAGCCGGCTTGCCGCCATCCAGCCTGCACCCTCACCGCGTTTAGTCTTCGCCGTCTATGTGCTGGCGTGGATGCGGTCGAGCGCTCATATATCGGAAATCCTGCTCCGATCTGGTATTTGTTTGCGCGAACTTTCCCCGATTTCAATCCTGTTGACCTCCACACCGTAGATGATGCAGATCTTGGAATGATTTGCCGCCTTCGAGGAATGTCGCTGGACTGAATGCATAAATCAAATCGGCGCAGACATTTGGGCTTTCTCCAGGGCGGTGACGATCGTTGAAGTCAGCAATTCGGCAGCCGGAGAGACATGGCCAGGAGCTCGGTAGAGGACGATCTCGGTGTCTGGCAACTTCGGAAGCTGAAGCCGGGCTGATACCAAGATCATGTCCGCAGGTATCATCTCCGTCGGCAGCACGGTCACCCCGAGCCCGGCCTGCACGGCGGCCTGCAATCCAGCTAGGCTCGGGCTGGTGTACACGATGCGCCAATCGCGTCCGGCTGCATCGAGAGCCGACAGCGCGCGCTTGCGATAGACGTCCGGCGCCGGCGCGAGGACGAGGGGGAGCGGGTCATCGGCTTCCACGACCAGACGGGGCGACGCGACCCAGTCGAGCACCTCCCGCCAGACCCTGGTGCCGCCGCTCGGTCCCTGCGGCTCCCGCTTGAACAGGATCAGGTCGTACCGACCCTTCGAGAAATCATCGAGGAGGTTCACCGTGAAGTCGCAAGTCACGTCGAGCGCGACCTTCGGGTGGGAGCGGGCGAAACACGCCAGAACCTCCGACAGGTGCGTGGTCGCGAAATCCTCGGGTGTGCCCAGCCGGACGAGGCCCGACAGTTCCGGCGTGACGATCCGTGAGAGGACCTCGGCACCGAGCTTGAGGATCTGCCGCGCGTAGGTGAGCAGCACCTCGCCCTCGGGCGTCAGCTTGAGTTCCCGGTCGTCACGGTCGAACAGGCGGCTGGTGAGGCCGTCCTCCAAGCGCTTGATCTGCAGCGACACGGTCGATTGCGTCAGACCCAGTCTGCTGGCCGCACGGGTGAAGCTCCCGTTGTCGACGATGGCGACGAAGGTCCGCAGGAGATCCAGGTCGAAAGGCAATGGCGGTCCGGGCATAGAATGGAGGTCAGGTCGCCCGGGCCGGATCTCAAGCTCACGGATCGAGCATTTTCCGGGCCGATGCGGATCGTAGTGGCGACATGTGACGGAAAGCACCTCGCCTACAGAGCAGTCATGTAAGTCGGGATTAAAAAAATGACTCCCTCATCCGCGCATCGAGGTCCATTTGTTATTTCAATGATCTCCATTGAAGTTTGGAAATTGTAGAGCAAACCTCGTCGCTCCAAATCAGCGTCGTGGATGAGGCGAGCGAAAGCCGCGGATGTCGGTCCGCCCCGGCCTCGATCCACGGACAGGTCCACGCGACCACGAACCTGATCGGAGACAAGCGATGAAGGCGTCGAAGAAGTTATCCCTCGTGACCGTCGCGGCCGCGCTCAGCGTCGCGCCGCTCTCCGCCGCGTTCGCCGATGTGCGGGTGGGTCCAGGGTCGAGGCCCCTGCCGCAGACGACCTGGGACGGCCTCGCGACCGGCTCGGCCTTCCAGGCCGAGATCCTGACCCCGACCGTCGGCGGCTGCCGCCGGAGCTCGGCCCAGGAAGGCAACGCCGATCAGCAGCACTTCCCGGTGCAGCAGTACGGCCAAGTGTCGGGCGGCTACCGCTGCTGAAGCGGGTGGGCTGCCCCGGCCCGGCATCCATCCGCCTCTCCGGCAATCGCCGGCATCAAGGCGGTCCGCCATGTCACCCCTAATGGCGGATCGCACCTGAAATCCTCGTGCCGACGGGGCTTCTCGCCGGTTTCCGCGGCATGCCTTGCAGAGGTTGCCTGCCGCTTCGAGCCTCGATGAGCCGGGCAACCCCGGCCGGCAGAGCACTCCCGCGCCATTCGCACCTCCCCGGTGTTCCCATGTCTGCGAGGTCATGCCCCGAACCGTGTCGGAGTCGTGACCCTCCTCGCTCGCCCTCGTTCCGTTCTTGAAGGTCCGCCCCCAATGGATGCGACGAAGCACACGCCGCTGACGCTCACGGAAGCCTGCAGGCTCATCGCCCGCTTCCTCAAGCCCGAGGCCGGCTTCGTCCGGACGGCGGTCGTCTACGGGATAGCCGTGGCGCTCCTGGGCCTCGCAGTGCCGGTGTCGGTGCAGCTCCTGATCAACTCGGTCGCCAATACGGCGCTGCCCGCGCCCCTGTTCGTCCTGTCCGGGCTGTTGCTCGGCCTGCTGCTCGCCGCAGCCCTGCTCAGCGCCGCGCGTATCTACATCCTGGCGCTGTTCGAGCGGCGCGTGTTCGCTAAAACCGTGGCGGACATCAGCCTGCGCGCCCTCCATGCCAGGGCCCCCCATTTCGAAGAGGCCCACCGCGGCGACCTGTTCAACCGCTTCTTCGACCTCATGACGGTCCAGAAGGCGGTCCCGCATCTCCTGGTCGGCGGCTTCGCGATCCTCCTGCAATCCGGGATCGGCCTCGTCCTGACGAGTTTTTACCACCCGTTCTTCCTCGCCTTTAATCTGGTGGTGGCCGCCGTGCTCATCGGCATCGCGCTCCTCTGGGCGGGGCCGGCGGTCCGGTCCGGCGCGGCGCTGAGCCATGCCAAGCACGAGACCGCGCGCTGGCTCGAGAGCCTCGGCGGCTCGAACGGCTTCTACCGGCATGGTGCACGGCTCACGACCGCGCTGGCCCGGTCGGAAGCGATGACCTCCGCCTACGTGCGGGCGCACCATCGCCACTTCCGCCACACCTTCGCGCAGGCCGTCGGATTCCTCCTGGTCTACGCGCTCGCGAGCGCCGGCCTCCTGGCGATGGGCGGGTGGCTGATCCTGCAAGGGCAGCTGTCGCTCGGGCAACTCGTGGCGGCGGAGCTCGTCCTGTCGAGCGCTTTCTACGGGATCTCGCAACTGGGCCACCACGCGAGGACCTTCTACGACCTCGTCGCCGCGCTCCACGAACTGTCGCTGTTCGAGGAGATCGAGCAGGCGGACGGCGACGGATGGAACGGCCCGGGTCCCGCCAACGGGAACCTGCGCCTGCGCGAAGTCGAGCACCACGGCCACCGCTTCGATTTCGCGGTCGAGAGCGGCGAGATCCTCGCCGTGGCCGCCGACGACGGTGTCGAGCGGGCACTTGCGGACCTCATCGAGCGGAGGGTTCGGCCCGTGCGCGGGTGGGTGATGATCGGGGGAGCCGACATCGCGGCCTTCGGTCCGGAGGGTCTGCGGTCTGAGATCCTCGTCATGGAACGGCCGACGCTCGCCGAGACGACCATCCGCGAGTACCTGTCGGGCGGCGACGTGTCGTGCCCCGCCCGGATGCACGAGTCCCTTGAGCGTGTCGGACTGGCTGAGCGCATCCGGCGCCTGCCCTCCGGTCTCGGCACTCCCTTGTCAGCGTCCGGCTCGCCACTCTCGACTGGAGAGGTCGTCGCCCTGAAGCTGGCCGCCGCGCTCCTGCGGCCGCCGAAGCTCGTCGTCCTGCCGACGCTCCTCGACTTGTTGCCACCGGACCGCGTCGGGGCTGCGCTCGCGGGCTTCCGTGAGGTGGGCACGACGGTGCTGCACGTCACCTGCCGTCCCCCGCTGCCGGTCCACGACGACCAGATCCGGCTGGGCGCCCACGGCTATGGGCGCGCCGCCGGACGTGAGGAACCGCTCGATAAGGCAGTGCCGAGGGAGAAGCCCCATGCTGTCGCGGCCTGAACACCTCCATCGCTTCCCCACGCTGACCGCGATCCGGCCTCCACGCGCGGCGGTCGCCCTCGGCTGGATCATCGGGATCGGGACCGTCCTCGCGATCCTGGTCCTACTCTACGTGCCCTGGGTGCAGACCTCGGCCGGGACCGGGCGCGTCATCGCGCCCAACCCCGCCGACCGGGTGCAGATCGTCACGGCGCTGGTCCAGGGCCGGGTGGAGCAGTGGTACGTCGAGGATGGCCAGCGGGTCCGCGCTGGGGATCCCATCGCTCGCCTCGTCGACAACGACCCGTTCCTGCTCAAGCGGCTGGCCGCCGAGCGGGAGCAGGTCGAGGCCGAGATCGCGGCGGCCAATCAAGGCGTGAAGGTGGCGGAAAGTCAGGTCAGCCAGACGCGCGAGGCCGCAGAGAAGGGTTTCGTGACCCGGCGCAACTTCGAGGCCGCGCAGATCCGCGTGGCGGAGCAGCGCGCGAAACTGGCCGAGGCCAAGGCCAAGCTCAGCCGCCTCGAAGTGACCGTGAACCGCCAATCGGCACAACTCGTGCGCACCCCGAGGGACGGCCGCATCCTGCACGTTAACGCCGCCGCCGCCGGCACGCTGGTCAACGCGGGGGACACCCTGGCCACCCTCGCGCCGCACGCGCCGGAACGCGTCATCGAGTTGATGGTCGACGGGCGGGACGTCGCCCTGATCAGGCCCGGCCAGACGGTGCGTCTGGCCTTCGAGGGCTGGCCCGCGATCCAGTTCAGCGGCTGGCCCTCGGTGGCCCACGGCATGTTCGACGGGCGGGTGCGAACCGTCGACCCTTCCGCCCAGCCGACCGGCCTGTTCCGCGTGCTGGTCGAGCAGGACCCCGACCAAGCCAGATGGCCGGACGTCGACTTCATCCCGCTGGGCGCCAAGGCGCGGGGCTGGATCCGAATGGAGACGGTGTCGGTGGGCTACGAACTCTGGCGCGTGCTCAACAACTTCCCGCTGGAGTTTCCGCGGACGCCTCGAAACCCGGCCTGAATGACTGAAACTGGTGTGGCGAGCAGAGGGGCGATGCCTTGTTTACATCGCGTGTCCGCTTTTTAAGTTCGGCGTCCGAAAGTAGACGGTCGCAAAACCACCCATCTGAGACGCTCGTGGAGGCGGCCTGCGGCGACTGATGCTGGCCGTTTGCGGTCTGTCCGCTTTGAGGCTCGGGTGGCGGACAAGCAGACGTTCCACGCGTCACGGGTGGTGGGCTCAAAGTGCCCCATTCCAGACCTTCGACGTCGGCCAGCGATATCCCATCTTATCGGACAGGACTGGAGCGATCAGGGATCAGAGCCGGACACTGGTGCGTCCAGTCCTTTTCCGCAGTATGCCCGGACCACTATGCCGTCCTATCATTGCGGCGTGTACCAGATCGGCGAGGTGTACGCCCGCTCCGTGATGGTCATGGGCGTGCCCGGCAAGGGCTGCGTTCCGAACCGCTTCGCATCGTAGGCCGTCCAGCGTGGCGTCGGAATCTCGATCACTCGGCCGTAGTAGAAGGCCGGCTGGCCGGGGTCGAAGTCTGGGTCAGTCCACACCGTCGCCAGCTCCGGCGCGCCGATCGTGTTCGTCCAGGTGGCGTTCGCCTCGTCGACTGTGTTGCCGACCGGCGGCAGCTTGCCGTCCGCGCCGGGCTTGCGCCTTACGGGGTCGGCCCAGGCGACGTCGTAGACCTTCTCCTGCGGGGTGCCGTCCTTCGCCAGCCAGCCCTTCACGATCTGGTAGCGGTCGAGGTTGGCGCCGAGCGGATCCTTCAGCACGGCCACCAGGAAGGTGGGCGCCTTGCCCGGCGGTGCAGACCGCAGCTCGCCGCCCATCGGAACGCCCTTGGTGTAGCCGGTATAGGCGGGAAGCCGGTTCTCGGCATCCTGCGGGACGAAGTCCCAGCCGCCGAAGAACCGCACGATCATCCGTGGACCCGTCGTGCCGTAGGTCTCCCGGCGCTGCATCGCGTCCCACAGCGACGCACGGCTGTTGTCCTTCGCCCACACGGCGGCATAGCCCGAGGCGGAGACCTGCCAGTCCATCACCTTGATGTGGGTCTGCGGGTTTTCGAAGAAGGTGGCGCGCATGCGCTCCGGACTGGGCTCCTGCGGCGTGGTCTTGCCGAAGAAGTTGTCCTCCTCCATCGCGGCGAGGCCCGTATGCGCGTCGCTGCTGCCGACGAGGCCGAACGTGTAGGGATTGGCGCCCAGCGTCTGCCCGAGCTTGAGTCCGTTCTTCAAGGCCGAGCGGGCGTACTCAAACTCCAGCATCTCCTTGGTCTTGGAGACGCTGCCGTCGAGGTTGCCGAAGTCCCAGCGCTCGAAGTTGGCGAACTCGTCGTTGGGCGACAGGAATGGATGCGTCTCGCTGTCGCCCTTGGTCTGCGAGGCCTCGTAGAGCCGCTCCCATTTGGCGCGCGTCTCGGCATACTCGCGGTCGAGCTTCTTGCCGAAGGCCTCGACGGTGGGAAACATCAGGCCGTTCGAGAGATTGCCGTTGTGCGAGATCGCCAGCACGCTGCCGCCGGTCTTGTCTTGGTAGGCCTGCATCCATTTCCACAGCTCCGTCGGGTTGTCGCTGCCCAGCGGCGCGAGGGTCGTGAATGGCTCGATCTGGCTCGCCTTGTCGCCGTTGTCGCGGAAGATGACGTTGCGGTGCAGGTTGTTGCCACCTGTGTTCGAGGTCCATTCGTAGCCGATGAAGGCGGTGAAGCGGCCGGGCTCGTTGTACTGCTCGGCGGCCGCAATCGTCTCCTGCCAAGCGCCGCGATAGGATCGCGTGCCGGGCAAGTACATGAGACCCTTCGGAAAGGTGCCATGTGAGAAGGCCAGGATGATCTCAAGGGCCGCGTCCGCGCCCTTGCCGGACTGGATCATGTCGTACCAGCGCCGGCCCGTCGGGTCGGCCAGCACCTCGGGCTTGCCGGCGAACAGGTCGGGGAAGAAGCCCATGTTGTCGGAGTGGTCGGCGACGACGAGGAAGTCTAGCGGACGGGAGAGCTTCGCCGGTTGGCCGGACGAGGCCGTCACCTGCTCGCCGCGGGCGAAGCGGTAGGCGTCCTTCGGCCCGAGCCGCGCCCCGAAGGCGCCCGCGTCGAAGGAGAACGAGGTGTGCAGATGGGTGTCGCCGAAGAACGGTCGCGTGGGGAATTCGCGGTTGGCGTAAGGGGAATACGGCGGCTTCGGCAGCACTTTGTCGATCTGCTCCCGCGACGGGGAGCCCACGTCCTGGGCCCTGGCCGGCGCGATCACGCCAAGCGTTATCAGGATCGTCAGGACCGACCGTTTGCACGTCACCCTCACCATGTCTTCCTCCCTTCGCTCAACCTCCGTGACCTGACCTCCTGTCCGCGGGCCGCGGCACTAGGCTCAGAACGTAACCACACGCTGGATCACCCAGAACATCGCCACGGTGCCAATGACGTAGGGCGGCACCGTCTCCGCCCAGGCGGGCCACGCCACCCGGAGGCGCTTTGCCACCGCTACGAGGGCCAGCACGCCCGCGATGAACAGCAACTGGCCGGCCTCGACACCGAGATTGAAGAACAGCAGCGCCACCGGGATTTGGCCCTCCGGCAGGCCAATTTGGCTCAGCGCCCCGGCGAAGCCGAACCCGTGCAAGAGACCGAAGGCGAAGGCGACGATCCACGGCATGCGCGCCGCCAGACCAACCTGTCCCCGGCGCGCGTGCAGGATCTCGGCCGCCACAAACACGATGCTGAGCGCGATCACCGCCTCGACGGGCCTGGGCGGCACGTGGACGATGCCGAGCGTCGCCAGCCCGAGCGTGATGCTGTGCGCCACCGTGAACGCCGTCACGGTCTTCACCAGCCGCCACGTTCCCGTCGTGAGCATCAGCAGGGCCAGCACGAACAGCAGATGGTCGATCCCTGTGAGGATATGCTCGACCCCGAGGCCGAGGTACGTGCCCGCCACGCTCCAGGCGCTCGGCCGGGCCGGGATCAGGGCGTCCGGCTGCCGCGGCGTGAGCCGCTCGACCCACGTGCTGCCGTCGGCGAAGGAGACGCGGACGAGCACGTCCGTGAGCGTGCTCTCCAGGCCCTTGATGCGCAGCGTCTGGCCGCGCAGGCGGTCTGCCCGCAGGCGCCAGGTCTGAACGGCGGCCTCGCCCGTCCGACGGGCCGTGACCGGGGCCAGGACCTCGATTGGGCCGGAGAAGCCGGGGTCCAGGGCCAGGCGCATCTCGCCCGCCATCGGGGTTTTCCACAGCACACTGAACTCGCCGGGCCGGTCCTCGCTCAAGTCGAGATAGGCGGGCCGGACCTCGTGCGCATAGCCAGAGAACGGCAACAGGAACGCAGTCAGCGCGGCAAGGATCGCAAGCCATCTCACGGGCGGACCTCCACCTGCTCGGCGAGAGGCCCCAGGAGCGGACGCACGGCCGGGTCGACGGTGACCCGGTACTTCTGCATCAGTCCCTGAAGAAGCTGGGTCTGGGCTGCCTCCTGCCGCTCGCGGCGCCACTCCTCCGTGAGCCGCTCGCGGATCTCGGCCAAGGGGCGGGCTTTGGGGGGTGACACCGCCGTGACCTTCACTAAGTGTAGCCCGTAGCTGGACTCGACCGGCCCCGACCAGCGCCCGACTGGAAGGCCGAGGACGGTCCGCGCGAACGAGGGGCCGAAAAGGTTGCCGAGCGCCTGCTCGTCCTGGTCCGCGAAGCTGTCGCCGAGCAAGAGGCCGTCGCCCTGCTCCTCTGGCACTGCGGAACCGTCCAACAGGGCTGCGAGTGGGGCGCGGGCGCGGTCGTCGCCGTGCTCACGGCGGAAGAAGACTTGTGTGAACGACACCCGCAGCAGGGTGCGGACGACATCCGGACGGGTCTCATACATCGCACGCAGCTCGGCCTCAGTGGGCTCGGCCACCTGGATGGTATCGTCGAGGAGGAAGGCCATCTTCTGCATCAGCCGGCGACGGATGACCGTGTCGCCGACATCGAGCTCCAGCGCCTTCGCCTCGCGGGCGAGTACCTCTTCCCGCAGGTGGTCCGCGATGAGGCGCGTGAGCTCCTCGCCCGTGGGTGGGCGCCGCCACTGGCGTGTCCACATCTTCTTCAGCCACTCGGCGTCGGCTTCGGTGATCCTGACGGCCGGAGCCATCGGAGCCTTGTCCTCGCCTGGGCTGACAGCGGCGTGGGCAGCGAACAGCAGTCCGCCGAGGACGAGAAAGTGTAGCAGGGGCTCCTTCAGCAGCCTCATGCAGCAGCCTCGTGGTCACGTCTTGGTCACCATGAGTCTTGGCGCGAAATGAGGGTCTTTGCTTGACCGTTTCGGCCACCCGCTTGGCCATAATAGATAGCAGTGATGCGCCGCGTTCTGTCCGAGCCGCTCTCGCCGGCCTAAGCGCCCTCGGCACCCGCGATGCCGTTCTCGTCAGTCAGGGTCGCTGGCTCGCGACATGGCACTTCCTTAGGTCTGGAGCTGGCGCGACCCAGACCTACAAGCTGAGCTGTCGCAGCGTCTGCTTCGGAGATGTCGCCCCAACCAACTGAATGACCAGGTTGGGCGCCAAGCCAAACGTCCGGTTCTGCGCGCGATAGCGAACCGGTGTGACGGAGTCTGGCCGTAAGTGGAACGGCCGCTTCGGAGACGGTCGGCCGGAAAAGCAGACGGCCTCCTAACGACCCAAGTCGGCCCTACTGACGGCCGTTGGCGTTTCCCGAAAGCCGCCATTCGTCGGCCACTCGGTAACTTCGGCTTGGAGTGGTGAGCCGTCATTGAGTTGCCGCCCGAGAGCAGACATTCAGCCTTGCCAATTGCCGACGCACAGAAAGCTTGGCCGAGCCCGCCGAAGCGGGCGTCGAACTTCACGGTGCGGTCAACCAGAGCTTTCGCGATTCATCGTGAGCAGCGCTGGTAGCCGACCCCGATCGTATCCTGGTCATTGTAGTAGCGCTTGAGAGCCCCGGCCGCAGGCGCCATGAGAACCCTGACCTCGTTACCAGCCACGGCATTCATGCAGTCAAGGAGGAGAAGCTGGCGATCCCCGACTGGCCGGACCGACTTGATTTGGCACGATGCCATCGGGGTTCTCAGACGCCTGCCAGAAATCATGAAGGCGGGCGCGAAGATATCGACCGGTTTCTTGAACGCCGTCGCCTTTCCGTCGGAGGCATAGACATCCGCGCAGCCGCGTCCATCCAACACCCAGGTACCCTGATATTCCGACAAGCCGGCCTGAACCGCCCATGCGTCCGGCGTTCCGGCCAAGATGGCAAGGCCTAGCCCGAGCGCAACGGCCGCAATGACACGCTCGGTTCTCATCGAGGCCCCTTTTGTTGCCAAATCAGCCGCTTTGACCGTCACACACGGCTTGCTCGCCCGGGATGATGAGCGTGGGTTCTCCGGTCTGTTTTGGGCATTCGGGAGCCTAGCTGCGTCCGATGGCTGATTCTCGCGCCGCCACGCGCTTGGCGTCATGGCCGCCCAGCGTCGGAAGGCATGTGTGAAGCCGGCGGGTTCGGAGAAATTCAGGACCGTTGAAATCTGCGTCACGCTCATGCTGGTGTCAGCCAAGAGTTGCCGTGCCACTTGGAACTGTGCCTCGTCGGCGAGTTTCGTGAACGTCGTTCCCTGGGCTTTCAGGCGGCGACTCAAGGTGCGTCGCGTGACCAGCCGCATGCGCGCCATACGCTCTGCATGGCAGCGCTGCCGGGTTACCTGGGTCCGAAGGTATTGGCGAAGCTCATCGGTGAAACTGGATGACTGCTTAAACTCAAGCTGGCTAACGTGGTCTTCTGCGCTCTGGCGGACAGTGAGGTCTGCACCGGCAATACGCTGCTCAAGAAGCTCGGCCGAAAACACTAAGGCAGCAGCCTCTTGATCAAACCGGACGGGCGCTTTGAAGAACTGGTCATAGACGGTTGTGTCGCGCGGCTGATAGCGCGGAAGCAGAACCTCCTCCGGAGCCCACTTAGACCCACACAGCGCCCGAAGCACGTTGGTCATCGTGGCGAGCGCTCTCTCTGAATGGATGGCAGCGCTCCCGGCTTCTGGACCATAGGGGGCGTAGCTCAGGACAGTGATGTCGCTGTCGATGCCAAGCCCGACCACCGCGCCCCAGTTCTGCGTACCACAGTGCGCTTCGAGAGCCCGCAAGGCGTCGCCGACGGTGTCCGAGTGGCGCATCAGCAAGCCCAACCATCCCAGCGAAGCCAGGGTGGCGCGCTGGCCGACGAGCAGCCCGAGATGAGGACAGTTCGTCCGCTCGGCTCCGAGGGCGATCAGGCGGCCGAGGGTGACATAGGGGACGAGCTTGCCGCTATCGAAGAGGCTGGGATCAAGCCCTAATTCGGCGAGGAGGTCGTGGGGATCGGCACCAAGTTCGACAAGGGCAGTGTAAATCGCCTGCCCAACCCCAGGACGGCTCAAGGCAACAGCGAACGGCTTCCCGTTGGCGCTGGGATCTTGGTCTCCCGCTGTCCAGCCTGATTGTCCGGGCGAGCCTGCCGACACAGAAGACGACATGGGCCTTCCTGTTCGAACGCCGAACTGGCGTAAGCGGCACAGTATACTGAGGTCAAGCCGGATGACTTGATCAAACGGGACACCGCCAAAGCGCGAATGGGCGAGCTGGGTACTCCAGTGCCGCTCAGACCGCCGGCAAGCAGACCATCAAAAGGTCCGCTTAGGGTCGGAAGTGGGCGAGGCAGTCACGTCCGCTTCGATGCCTTTCTGCTCGTAAGCGGACCGCCGGCAATCCACCCGCTGCAGTCATAACCCGCTGTCGGTCATGCGGCCGGAAAACGGACCTTTCCGCGGTCGGCAGAGAGTCGGGAGCGGATTTGACTCGAATACGAAACGCCGTCCATCCAAGCAGATAGGAGCCGAGATGGGCATGCCGTTTAGTGACGGCGTTGCTGCTTGCATGACGTCATCACGCCCGTTGGCAGAGAAGCCTTCGGCCTCAAGCGTTCTGGAGCGGGCCGCTCTCACAGGTGAGACCCATCAGCCATAGGCACACGGAAACCTCGAACGATGGGCCTATTGGCCCATTGAGGGGAAGGTGGCTAAGCTCGACATAGAGCCCGCTTTCGCACTGTGAGCCGTCTCATGAACCGAGAAGAGGCAGACGGTGATGATTGGCGTTCGGTAAGCACGCGTGTTCCCGATGAGGAAACAATCAGGATAGCGAAAGAGCGGGCTCGTGAGCCTGGCCATGGCCGCTCTGCGGCCCAGCCGTCCGAAATACCTCCCGCTGGATGGCGGGACATTCTTAAGAGGGTCTTCTGGGCGGTCCCTCGCGACCGTGTTCTCTCAACGGCTGGTGGCGTTGCCTTCTTCGCCCTTCTGTCCACGTTCCCAGGCATCGCGACGATCGTATCACTCTACAGCTTGTTCGCAGATCCTGCTGTTATTGGCCAGCACTTAAGCGTGCTCAAAGGGGTCCTACCCGACGGCGTTCTCGATCTGATTGCGGCCCAGCTTCAGCACGTTGCCCAACAGGGCACAGGGACCCTCAGCACGGCCTCACTGCTCAGCTTCTTCATCGCCTTTTGGAGCGCCAACTCAGGGGTTGTCGCCCTCTTCGACGCACTGAACGTCATCTATCGGGAGCGCGAGAATCGAACCCTGGTGCGTGTTTACGCGACCACCTTCCTGTTCACGACGACCGGAGCCATCGTCACAGTGGCCGCTATCGGCATCGTGGTGGGCGTTCCCATTCTTCTGAACGAGATCGGCTTTGGTGCACGAACGGAGACAGTGATCCGGATCATGCGTTGGCCAGCCCTGATCTTCCTCGTTAGCCTCGGCCTTTCGCTTGTCTATCGATATGGCCCAAGCCGTCGTGAGGCAAAGTGGAGATGGGTCAGTTGGGGTAGTGCCGTTGCGGCGAGCGGATGGGTAGGCGCGTCGGCCGTATTCTCTTGGTATGTCGCAACCTTCGACAGCTATAACCGAATTTATGGCTCTCTCGGAGCTGGCATTGGCTTCATGTCCTGGATCTGGATCTCGATAGTCATCGTCCTTCTTGGTGCTGAACTGAACTCCGAGATGGAACGGCAGACGGCGCGGGATAGCACCGTTGGACAACCGAGGCCGTTGGGATCTCGAAAGGCATTTGCCGCCGACACGGTCGGGCAACCTTAGGGTCTGAACTCACCAGCTTGGCCATTCTATGGGCGGCTTCCGACCCAACCCAGCCGCTCGGACCGTCGTTGGCGCTTCTCCAAAGCGGTCGTTCCTCAGCCGTCCGCCAACTTCGGCTCGGGGTGGGGAGCAGACCTTGGCTCTTTGCCGGGAAGCGGACGTACCGCATCCGACCCGGCCTCGCCGTTCTGAATGTTTCGCGCTACGACCCACAGCCAGATATTCAGGGCAGGCGAACGCCGCGCTCGATCTCGAAGTGGCGCTTCCAATCTCGCCGGAGATCGCCGGTCCGTCGCTCGAAGCGTTCATCGAGAAAGACCGCTGCCTCGATGCGGTCGGCCCGGAAATGGCGGAAGGCTTGCCGGAGTTCGCACCACGCGGCAAGCAGGCGGATGGTATCGGCGTAGCCGACGATCACCGGCCAGATGACGCGCTCGTTCGTGCGGCCAGCCTCATCGCGGTAGTGGATGCGCACCTTGTACCCCGCGCGGATCGCAGCACGCAGCCGGGCCATATCGAGCCCATCGACGGACCTGTCGCGGGCGAGAGTAGCGCCGACGCTCGGATCCGCGATGAACGGGCGCAGATGGTCGGGTACAACGTGCGCGATCTTCACGAGCAGATCGCGCGCCGCGCTTGCAAGCCCCGGATCACCCCGATCCGCGACCCACTGCGCGCCAAGCACTGCCGCCTCCAATTCGTCGGCGCTAAGCATCAGCGGCGGCATGTCGTAGTCGCGGTCGAGGACGTAGCCGATCCCTGCTTCTCCCCGGATCGGCACGCGCTGCGCGATTAAATCTGCCACGTCGCGGTAGACCGTGCGGACCGTCACTTCGAGTTCGGCGGCCAGCATCGAGGCCGTGGTCGGCCTCACCGAGCGGCGCAGGATTTGGATGATCTGAAACAGGCGATCTGCGCGACGCATCGGCTCATCCATGCTGACAGGATGGTGTCAGCAGGGTTCAGTTACGCCCATCTCCGGCGGTCGCAAAGCCGCGCTTGCTCAGGAGAACGAAGTGCATCTCGCCTCTACCCGTATCATTACCGCCGATGTCGACCGTCTGGTCGGGTTCTACGAAGCCGTGACGGGGCTTGCCGCCACGCGCTACACGCCTGACTTTGCCGAGATCCACACGCCGGGCGCGACGCTGGCGATCGGGAGCACGCGCACCTTAGCCTTGTTCGGTGGCGACAATGTCGCAGAGGCCGCAGCCAATCGAAGCGCGATCATCGAGTTTCGGGTTGGCGACGTGGATGTAGAACACGCGCGGCTCACGTCTGGCATCGACGTGGCGGTGGTGCAGCCGCCAACGACGATGCCGTGGGGCAACCGCTYGATCTTGCTGCGCGATCCGGACGGCACGCTCGTCAACCTGTTCACCCCAGTCGCGGCGGAAGCCAAGCAGCGCCTTGATCAACGCTGATACGGCGAGAAGCGTATCCTCTGCCGTCCGCTTCTCGCCCAAAGACACGCGAAAGCGGACCGGCAGAAAAACACCCAGCCCAGTCGTCTGACGCTGCTTCACGAGAGCCTAAGAGCGGACGCTCCCAGGTTCCGCAAAGGGTCGTGACTGGGCACTCAGGCGATGCCGCTTCCATCGATTACTGCCCGAAAGCGGACCGGCGGCAATCCACCCATCTGAGACGTTCAGGCAGGCGCTTCGTGGTGGCAGATGCTGGCCGCAAGCGGAATGGCCGCTTCGGAGTGGGCATACCGCAAAAGCGGACGCTTACTCCGATCCAACTAGGGCCCTCAGTTGACTCGAAGCAGCCTGGGCGGCCAAGCGCGGGCTGGACATCACTGTGGCGGCCAGCGCGCTGTTCCTGCTGCTGCCGCTCTTGCTGCTGATTGCCGGTCTGGTGTTTGCCGGAGACCGCAACCCGCCGATCCACCGGCACGTGCGCGTGGGCCGTCACAGGCGCCGCTTCGGTTGCTTAAGGTTCCGCTCCGTAATCACCGACGGCGGGGCGGTGCTGACCGCACATCTTTCCGCTAACCCGCAGTCCCGGGCCGAATGGGCCGCCACGAACGAGTTCACCGACGACCCGCGCATCACCACCATCGGTGAGGTGCTGCACCGGACCTCGCTCGACGAGTTCCCCAACTCTGGAAACTGCTGCGCGGCGAGATGAGCCGGTATCGCTGCCCGCACCGGAGGCTCAGCGCATCGAAATGGGAGAGGGTCAACTCGTCAGCGACACGGGCGGCGTGCGGGTGAGCCTCGGCCTAAAGGGCTGGGCGATCCTGACCGCCTGACCAGCGGTCCGAAGGAACCCTGCTCCGGCCCCGTCAACCGAGCGGGGCGTCGATCACGCCCGGATGTTGCGGTGGGTGGGCAGCGAGCGTGCCCCTATGAAGCGGGTTGACGTTGCCACGATGGCAAGGTGCAGCGTTGCCGCCGGGACCGCTGAGCTGAGAGGAGACGTCCTGTGAAAAGCCTGTTCGTGACCACTGCCGCCCTGCTAATGCTCAGTGCGGCCCCCGCCTTGGCCATGAGCTGCTGTGGCGGAGGCAAAGGCGCGATGATGTGCGGAAAGAACAGCATGGCGACGAGCCATACCGGCAAGGTCAAGAAGGGCAGCTGCTGGTGCGAGGGCATGAATGGCCGCAACATGAGCAGGCGCATCTAAACGACGCCACAACGCTCCGTATCCACGCCGGCCTGACCAGCGGTCTGCTTCACGGTGCGAGAGGCAGGTGAAAAGAGCTGTGCCTTTCGCCCCTCATCCCCTCCCGGCCTTGTCGATACGCATGCTTCAACGTCCGGGGATAATCGGGAATGGTCGCCACAGCGGCGTCCGCTTCATCCAGCACGCGCCGGGAAGCCGACAGGCGCACCACCACCTTCAACGGGTGGCAGCAGAACGCCGGGCGCGTATGCGCAGCTAGCCATACAGCAAACCTCTATCGTATACTCGCTGTACGATTTTGCATGGTGAGATCAGGATCAATCACCCCATGCCGCTCCATCCAGATACCCATTCACAGCCCTGCGCTGATGAAAGCGGAACGCCGCCGCATCCGAAGGTCGAAGGTCGGCCGGACTTGCCGCGCGCCCAAACCTGCACCGCGGACCTTCGCCTGCACAGCCTGCATGGGCAGATCGATCGGGCGGATGCGGAGCCGGCGCCTGACCCGGACGTGTTTCGCGATGACCTTCTGCGGCTGCTGCCCGAACTAAGGCACTTTGCGAGATCGGTCACGCAGGCGGCAGAGAAGGCCGAAGACCTCGTCCAAGAGACGCTTCTCAGGGCTTGGCAGAGCCAGGATCAATACCGCTCGAGCAACGACTTGAAGGCATGGGCCTTCGCGATGATGCGGAACAGCATCTTGTCCCACAGGCGCGACATGGACCGCGAACTCCCCGATCCGGGCATGGCCGCCGCAGAGCGACCGGCCGGCTCCGTTAATTAAGGGTCCACGTCCAGCCGGCTCTGAAGCTCCCGAGCGGTCGCGTGCTCGACCGCGCCATCAGGAGTGCAGATCGATGTGGTGCGCGTTCGTGCCCTGATCCGAAAGCCCGATCAGCTCGACGTTGCCATGCGACCCAGCCTCGGCCGGTGTGTGGCTTGGCGCGGCAGCAAGCCCGCGCTGGCCATCGGATGAGAACACGAGGTTTCCGGCTGGGTCGACCTGCGCTGCCAGCGGCTGCGCCTGACTCTGCCCACCGGCATGGGATGTCTGGCTGACGGAGGACGGCTGACCACCGCTCACGGCGGGCGATGCGCCCGAACCTGGCGGATCAACCGGCTGCCCGGAGCTTATGTGCGGCCCAGGATCTGCCGCCGCAGCAGTGTTGGCGTGAGGCGCGCCCTGAGCCTCGGTGCCGGGTTGGACGTGCCCTGGATCCGCGCCGTTCGCATCGGCCTGCGATGCGCCGGACTGATGGCTCGCGTTCGCGCCGTTGGCCCTACCATGACCCTCGGCGCCGTGCGTGGCTGATCCGGCCTCCTTGAGCTGACCCGGTGCCTCGCCGCTCTTGCCGGGTGTCTCGCTGGCTTGAGCAGAGCCTGGATCCGTGCCACTCGCATCGGCCTGCGATGCGCCGGCCTGATGGCCCGCGTTCGCGCCGTTGGCCGCACCGTGACCCTCGGTACCATGGGTGACCGATCCGGCCTCCTTGAGCTGACCCGGTGCCTCGCCGCTCTTGCCGGGCGACCCGTCGGCCTGAGCAGAGCCTGGATCCGCGCCGTTCGCATCGGCCTGCGACGCGCCGGACTGATGGCCCGCATTCGTGCCGTTGGCGCCGCCATGACCCTCGGCGCCGGGCCGGTTTTGATCCGGCTCGCTTCTGCCGGGATGAGCCGGATCTCCAACCGCGTTCGCGGCACTCAAGGCCTCTCCCTCTGGAGCGGGGCCGCCCCGAGCGGCGTGCTCCTGTCCCCCGGTCCCGTCCTCCCTCCGCGCAGGCGCCAAACGAGTCAGGTCGGCCTGCGTCGTCGCAGTGACCCCGTCGATCGGCGATGACGGCGTCTCGGGCGCTGAATGCCCGATTGTCTGCGCTGCGCTCTGATGCTGAGACGCGGTCTCACCATTTGTGGCGGGCGACGGGCCCGCCTGCCCCGCACCGTCGGCGCTGCCCGATGCGGCCGCACCGGCGTCCGACCAGGCCTCCGGGGACGTTGACGACCCTGCGGTTCGGGGTGTGCCCGCCTCCGCCGCTTGGGCCGATGCCTGATATGCGGGCTCCAGGCCTGCCCAGGCAGGACCGTGCACGAGCGTCGGATGTCCCGGACCGATGGCTCTGACATCGGTGCTGCCCGGTTGGGAGGGCGCGGCCGAAATCGGCTCGGCCGTCGTGGAACCGGCAGTCCCGCTCGCTGCCTGGCCGCTCGCGCCGGACGTGAGCGGCACACCCGCGCTCGCGGTGCGGATCGCCTCGCCTGCGGGCACCGGGACGCTGCCCTGCTCCCACGAGGCGACAGCGTTGCCGCCCGCTGAGCCGAAGGACAGGCCCGGCTCCGTCGCCGGCTCGCCATGGTCGGCAGCGAAGGCATCGGCCGCGAAGACCATCGCGGAGAACACGATGACGCCGAACTGCTTGCGATGGCTGTCGCGCTCATCGGCGTCGCCGGAATCTCCGGCGCCCGCCGCCCGGTGCTGGAGCGTCTGGCCCGATGGACCGGCCGGAACCGGGCCGTCGCCCGCGTGCTCTTGGTCAGCCGCGAACGCGTTATGGGGTGACAGGCTCAAAGCCGCAGCCGCGACGAGAGCGGCGAGCAGGGCGGCCGGATGGACCGAGAGCTTCGTTCCGTCGGCTCCTTGCGGGATTGGAAGGAGTTCCGGGTAGCGCTGGGCGACTTGGTTGATCAGGACACGGAAGTCGCTGCCCCGCATCGGGCTGTCCAAGACTTCGGAGGCAATGAAGTAGCTGCCGTCGATCCGGGCGAAATGCATGATCGCGTCGCCGTCGGGCCGGCAGAAGACGAACCAGGGCTCCGCCTCGTCGCTCAGACCCTGCTCGCTGCCGATCTGCAGGCCGGCCCGGATCAGCGCGGCCTCGACGCGGTAGAACTCCGCGAGCTCCTGCTGCGACCAGCCGCCCTGGCTGGTCGATGCGGGCCGGAAGAAGGAGATGACCGCACCCATTGGGACCTCACTTCCGCACGTGGACTGACGAACAGGCTTTAACGCTCATGGAAACCGTGTCCGAGGGCTTCGAAGAACGGCGCAACCAGATAGTCGAGCGCCGTGCGCTCGCCGGCTGACACGACGATCTCGGTAGGCAGGCCCGCCAGGAGACGGGGCCGTACGTCGTCCGGCAATTGGTGATCGTCGATCTCGACCGTGCCGGCAAAGTAAGGCTGCTTCGTCCCCTCATCGAGCAGGCGATCGCGCGAGACCAGGGTCAGCGTTCCGAAGATGGCGGGCGTGCGGCGCGTCTGGAAGGCCGGGAACTTGACCTCGGCGCGCATGCCGGCATGGACGGCCTCCAGATCGTTCGGCGCGAACTGGACGCTGATCACGAGCCGGTCGTTGGTCGGGACGATCTCCATCAGCGGCTCGCCGGAGCGGATCACCTGCCCGATCGTGTAGACCTTCAATCCCTGGATGACGCCCTGATGCGAGGCCCGGACCTCGTGCCGCCGGAGAATATCCTGGGCAACGATCAGCTTCTCGCGCAGTTCGGAACTCTTCTGACGGACGTCCAGAAGCTGTGCCGTTAGTGTCTCCTGGAGCTTCTGCTTGAGTTGCGCCGCCTGCATCCCCGCCTCGTTGATGCCGTTCTGCGCCTTGGCGGTCTCGGCCACGGACCGCCCGATCACACCCGCGAGGCGTGCGTGCTCCCGCTCCATCATCAGGACGCGGGAGAGCGGGATGAGGTTCTTCTCGCGCAGGCCGCGCAGGCCTTCCAGCTCCTGCTGGATCAGGGCGACCTGTTGCTCGACCGAGGCCTTCTCGACCGCGAGCCCGGCGATCTCGGTCTTCAGCTGCGTGACGCGCGCCTGAATGAGCCCAAGCTGTGCGTGAAACGACGCGCGCCGCTCCGACAGCTGACTGGCTTGGTCGTCGATCATGCGGGCCACGGCCCGGTCATTCCGTCGCGACGCGATCTCCGGCGGCAGGACCAGATCCGGCGCCTGCTCCTGCTCGGCGCGCAACCGCGCCTCGAGGATTAGGGCCGCGTCGAGCTGGCCGCGGAGCAAATCGTTGCTGGCGCGCGATTGCACGGGATCGATGCGGAGCAGGACGTCGCCCGCGTGGACGGTCTGCCCGTCCCGCACCAGCACCTCCTGCACGATGCCGCCTTCGAGATGCTGCACCACCTTGCGGCTGCCTTCCGCGACGATGATGCCGGGACTGATGACCGCCCGGTCGAGGCGCGCAGTGGCGGCCCAGCTCCCGACGACGCCGAACGTCGCGACGATCACGGCGTAGCCGGCGACGGCGTACACGCGCCAGTTGGTCGGACCGCCGCCCGCCCGCTCCACGTCAGGCGTGCGCTGCGGGGGCGACAGGCTCGGCATCGCAGCTCGCGAGAGGGTCATCGCCTATCCCGCGCTCCGCTGCACCTCGGAATCCCGGCGGCCCTGGGACGCCGGGGGAGCGGCAGGCGGCACCAGGGTCGGGACCGGGCGCGGGCCGGTGATCTGTGACAGAACCTGCTCCGCGGCGCCGTCGGTCTGCAAGGTGCCCCCGCTCATGAGCAGGACGCGGTCAGCCTCGGCCAGCAGGCTCACCTTGTGGGTCACGATCACCACCGTCGTGCCCGACTGCCTCAGCTCCGCCACGGCCCGCATCAGCGCGGCCTCGCCGACTTGGTCGAGACTCGCATTCGGCTCGTCCAGCACCAACAAGCTCGGCTCACCGTAGAGAGCGCGGGCCAGCGCGATGCGCTGACGCTGGCCGCCGGACAATCCGTGCCCGTCCCGCCCGATCACCGTGTTGTACCCGTCCGGAAGGGACTGGATGAGCTCGTGACAGCCCGCCTTCCGGGCCACCGCGATGACGCGCGCGTCGTCCTCGGCGGCGAACCGCGCGATGTTCTGCGCCACCGTGCCGTCGAACAGCTCCACGTCCTGGGGCAGGTAGCCGACGTGCTGGCCGAGCGCCTGCTTGTCCCAGTGACGCAAGTCGGAGCCGTCGATGCGCACGGTGCCGTCGAGCAGGGGCCAGACCCCGGTCAGGGCGCGCACGAGGGTCGACTTGCCGGCCGCACTCGGGCCGATGATGCCTACGAGGCTGCCGGGCTCGAGCCGGAAGCTCACCGCGCTGAGGATCGGCCGCGTCGAGCCGGGTGCCGCCACGGAGATATTCTCGACCTGGATCGAGCCCTGCGGGCGCGGCAGCATCAGGCGGCGGGTCTCCGGCCCGGCGACGTCGATGAGATCCGTCAGCCTCCGGTAGCTGGCGCGGGCGGCCGTGAAGCCCTTCCAGTTGCCCACGACGGCCTCGATCGGCGCGAGCGTGCGGCCGATGATGATCGACGCGGCGATCATCGACCCGGCGGAGATCTCGCGGCGGATGGCGAGGTACGCGCCCGCCCCCAGAACCAGGGTCTGCAGGAGCATGCGGACGAACTTCGTCCCGGCGACGATCAGGCCGGCGCGATCGCTCGCACGGGCCTGAAGGACCAGGACGTCGTCGTGGCGCCGACGCCAGAGACCGCGCAGCGACGCCAGCATGCCCATGGCCTGCAGCACTTCCCCGTTCCGGAAGACGGTGGCGGCCTGCTGCCCCGCTTCGCGCGAGGCCTGACTGGCAGCGTTGAGTGTCCAGCGCGTCGCGATCTCGGTGAGCAACGTCAGCCCAAGGATCGTGCCGCCGCCCATGAGCGCCATCCAGCCGAACCAAGGATGCAGCACGAAACAGGCGAGCAGAAAGATCGGGATCCAGGGCAGGTCGCAGAACGCCAGCATCCCGCTGCCGGTCAGGAACTCGCGCAGGACATCCACGTCGCGCAGCGCCGTGTCGTGGCGCGCGCCGGGCCGGATCAGCATGCCGCGGTGGGCGGCATCGAAGATCGGATCGGCGATCTCCCGATCGAAGATCACGCTGCCACGCACCAGAAGGCGCGACCGCAGCATGTCCAAGGTCGCGTAAACGGCAAGGCCGAACGCGGCGATCAGCGTAATCCCGATGAGCGTCGTTTCACTGCGGCTCGGAATGACGCGATCGTAGATCTGAAGCATGTACAGCGGGCTGACGAAGAGCAGCAGATTGATGAACAATCCGAAGATCACAGCCGTCGCTAGAACCGGTCGAAGCGCGCGCAGGCCGGTGGTCAAGGTCGACGGCAGTGAGTGATCGCCCATACTGCTTTCGTCCTGCAATCGACCGGCGCAATCAGCGGCCTTCAAAACCCAACGTCGCGAAGTCATCGCGCCGGCGACCACCGGACGCCGACCTCCGCACCCTTGAGCCAAGGGTCCGATCGTCGCCACGCCCGAGCGGCTGATCAGGAACACCATATGGCAGGCTGGCCACCGGCACCCTCTTCCATGTTGGTCCCCGAGATCGACATGATAGGGCCATTCGGAGGCATGCCAAGCATCTCGTCGCGGGAGCGACGACGTTCATCGGCCGGTGTCTGGACAGGGGATGGCCGTCGCAGCTATATGGCTTTTACTGTATAAGCACCGCGTGCAGCCGCGATCGCACGCAGGAAGGCAAAACCTCGTGTATGCGCATTACCAACGCCTGGACTCGGAGGAGGTGCTGGAGCTGCGTCGCGAAGGTGGGCGGTATCTGAAGGAATTGCGGGAAGCGCAGGGCCTGTCGCAACGGCAGCTCGCCGCTCTCGTGGGTGCGGAATACTATACGTTCATCTCGCAACTCGAGACGGGGCGCGGCCGCATTCCTCCGGATCGCTACCGGGCCTGGGCGGAGGCGCTGAAAATCGAGCCCCGGGAGTTCGTCCGTAACGTGATGCGCTTCTACGATCCGATGACGTACGAGATCCTGTTCGGCGATCTCACCGCCCAGGCCGGGGGCGACGAAGCTTAGGCCGTCGTTCGCCCTTGGGGCGCGGGTGCGTGGAAGAGCAGATTCCGAGGCGGACGGAGGCAAGGCCCACGCTCAAGACGTGGTTTGATCGGCATCGTGCGCCGTCTGCGATCCGAGGCGCGACGCCTCCTGCGACGTGCCGTCGGCCGACGATACTGGCGCACCAACCGCCGCCATCAGGATCCGTAACCCGTCGATCCAAACATCGACTTCGGCCCGCGTGACGCATCCAGAACGTTTGAAGACCTTGCCGGATGCGAGCGTCACGACAACATCGAAACGGCCGTCCGACCTGTCTTCGATTCGATAGACTACACTTTGTGGCATCGTCGCTGCCAAGAGGTTCCTTTTCGAACGACAACCCGAGCGATCCAAAACCGTCCCCGGCAGCGCCCCGATCGAGCGCCGTTCTCGACCAGCCCCTCGTTTGGCACGGCCCGAGGTCCGGGCATCGCTGAACGCGACGATCCTAGCGGCTCCTGCTCGTCTCACCAACCTCCGCTGCCGACCGAACGAAGCCACCACAAACGCACAGGCCTCACAGAACGATCCTCGGCTTGCAGGGTTAGATGTTCACTGTACAGTCAGGTGGCGGGGCCTATGGCAGAGGGTGGACGCTTGAAGACGCGCATTTCCGGGACGCCATCGCTGGATGGCCCATCGTTCCGCGCCGTCACGTCGGACGACGTGCACGATGGACCGGGGCTCGGCAGTACGGCGGATGTCCTGATAGGACATGTCTTGACCGACAGGTTGATGAGCGAAGGGTCGGCATCTGGCTGGCCGAAACCACCCGACTTCCTGGATACGGCCTCACTCCCTCCCGGTGTGCGGGATCATCTCGGCGCCCATCTGCGCGGCGCCTACGAAGCGCTGACATGGGCGCAGATACCGCAGCGTCTGCTTGATCTCGTGGCGCAGCTCGACGCCGCTCTGGAGGGGCAGAGCCGCGAGAGAGCCTTGTTCTTTCGCGCGGAGCTGACCAAAGCGCTTCCTGGGCTGCGCGCGTTCGCCTTAACGCTCATCAGCGACGCCTCGCGCGCCGACGACTTGGTGCAAGAGACCGTCCTGCGGGCCTGGGCTCACCAAAACCTGTTCGCAACAGGCTCGAACCTGAAGGCTTGGCTCTGCACCATCCTGCGCAACCAGTTCTACACCGAGTGCCGCAAGCGGAAGCGCGAGGTCGAGGATGTGGATGGCGCTGCCGCGGCGCAACTCATGGCTCCGGCGGCCCAAGAGCACGGTTCCGACCTGCAGACCGTCTGGTCCCATATCGGCAAGCTGCCCGAGCTTCAGCGCGAGGCATTGCTGCTCGTGGGCGCACAAGGCCTCACGTATGAGGCGGCCGCCGAGGTGATGGGGTGTCAGACCGGCACGGTGAAAAGCCGGGTGAGCCGCGCCCGAGCCGTGCTCGTCGCCGAGCTCGCGTAGGGTTTGCAACGCCCTCGTCGGAGACTTCGACACCGACGCGCTCGCGACCGGGATGACGGCCGCGAATCGGGATGGTTGAACGGCCGCGGTCTGGCAGCTGAGAATCCGGGGCAATCCGCGCCTGGCGTCTCGGATCCGGTCTCAGGCCAGATCGAGTTCGAGGACCAGATCCGTGAGGCAGAAGGCGATGCGGCAACTCGCCTCGCGGTCCGCGCACTCGGCACTGAAGCCGCCCGTGAAAGGCTCGCCCGCGTAGAGGCGCAGGACAGATTCGGCCATCAGGGCGGCCTTGTGCTCAGCGGCCGCGGTGAGGACGCGTCGGCCGTCGCGGGTTTCTAGCGTCACCCGGAACTGGTTGTGAGGCATCTCAGGGTGCTTCCCCGGCAAATGCAAGCACGACCACATTGAGTCCATCTATAGGCCCCTAACGGCCTAGGTGGGCAAACCGATCCAGCATCGTACAGTAAAATCAATACACGACTGGAGGCGAGTTCATCGTGATGGTCGGGGTGCTGGCATTGCCGCCCAGGCTTTCGACGGAGCGAGTGAGCTCGCGCCGCCAGACACCGCACGTATATCCGGCGCGAGACTGGCAAGGTTGGAGGCGATGGGCGGCGAGGTGCGGATCCACGATGCGCACAGCCTGCCGCTGCCGGACGACAGCACTGCCGACCACCCGAAGGTGCAGGAGCTCCGGCAACTTTCGATCTGGTCTGAGGGCCAGGTCTGGATTAGCCCCGAGCGGCACGGCAACATGGCCGGCGTCATGAAGGCCCAGGTCGACTGGTTGCCGCTCAGCGAGGGCTCCGTGCGACCGACGCACGGACGCACACTGGCGGTGATGCAGGTCTCGGGCGGATCGCAGAGCTTCAACGCGGTCAACAGCCTGCGGGTGCTGGGACGCTGGATGCGGATGATCACCATCCCGAACCAGTCGTCGATGCCGATGGCCTACAGGGAGTTCGACGATGCCGGGCGCAAGAAGCCGGGGCCACTGTACGACCGCGTGGTGGACGTCTGCGAAGAGCTGATGAAGTTCACGTTCTTGACCCGCGGGCGGGCCGAGTACCTCGTCGACCGCTATTCCGAGCGCAAGGAGCGCGAGCCCGAGCACCTCAAGGGCGCCTCTGCCGACATCGGATTCGTGAAGCGATAGGCGGCCGGCTCCACGTGCAGCAAGCCTCTGTCCTGGCCTAAGGATGACACTGTCGGCCGCCTTGCGGGCATAGCGGCCCTCGTCCAGCGGCTCGAAATACCGACCATGAAAGACTCGGACGTCCATCTTCTTCTTGAAGGTGCCTGGCGTCAGGGGCTCCTTGTGCAGGGTGGCGCCGCGGTGGGTCACGGCCCTGAGCTCCGGCAGGATCTCGGCCGGCGTCAGGAGGCCTCGCTCGACAGGGAACTCGGCTATCTCCTGCATGACACGGTCCCAGAACTCCTCGGCCTGGAAGCGGTCGAGCTTGTACTCGACCGTGTTAAGCCGGGATTAGACGCGCTGAACCTTCGCTTCGGCGACCTCGGCGCGGAGCAATAATAGGGCAGTATTCTCGGCAGAGAGCTTCTCAACGAGCGAGAACAGGTGCTCGCGGTCCTCGGTCTCCTCGGCGCGCAGGTCCTCCTGGGCCGCGCGCTCGCGCGAGAACCGGAGGGTGGCCCCACGCTTGGCCTGCTTACAGAGGTTCGTGGCCTGCGCTTGCCGGCGGGCTACCATCTCCTTCGACAAAATATTTTTGTGGCTGCTTTGGACTAGCGTAAGATTTCGGCTAAATGACCGCAAGGGGCGCCAAGCCGAACGTCCGGTTCCAGTCGCATCGGCGATCCAACGTGACGTAGTATGGTCGAAAGCGGAACGGCCGCTTCGAAGAAGTACCACTGGAAAATCGGACGCACTTAGCTCGACTTTGGTCAATTGGACGGTTCGTCGAGGGTGTGGGGGAAAGGCTGGTGGCGTCCCCGCCAAGAGACACCGCCATGCCGCCCCTAAGCGACAAAGGCGGGTGTAGATGCTGAGACCCACTCATGCGTGGTAGCTGTCGAGCGGGCGCTGAAGCCGGGTGGTAGTGGCGAGCGGCACTGAGCGCACATAATCAGCGGCTGCGCGTCATAGGGACCTGACTAGGTGTTCAGTCCCGAGGTGAGATGGGTTGGGTCGTATCTGAACCGGCCTGGGTCGTCTGCCCAGGCTCGGCAGGTCGCTTCGTATGGCGTGAGGCCGCGTAGGGTCTTGAGCCGCCGGGCGAAGTTGTAGGCATCCAGGAAAGCGGCGAGGTGTTCCCGCAGTTGGTCGTGGCTGTCGTAGTGGTAGCGCTTGACGGTCGCGTCCTTGAGGGTCCGGTTCATGCGCTCGACCTGGCCATTGGTC